>NZ_ANOG01000808.1 GCF_000346295.1 Rhodopirellula maiorica SM1 | reverse complement strand
ACCCAGAGGGGAAGTGAATCCTGGTCGCCTACGCCGCCTCCCCATTCTGCTATGATCTTTCGCTCACCCACCCCAATTTTCTCTACTTAGGATGGATCGCATGCTGAAAACCGCTTTGCTACTGCTGCTCTTTGTTTCTATGACTCTCGGTGCCAATGGCGACGAAGTTCCTGCGGACGACAAGGATTCAAAACTGAAACCTGGTCCAGTCGACCCCCAGGAAAAAGACAAACCGGGCGCGATCGATGAAGATGCAAAAGCAGAATTCAAAAAGACGGACTCTGGCCTGAAGTACCGCATTCTGCGTAAGAGCGATAAAGCGAAACCGACTGCGAAAGACAGCGTGGAAGTCCATTACAAAGGCTGGCTCGATGACGGATCGATTTTCGACAGCTCCTATCGCCGCGGCGCTAAAATCTCATTCCCGCTGAGCGGCGTGATCAAGGGCTGGACCGAAGGCATGCAACTGATCGGGGAAGGCGGAATGATCGAACTCGAAATTCCAGCGGAGCTCGGTTATGGACAACGCGGCGCTGGAGGAGTCATTCCCCCCAACGCGAAACTCCATTTCATTGTCGAACTGTTCGAGATCAAATAGCTTGATCCGGCGATTGCCATTCACATCGACACATGATTGATCCCGACCTCTCTTCGTCGCACGACGAAGCGGTCGGGATTTTTTTGGCGAATGACAGCTTAGCTGACACTCAAGCTGCTTAAAAATGCAGGCACTTCAACACTCGCTTTGCCTCGAATCGACTCATCAAACTGGCCGGAGTTGGGCGTGGCATCGAGATTGATTTCAATTTTCCGGCAGCTCGGTTTTGTTTGGCGGACGATGCCGGCCGCGGGATAGACGACTGCCGAAGTTCCAATCGCAATAAACAGGTCGGCTTGTCGGGCTGCTACTTCGATTTGCTCGAGCCCCAAAGGCATTTCGCCAAACCAAACGACATGGGGACGCAGCGTGCCGCGAATCTCAGGCCGCGTGGGATGGGGCGTTGATTCATCGAGATCCTCTCGCCACGGAAAAACTTCTCCTGTGTGGGTGCAGCGAGCTTTCAAAAGCTCTCCGTGCATCGGCAACACTTTCTTACTACCCGCACGGACGTGCAGATCGTCGATATTTTGCGTGACAAGTAGAAAATCATCCTGATGCGTCGCTTCAAAATCCGCCAAAGCTCGATGAGCTGCATTGGGCTGGATTTTTGCGTCCAACAAACTACGGCGTCGCTGGTTGTAAAAGTCTTGGACCAATTCCGGATTTCGCTGAAAGGCTTGCGGCGTGGCGACATCCTCAAACCGGTGCCCCTCCCACAATCCATTTGCGTCACGAAAGGTTGGCACTCCGGATTCAGCCGAGATTCCGGCGCCGGTCAAAATCAGAATTTTCATCGAAAGTCAAACTTGGAGGGTCGAAAAGGAACCGATCGAAGAAAGGTGGACGACGTGAGCGATCGCAAGCTCGCCTCGCCCTCGCCGCCCGCATGCTTCGATTCCGATTGTGCAGGGCTGAGAGGATTGTGCTAACCTAGGAGGGTGCCGAAACGCCCATAAGCGGTGTCCACGGCCGTTCCCGCCTCCATCGACGTCGATCCCCCGCCTTAGTACTCGATAGACTTTTGCCATGGCCACATTTTCCAGCCCGACGAAGGGTCGTGTCAATCTGTTGGCTGCCATTGCAATTCCGTTGGCACTTTTTTCAGTAATACTCTGTTCTCAGGAATCAGCATCCTCTCAGGATCCAGCATCCGTCGATTTCTTTGAAAAACGCATCCGCCCCGTGCTCGTTCAGCACTGCTACGAGTGCCACTCATCGGATTCGGATGATCTTGGTGGCTCGCTACGACTCGATTCTTCCGGCGGCATGACAAACGGCGGTGACAGCGGGCCCGCGATCGTACAGGGCAACCCAAAGGACAGTTTGTTGATATCTGCGATTCGCTACGAATCGTCAGAGATGCCGCCGCAAGGAAAGTTACCTAGCCAGGTGATCGCAGATTTCGAGCAATGGATTACGGCCGGCGCGGTCGATCCGCGTGACCAACCGCTTGGTACGACTAAAGCGAAACCGGCAATCGACATTGAGGCGGGCAGACAATTTTGGGCGTTTCGCCCGATCGAAGCTCCGGCGATCCCACTCGCGAGCATGCCAGCGAATCCAGCCCCGCGAACAGAGGACCTGCTCACGTCAGTGTCGAGTGCACACGCCGGCTTTTCCGCTTCGCCAATTGATTGTTTTTTGGACGAGAAACTCGAGCAAGCGAAGATTCGCGCAAACGAACTCGCGTCCCCGGACGTTCGCTTGCGGCGATTATGTTTTGATTTGACGGGACTACCGCCGAGTATCGAATTGCAACAGACGTGGAGCGAAAATCCATCCCCACAACATTGGATTCAAATTGTCGATCGTCTATTGAGCTCGATCGAGTTTGCCGAACATTGGGCGCGTCACTGGATGGATTTGGCTAGGTACGCCGACAGCAACGGTGCTGACTTTAACGCCACGCATCACGACGCTTGGCGTTATCGCGACTACTTGGTTCGCTCGTTCGCCGATGGCCGATCGATTGACGAGATGATCCAGCAACAGATTGCCGGCGACTTGTTACCCTCGGCAAGCGATTCACAGCGGTGGGACAACCTTGTGGCCACAACGTTCTTGATGTTGGGGACAAAGATGCTGAGTGAACGCGATAAAGTCAAACTGGAAATGGATGTCGTCGACGAACAGATTGACACGGTGGGGCGTGCATTTTTGGGACTAACCTTGGGCTGTGCTCGCTGCCACGACCACAAATTCGACCCGGTACCGATGCGAGACTACTACGCGCTGGCCGGGATTTTCCGCAGCACGCAAACGCTCAATGGCGAAAGCCAGAAGTACGTCAGCACGTGGAACAAGTCGCCACTGCCGGCTAGCGACAAACACAAAGAAGCCCTCGCGACTTACAAGGGACAACAAAAGACGCTCGAGACGAATCTGAAGCGACTTGACAAAGAATTAGCGGCACTGAAGAAACACGTCACTCCCGGTGGGGTGGTGATCGATGACGAAGAAGGTAAAAAATCAGGGCAATGGAAAGCGTCCACTCTTTTTCACACCTTTGTGTCCAAAGGCTATGTGCACGATAATAACGGAGACAAAGGAAAGCTGAGGATCGAATTTTCGGTACGTCTGCCTGATTCGGGACGTTACGAAATCCGGCTCGCGGGTTCGCCAGGTTCCAACCGGGCATCACGAGTTCCCGTCACCATCAAGGATACAGACGGTAACCATGCGGTGTTCGTCAACCAACGAACCGCGGCCATCGATGAGATTTGGAACTCGCTAGGTAAGTTCCATTTTGACGCGGACCAAGACGCCATCGTCACCATCAGCAACGCAGACACCGACGGCTATGTGATCGTCGACGCGATTCAGTTTCGCCGACTCGACGATGCGGGAGAGGCTACGGACAAGCCGAAGGTGGACCCTCGCATCACCAAGGCAATTGAACAAAAAAGCAAAGAACGAGATCAGGTCCAAGCGGAGATTGCGAAACACAAAAAAATCCTCCCGAGCCGTCGCCCTTGGCGATGGCCCCTCGAGACCGAAGCAGCGACAAGACAACGGACTGCCCGATTCATATTCGCGGCGAGACCACAAACCTGGGCGAGGTGGTGCCTCGCGGCTTCTTGCAAGTCTGCAGTGGCGGGAGCGCTACGATCGCGGCCCCGCAAGGCAGCGGACGTTTGGAATTGGCCGACTGGTTAACCGACCCCGACAATCCGCTCGTCGCTCGTGTATTTGTTAATCGCGTTTGGATGCATTTGATGGGCGAAGGGATCGTCCGCACGGTTGATAATTTTGGCGTGCAGGGCGAACGTCCCTCGCATCCGGAGTTACTCGACTTCCTAGCTTCGGATTTTCTGCGTGGTGGCTGGCAATTGAAACCGTTGATTCGGCAGATTGTCACAACACAAGCGTATCAGCGGTCGTCCGCACTGAATTCCATTTCAAACGAGATCGATCCCGAGAATCGTCTGCTATGGCGAATGCATCGCCGGCGATTGCCTGCCGAAGCGATTCGCGACACGATGCTTGTTGCTGCGAACCAACTTGACCGTACGCCTCGATTTGAACCGATGAAAGGCATGGGAGTGTTGGTTTCGAACAACAATAGCAACAGCAATGCCAAGATCGAATCGCTCTCACAATCTTGCCGCACGCTGTATATGCCGGTGGTTCGCGGTTATGTGCCAGCACTATTGTCCGCATTGGACGCAGCGGATCCCGATTTATTGGTGGGCAAACGACCGACCACCAATGTTCCAGGACAAGCATTGGTATTGATCAACAGCCCCGAAATCCAGCAGTGGTCCGAGGCAGCGGCGCAGCGAATTTGCCGCGATCACGACAAATTTTCGCTGCGGATCGACGAGGCTTATCGGTGCTGTTTTCAGCGGATGCCAACCGCAGAGGATCGCGAACTTGCCACAGCGTTCTTTGCAGGCCAGGAAAATTCGACTTCGCGATGGCATGCGTTTGTCGCTGCGATGTTTGCCGCGACGGAATTCCGTCTACTCGATTAGCCCTCTCCAAATACATATTGCCACTTCAGTTTGCCGGCCTGGCAATCACGCCGCTCTCGCCCTTAAGGTCTGAACATGACTATTTCACGACGACGCTTCCATACCGCTGCGAGTATTGGACTGGGTTCGCTTGTGGTCTCGGCACCGTCACTTGTTTCGTCATCCGCTGCTGCGGCAATCGAGGTGCCTCATGTGCCGCCGCGAATCAAACGTGTGATTTTTTTATTCATGCATGGCGGACCGAGTCACATCGACACCTTCGATTACAAACCGATGTTGGCGAAGCAGGATGGCAAACCGCTGCCCTTTGCGTTGCCTGCCAACATTGATGCCGTCCCGACGCTGATGAAGGGACCGTGGAACTTTAAAAAACGCGGTGAATCGGGGCTCTGGGTTAGCGACTTGCTGCCGCATATGGCATCCGAAATCGATTCGATGTGTGTCATCCGCAGCATGCACACCAAGGGGCAATCGCATGGCCAAGCCGTCGGGATGGTCAACACCGGAAGCGACAACCTGGTTCGCCCGAGCGTGGGAGCGTGGATCAGTTACGCGTTGGGCAGCGGCCATCCCGATTTACCAGCTCATGTCGCCATCTCGCCCGCAACCGCGCATGGCGGCCCCCGTAATTACGGAGCCGCGTTTTTACCGGCGATGCACCAAGCGACCGTGATCGGACGTAACGGCCGGTTTGGCGATGGCAAGATTCCGTTTCTCGACAGCACTGAGGACGAGGCGACGCTGCGAGAACGATTCGAACTGATTCAATCGATGAACCGTCAGCACTTGGCACGCAGCGGTTCGGATCGTGAAATCGAAGGTGCGATTGAAGCGGTTGATCTGGCGTCACGTATGCGGAACGCTGCACCGGAGGTAATGAACCTGAACAATGAATCCGCAGCGACGCTACGCGATTATGGAATTGGTGAAAAGACGACCGATTCGTATGGCCGTGGGTGCTTGTTGGCACGTCGATTGGCCGAGGCGGGGGTACGGTTCATTAGCGTCAGCAGCGGCCAGGTATGGGACCAGCATGGCAATCTCGAAGGGGGGCACAACAAAAACGCCGCCGCCACGGATTTGCCCGTCGCGGCGTTGATTCGCGACCTAAAACGCCGTGGTTTATGGGACGAAACGCTTGTGGTGTGGGGCGGTGAGTTCGGTCGAACGCCCGTCGTGCAAGGCAAAAATGGACGCGACCACAACCCTCAAGGGTTTACGATGGTGTTGTCTGGCGGAGGTGTGAAAAGCGGATTTGCGTATGGCGAAACGGACGAATTTGGTTACTTCGCTCGCTCGGATCGGGTGCACATGCACGACTTGCACGCTACGCTATTGCACTTACTGGGGATCGATCACACGCGATTGACATATCCCTATGCAGGTCGCGATTTCCGCTTGACCGATGTTGCAGGCCGTGTCGTCGAGGAGATCTTGGTATAGCCAATCCTCAGGGCTGGACCTTGGTCAATTTTTCGAGGGGCACGTAGTAGCGAACGTATCGGCCACCGTCGCTGAAGCGCTCTCCTTTTTGATTTTCCACCAGCACGGTTGCTCGCCGTGTGATGCGATTGACGCGACCGAGCATGTTGTGTCCATCGTGATAAAAACGCACTTGATCTCCGACGCGAACGTCAAACTTGATCAGCGCGCGTTCACGCTGCGTGATCAAATCGTGGCGATAATCTCGGTG
The DNA here is from genome assembly GCF_000346295.1 of Rhodopirellula maiorica SM1. Lineage (GTDB taxonomy): Bacteria > Planctomycetota > Planctomycetia > Pirellulales > Pirellulaceae > Novipirellula > Novipirellula maiorica. Next base: position 3,904 of record NZ_ANOG01000808.1, on the reverse strand, counting down.
ATCAAAGTAGCGACGGGCAATCGATTGGAAGCGTTTTTCGTTGCAATTACCGCTGTTCCAGATCAGCATTTCGATTAGGTGAGTGAACTCATGTTCGGCGATCCGCTGCATCGCTTCGAGTCGGTTGCGACAAACACGGCCTGTCACCTCAACGGGACGGTCAACGTCCTCGAACGTTTGGAACAACAACGTCGAAGAGAGGATCAGCTCAAAGTTCCGTTGCCGATTGATCCCGTGGGGATAGTGCGTGACCAATTTGCCGGCCACCCGCGTCATCCGTGACGAGAAACCAAACGACAGTCCTTCGGCGCGGGCGGTGGGCAGAATCTTTCCTGCAAAGAACCGCTCGTCATACATTTGGATCATCCGCACCAGATCATCACGTCCGACCTTGGTGAAGTTGGGGCGGCTGATCAATCGGCTCAACGAGAGTGTTTGCTCGTAGATCTCGCGTTGCCAAGCATGAATTTGATTGGTGGTGAAGCGACGTGCAGCCACTTCGTCTGCCAATCGCTGCAAAACACTCGCATCACGCGGGGGAATCGAAGCGGCACCGACAGCAAAGGGGGTTGATGCCCGCTCGCGAACGGTTTGCGACGGTGGCGACTTGGGTTTGGCGGTATTTCGCACCCCAGCAGCAGCGGATGATTTTCCCGCCGGCTTGCCCGCATTTCCCACCGGCTTGCCCGCCGAACGATGACTTTGCTGCGAAGATTTTTTAGCCGGTTGATTCATCATTTTCCCAAACAACGCTTTGATTTCCGCCGTGAAATAGCTCAGGGAACAGGTTTTGCCAGTTAGGCGGATCCCTTTTCACGTTTTTTCTCGCTCCGGAGCTTGAGAATTGTTTGACGCTTCGCCCCTCCGTCTGAGATAATAGAGCAAACCAACTCTTCTCAGACCACATCGATTTTTGCGGTGTGTACGGCATCTCACGGGTAAATTGAATGATTCATCGCGCGACAACCCACATCGACTCGTCGCATCCGCACTCTCACGAACGACTTGTCGCCTTGTTTTTGGCGATTCTGGTAGCAGCGATGGGCTACTTTAGTGTGCAAGTCCAGGCTCAAGAGGCGAAGTACGACACGATCCCGATGATCGATGCGTTCAAAAAAGAGTCGACGGTCAAGCGGATGGAACGGGCGGCAGGCTCCTTTGCGAGCCACCGTGGCGACATCAACGCGTTCGCGGACTTTCGTGTAGCGCAGGTGTATTTTACGCGTTACATCCCCGCCAAAATGACTCAACCAGACGCATTGCAAGAAGTCTCGGAAAGCGTTCAAGAGATGATGAGCTACCTCGGTCGCGCACAGCGAGGCGGGGCGCCGGCGGGCACTAAGGTTTTGGAATGGGTTTATATTGCGATGAAACCGATCGCCGAGGGAAATTACTCGCCGATGGCGCGCATCAACGCGACCTTGGTGTTGGGACGATTGGATATGGCACAGGCTGATCTGCTGAACCAAAAGCCCCCAGTGCCGTTACCGTACTCGCTTCCCATCTTGATCAAATTGTACGAGGACGAGAACAACGTCGAAGGCATTCGTGCGGCTGCTTTGCACGGAATTCGCCGCTATGTGACCTACGGTTTTGAGAGGCTGAAGGACGAGGAACGGACCAAATTAACCCAGTTGATGACCCAATTACTCGACGCTCCCGTCCCACCGAATCGCAGTGAAAAAGCTCATGCGTTTCTGCAACGATACGCCGTCGATATCCTCGATTACGCTCGCACCAGCGCGTCACCTGACCTTGCCAAAAAATTGGTCAGCATCAGCACAGACCACAAACGCCCCAACATGATCGCGACTTACTCTGCGGCTCGTGCGGGAAAAATGAGGGAATTAAAAGGCCAAGTCGCCTCGCCTAGTGATGTGCTAGAGAGCTGGTCCGCACGTGTTTGGTTGGCCCTGCAAGACGAGCTAAAACGACTCAAATCGCTTGAACGCCCTCGCGCTGCATCGATTCAGCCCTCGACACCCGACTCGCACCTGCGAATCACCGACAAACCGACCAAACCCAGCAGCGGACGAATGGGAATGGGGATGGGCGAATTTGATGACATGGAGGGCCCCGGCAGTGGAATGATGGCCGGAGGAGGCATGGAAGCGGACATGGGTATGGGTATGGGGTCAGAGATGGGCATGGACTCGGACTTCGGAATGGAAAGCGACATGGGCATGGGAATGGATATGATGGGGGGCGAATTTGGGATGGGAATGCCGATGGCCCCCGTCGCAATCCCCCAGAAACCCGAAGTCACAGCATCACGCAAACGACTGTTGCACATCATCCAACAATTGCACATCGGCGCCAGCGGAACTCCGAGTTTGGGCATCCCCAAAACGCCCGCGGGACTGCTTGCGTCCGTTGAGGCAAAAGACAAGGTGATCGTCGAAAAATGGCTTGCCGACATGCAATTGGTCGTGGAAGCCTTGAATGACCAAAACAAGTCCGATGAGACGCTGTTCATGGAAGGATTGGTCGAGCAGATCGAGATCCTGAAAGAAATGGCGGGCCCGACAGCCCTCGAAATCGAGCGAGCCAAGGCCAAGGAACTGGAGTTGGCCGGAATCGAAGTGGATGCGGTGGTGGAAGTGGAAGCCGAAGTGGCTGGAGATCCACTAGCCGAGGCAGCAAACATCGCAAATCCCGCAGGCATCGACCCTGCGGCGATCGACGCCGCCGCCGCTGTAGCAGCGCCAGCGGCTCCAGGCAGCGTGCCTGCAGCAGCTCCGGGCAATGTTGCACCAGCGGGTCCGGGCAATGTTGCAGCGCCACCAGAAGCAGCAGCCGACATCCCATCACTGGATGACTTGCAATAGCGTCCTTACAGCCCCAGGCGTGCTTCGTTTGTCTCGTAGCGACTAAAGAACGCAACGTTGTGAAGCATTTCGCAGGGGAAACTCGTCAACGACTGGTTGATTGAGTGAGCCGCGACGCATCCGCGGCCGGGTCTCCTGCATAACCTATTGCTTTATGGTCGATGCGATCGACTTTGGTAGCGGTGCGGCGCGAGCCGCCCGGTTGCGGCGAATAAAACGTTCGGTATTTACCGGGCGGCTCGCGCCGCTCCGCTGTAAAAACTGCCTGCAGCTTATTGGCTGGCGATTGCCCCATCGATGGCGATTGTTTCGCTAAAGTCGTAAGGATGGAACGAGCGGCCGATCTGAGTCGCCAGCATGCCCAGATACAGCTTGCGAAAGCGTGATTCCGTGGTTTCGCTCGTGTATTGACCTGCCGTCGTTGGATAGGTGTATTCGTCCAAATCACGGCGATACAGCACATCGCCGGTCGCCACTTCGATCACCACAACACTGGCATCCGAGCGACCGCGATACAGCGTGGCTCCGTCGCGAAGCCGCAAATTGCGCAGTTCGATACCGATGACCTTGTCCGCCTTGACCCCCTTGCCGATCGCGGCAAAGTCGACCTTATCCCATCCATTGCTGTCCCGCCAATCTGCGATTTCATCTTCGCGGACCAAACGGACATCGGACAGTTCTCGAGTCAAAATCTCGCCGACATAACGACTCAGCAAACGCGCGGATATGTTGTCCGAATACTCGCTATTGTCTGCAAGCGTCACGATTGCAAGCCGGCATTTCTGAAGTTTCTTTGCGTCCTTGTAGTCCGCCGGGACTTTATCGGCACCGACCGCATGGATCAGGTTGGACATCAACCCCAAGCAACCGGTTTGCGTCACCAACAGCAGCAAAAGCAGCAGACTCAAACCGGAAACGGCGGCTGCAGGACGGGCGAAACTGGGTTTAGTCATCTCTAGCGAATCCTTTCGCATCACCGAACCGATGCCCCGATCCACACGAGGCCGGGTCAACAACGCGATTCATTTTAAAAGCAAACAGTGTCAAAATCAGTGCATACGCTTTTTCACCGACTC
>NZ_ANOG01000807.1 GCF_000346295.1 Rhodopirellula maiorica SM1 | reverse complement strand
GTCGTTCTGGTCGTGGTGTTACTTCCACAGCGAACGAAGTAAGCGTTCCCTGGGACTACGGCCTTGGAATGCACCCTGTCGGAATAGGTTCTGCATGAAGGCGCCGACATTCAGTCGGACCTCAGCCCAAAGCGGCTCGTCGTTCGGCTCGAACACCGCCCACTGTGTTCCACGATACAGGCTCTCTTGAATGAACAAGGCGGTTCGGCGAACTGCAAGGTATTTCCACTCCGAAGCCAGGCGGTCATCACCGGCGAGTGTGCGTGAGCCCCAGACCACGTTGCCATAGACGGGGAAGTTCCGCATGCAGTTGACCCCCTTAGGATTCAATGCGCCGTTCTCGCCATCGGTCATCTTGAAAGTGAACTCACTGACACCAACCAGCGAAGCTTCGATCCCGGCAGGCGCTTTCCACACTCCACGTTGTAAATCGGTCGTGGCCATGACCCCGGCGACCGCGCCACAGGGGACAAATTCGTGAAGCCGGTTCTCTTTCAGTTCGTCGGGCATCTTCAAGTTTGGGAAAAAGAACGCCACATTCTTGGAGTTGTTGGTTCCGATCTCTTTGCGAAGATCCTCGATCCGCTTATTGCCATGGGTAACCGTTTTCGCTGTATCGATCGCGGGATCGACGAGCAGAATCGCACGTCGATCGGAACAGTACTTTGCTGCGCTCTTGTAAACCGTCTCGGTAATACCGTCGGTCCGTGTCTTCGGTGGGATGCAAAGGATATTGAACAGATCTGCTTCCTCAAGAGCGTACATGCCGGTTTTGTCAAGCTGTTCGCCCAAAATGTCTTCGTCACGAATAGCACTTCCGTCGACGCCATCGCCTGCCGAATCGTAGCTACCGTCGCCTGGCGAGCTGCTCAATGCCGCAGTGTCGGCGGTGTCGACCAGCATCGACTCCTCGTCGATGACCGTGCGGACATAACGTGGACTGTCGGGATCGATCGAGACGTTTCGGAACACCTCTTCCGAGAGCTTTTGTGGGTTCCCGTCTTCGTCGTTGATGATCTCTTGAATCCGCAGATTGAAGAGCTTCGCATCCGCTTCGTCACGAGTGAAGTGGTCGACAACCGCGCGCAGGTTGTTGCCCCACTTGCCCTCACCGGAGGCCTGTAGCTTCAAGCCACCGGCGTCGAGTTGTGCCCTCTTCGCGTCGTTGGCATTGGCAACACGAACGATGATGGCTTCACTTCCGCCGTTGTTAAAAAATTGCTGTACGGCGTAGCTCATCATGCTGGTGGTATCGAGTCCACCGAATTGCCGCTGGAACGCGCCGAAGTTGAGAACCTTGATCGGTTCATTCGACGGTCCGCGAGCAGCCCGACCGATAAAGGCCGTGATCGAAGTCGCCACAGCAACGATCGTACGAACGCCGCTGGAGACTTCCTCGATATAGACGCCGGGATAGGTAGGTGTGACTGGCATGGTCTGGATTCTCGATTGGGCGGACGGATGGACAACTATCGGCTGGTTGGTTCAAGTTCCATTGGATCTTGAACAGGATATTGCTGGTCCTTGGTCCCGCGTCCGTTTTGGTTACCAGTCCCGGCTGGCGCATCGCACGTCTCGCAGTCGGGGCACGTTTTAGAGTTCGGCTCGCCGACGCCGTAGGTGACGTTGATCACCACCTTTTTCATTTCGGGATTGGTGATGCATGCGAACAGCTCTTTGCAGGCTCGGAACCAAATGTGTTTGGCATCGAGCGGTTGTAGCTTTCGCGACACATAAACGTGCGGTCCGTCGAGATACTCAAACTTGTTTGCGAGTTCAGCCTTCGTTTTCGCATAGATGATCCCCGGGAACTCTTTGCCACAGGAGTCCTTGTACTTGTAGTGATCCGCATGGATGGCAACGAATGCCAGCTCTCTCCCTGGCGTCGAGGGCTGCTGAACCGGTTTTTGCTGCTGCTGTTGTTGTGGAGCCTGAGATGTTATGGATAGCGCCACCCAACATTCGCAGTTCTCAGGAGTCAGGATGACCTCCTCGTTGATCGCCTTGCAAATATCGAATCCACAGTAATCTTTGGGCAGCTTGGTTGATTGGGGTTGCATCTTGGGCCCGTCTTTTACAGTGACGGAGATGGAGATGTCGGCTTCTTTGCTCATCGGAGAATGCCTATTTGAGTTGGGGGACATCAGTGAAACGATGATGACCTAATTGTGGCATCGCTTTAGTGGAGGCTCTACAGTCGCTTTGTTGTCGCTTAATGAGAGTCAGAAATGGACGATGCGATGTGTCGACTATGATGTGATCACGGTCAATTTAAAGAATATTCACGCGTTATAATTTGCGTGACGTTGCCTTGATCGTGCGTTGTATTTATTGCAGCCATCACAGATGGCTCGCATCGAGAGCCAAGGCAATAAATATTGCCGCAATGTGGGGGTATGCCGCGTGCATCCGTTCGTCCAGATTCGGAAACTACCGGACTCGATCCCACAATACACCTTGCCCCGAACCATCACCGACAAACCGCAGCAATGGATGGATCTGTGCACGATTGAGGTTGCGGATGGTGTCGTGCAACCGTCGTTTGGGGTCCTGATCCAACCGGGGTGACAAGGGATCATCGATCCGTACGGGCCAATCGTCTTCTTCAAACGCGGAAAGAATCGCCGTTTGATTCGGTGAGGGAAGCCGATAGCGTTTAATGATTTGATTCTGGAACGAAAGTTCTTGACGATCGGGATTCCAAACTGGATGTATGGCCGGAATGGGTTGCGCAGAATTAGTGGCAGCAGGATATTTGCTTGTCTGATTGTTTGACGCGTCTGAATCGCAGCCGTCGGACCTACCCTGCTGGGCAAACGCAAAGCCGTGCTCGGTCAAACGGAGGCAACTTTCGGTACATATCGCCGCGCCGCCTGCGCGAAACGATCTTGCTGTGTCACCGGGCAACGTCAATTCAACAAGATGCTCGACGAAATCTTGGGTCAACAGCCAACGAACATCGCACTCGTTTAGTCCGGCCTCACAAAGTGACTTGTATCTGACCGCAAACTCTTGCGAGTTCACGTCACTCGCACTGGCGTATCGATACCCGATCGCGAGAAGTGATAGCCCATCCTGAAGCCGAGCCCAAATCCAGTCCGTGTCAACACCTTCGAAGTTCGTACATTGCCTGAGCATCATTTGTCCTCGATGTTTCTTGACTCTCATCTCCTTGCTGAGTGGCTTGGAATTCCTTGTCAGACCTTTTTTAATGGTACTCCTTCTTCAAAATACAGACGAAGTGGGGGCGCGATGGGGAAGCATACTCGTCGAGCAGCAATGAAGGCAGGCGATCGGTTCATTCATTCCGACAGGGTTTCGGTTTAAACGACATCCCAAACAATCCCTTCGCCAGTACCATCGCCTCCAAATCGGATCACGCATTGAACATGGTGCCGATTCATGCTCTTGATCGTATCGTGCAACCGACGTTTCGGGCATTGCTGTGCGATCGGCGGCAATGGATCGTCGATCCTTAATGCCCATTCCTCTTCCTCAAACGCAGAAAGAATCGCTTCCTGGTTCTGTGCCGGACAGCGATAGCGTTTGATCAGCTTTCCGTTGAACGATAACTCGCGATTCTGGGGATCCCAAGTTGGACGTTGGTAGTCGATCGTACCGGATTCAATACGACGAGCCGTTTGAATCCCCAGATCCGTCAATACAAAGCAACTTGATTCCGACAGTAGAGTCGAGCACGGTTTGCTGAACTCGCGACGCGGGTCATCAACACGAGTTGTTTCAAAAGCATGCTCAACGAGCCCTTCATGAATAAGACGTCGGAGGTCGCTGTGTGCAAGGCCTTGCGACCGCAGATCGCTAATTTCAACTGCGAATTCCCACGTGTCCACGTCAACTTGTCGAGCATGTTCCGAGGCACGTAATAATTGATGCAACGCCGCCCCCGATACCGAAATTCGATGGTTGTTGACGCCATCCGACATATGTTTTTCCCGAGAGAATATGTGTGGTACAGATTTGTTGCGACACAAATGCTCTAGTTTCATTGATGGGCACGCCGTCGTCTCGTGACGACAGCAGGAAGGGAACCGGAACGCGATCGAAGTGACAGCTAGTCCTAGCGGCGGATTTATGTGGATCTTTCGGCGAGGAGTTGGCGTGAATCGACAGACAATTGTCTCGATTATTCTCGAGAATTGAGGGGTTGTTCGTCGATTTGCAATAGGTGTCAGAAATCGTTTGCGAGATGGCGCGGATGTAAACGGCGGGGAGAACGCTGTTCCCATTGGCTTCCCCACGAAGTAAGAATGAGGAGGGTGACTTGCTTGGGGGACATAGTGGGGTGATGGGATAGCCGACAGCAAGGGCGGCTTGGCTGCATTGAGGTGTGTCGAAGTTCGGGCGTTAAGGTATTGGGGGCGGTGGACCGGGATGAGGAAGGAGTGAAGCGGAAGAGATTGGGGAAACAAGCGGCGAGGTCATCGCCGATGTGGGCGATGTCGCACGGCCATTTGATGCTTCATACTTCATTGTTGGGGGGCTTGGACCATGCCGTTGCCGATGTCTTCGAACGAGGCGCCTTGCACGAATGTCGCCGACGATAAAGTTCTTGCGGCAAGGTTCTCGCTGGTTAAGAAACCGAGGTTCTGTTTCTGCTGTTGCGCCCATAGCGCGGCACATCCGGCAACGTGGGGAGTCGCCATGCTCGTTCCGCTGATCGTTCGCAGTGCGTCATTGCTGTCGATCCATGACGATGTCACGCTGACGCCCGGGCCACACAAGTTGCATTGGGTGTTGGAGAATGATGCGATGCTCAAGTTGCCTGCAGCAGAACGTTGCAAAGCGCCCACCGAAACCATGCCGTCGCCCGCGGCAGGCGGTGCAACGGCGATCTCGTAGCTCGGACGTTGGCTTTCATTTCCCGAGGCGGCGACAATAATCGCAGCCTGGGAGAACGAGCCTGAACGAGCGAGCAGGAAGGTCAAGCTGGAGAATAGATTGACGTTCGCACGGTACTGCTCCAGTGCAATCGATGTTGCAGCCTCCGCCGGAAGCCCTTGGCTGATCATGCTGGCGACGTAGCCTGGGAAGTCGATTCCCAATGACATCGAGATGACATTCGCTCCCTTTTCGTAGGCCCAGTTGATGGCCGTGGCTAGCGATGCCGACGAGCCTCCGCCGGGGCCTAGCACTTTCCCGATGACCGCATTGGTAACGCCACGGGCCACGCCGATCCGCAATCCATTGACATCCCTGCCGAAAATAGTTCCCGCGCAATGGGTGCCGTGGCCGTGATCGTCGTCATCACTGCCCTGCGTAAAATTGCGTCGTTCCAATTGAACGCCTTGAAATGCCACGTGGTTGGGGTTGATCCCCGTGTCCAGCACTGCAACGACTACTCCATCTCCAGTGAAGGGGCTGGTGTGAGCACTCACTGCCTCGATGCCCCAGGTGTTGCCCACTGCGGTCGGCGTGGGTTCGGGAGCTCCAAACGGTTCGATCAATTTCAGAGGCATCGGGTCTGCTACCGCGATCACTTCGGGGTCACGTTGCAAATCCGCCACTTCCGATGATGTCATCGAGGGCTGTTCAAGGACCGGCTCCGCAAGCGAGGGCAGGCTCTCCATTTCGAACGGGCTTGCGCCAAGCGGTCCAGCGTTCCGCACACGGCGGAAAGAAGCTTTGCGACGAAGTACGATTCGTTCCGTTGAGTGGGTGTTCATGATTCAATCTTTTGGGAAGCAAGGGCGATCAACAAGGTTCCAGCTTAGATTGCGGCTGGGGGGTGGGGAAACGGAACAAAAACGCTTCCGGTGGGTTTCCCTCGACAACGGCTCTTGGCTTGCTACGGGCAAGTCGGTTGTTGTGACGGGGGGAGATTGGATAGACTTTTAAGAGCTGCCGATCTCACGACTGTGACCAAAAACGACTCGCTGCTGGCAGTATTTGCCTAACTGCAATTCAGCTTCGTTATGATGGCAAGACCGGGAAATTGCCTCTGAGTGTGTCCCGGAGATTCCTCCTCTTTTTTTGCCGCCTTATACCTATTCCGACGATGGACCAAGAACAAACTCCGCCCGTCACGATGACGACGCCGGTCCGGTTTCTGCCGGGGGTGGGGGCATTTCGTGCCGAGAAATATGCGAAGCTCGGGCTGCGGACGGCGCAAAATGTGTTGTTCTTCTTTCCTCGCGATTATGAGCGGCCTGCCCCTCCTCGATCGGTTGACAAGCTTCGCGAAGGCGAACAGGCTTCGCTGATCGGGACAATCACGGACGCGGAATTGGCATCCCGGTCGCCGGGTAAGTCGGTTTTTGGCGCGATCGTCGAAAATGAAACAGGCGCCGTCCGCATCCTGTTCTTTAACCAGCCCTATCGAGCAGACCAAATTAAGTTTGGCCAACGTGTCGTGATCTCAGGCGTCCCAAAACTGACTGGCCTGCGGATGGAGTTCGTGCATCCCCAAATAACGATGCTGGACGAGCAAGACGATTACCCCGAGCCAAAAATCTTGGCGATCTACGCGTTGACCGAAGGCGTTAAACAGAACGATCTTCGCCACTTGGTCGGCAACGTCCTCGAGATTCTTGGTGACGAAATTCACGAGGTGATGCCCGAGCGATTGCGGAGCGAGTCCGCCGATGTACTGCGAGCGGCCGGCGTTGAAATTGAGGGGCCTCTCTACGACATCCAAACCGCGGTCCAGCAGTTGCACCAACCGGACAACGAGGCTTCGCTGCAGGCGGCTCGACTTCGGCTGGTGTTTCAAGAACTGTTTGTGATGCAATTGGCGCTGGCGATGCGGCGACGCAAATTGACAAGCGATCTACAGTCACCACCGCTGTCGCCTTCATCCGTGATCGATTCGCGAATCCTGAACCGGTTTCCGTTTGAATTGACCAACGATCAACGCCAAGCGATCAAGGATGTCAGCCAGGATATGGCGTGTCAATTTCCGATGAACCGGATGCTGCAAGGCGATGTGGGGAGCGGCAAAACGGTCGTCGCGGTGTATGCAATGATGTTGGCGGTCGCCAATGGACACCAGGCCGTCATGATGGCTCCGACGGAAGTGCTTGCTCGGCAACACTACCAAACCTTGTGCAAGATTCTCGCCGATAGCCGTGTCCGTATTGGATTGCTGTGTGGTTCGATCAGTCGTGCTGAGCGATCCGAGACAATCCAAGCGATCGCGTCGGGCGAAATTGATCTTTTGGTAGGCACTCAGGCACTGCTGTACGGCGACATTCAGTTCAGCAAATTGGGGCTGTGTGTGATCGACGAACAGCACAAGTTTGGTGTCGGGCAACGCGTGACGCTGCGAAGCGGTGGTGTGGATCCGCATTACTTAGTGATGTCAGCGACTCCGATTCCTCGTTCGATGGCGATGACGCTGTTTGGCGATGTCGAACTGAGCACGCTACGTGAGAAACCGCCTGGTCGGGCGACCGTCAATACGTATCTCGCTCACGATGGATGGAAAGATCGATGGTGGTCGTTTGTGCGAGAGCGGTTGAACGAAGGACGGCAAGCCTTTGTGGTCGCCCCGCGTGTGGTTCCGACAACGAAATCTGCCGCGGAGGATTCGGACGACGACGAGAGCGAAGATGTCTCGTCGGTGCAAACCGTTTTTGAAGATCTTCGCAAAGGCGTGTTGTCCGAATTTCAGATCGGACTGTTGCATGGCCGCATGACGGCGGATGAAAAGATGGCGACGATGCAGGAGTTTGCTGCGGGTGAGATCGACGTGTTGGTCAGCACAACGGTAATCGAAGTGGGGATCGATGTGCCCAACGCGACCGTGATGACGATCCTCGGTGCGGAGCGGTTCGGGCTCGCTCAATTGCATCAATTGCGAGGACGGGTTTCACGAGGTTCGCATGTGGGGCACGTGTGCGTTTTTTCGGATGGGGATCAGCCACCAAGTGAGAACGAGCGACTGAGTTTGTTTGAGAAAACGAACGATGGTTTTGAGCTTGCCGAAGCCGACTTTGAATTGCGAGGCCCAGGGGATCTACTGGGGCGGAAACAGAGTGGAATGGCACCGCTGCGAATCGCCGATCCGCGCCGCGATATCGAAATCCTGAGGGTCGCCAGGACGATGGCCCAGACGATGATCGAAGAGGATCCGGAACTGGATGCCCCCGATTGCCACGATTTGAAGTCGCAGGTGATGCGGCGGTATGGGAAACGACTCAATCTGGGCGACGTGGCGTAGCGAGGTATAAATCCATCGCGGGTCCAGATGGCATTGGGCTTGCGCCGTGCCACTGAGCAAAGGGAATTGAAAAAGTTAAATTGACAATCGTAAATTGAAAAATGGAACGAGACCGAGGCCTCGCGATGTAGCGTGGTACCCTCAATTTTAAATTGTCAGTTGACAAGCCAATTTCGAAGGCGGCTTGGAGAGTCGGACGCTGGCAATTATCTTGCTTCGATGCATATGACATGGAAAAAAGCCGCGACACTCGCTTTGAAATTTGCCATTCCGGTGGCAATTATCGCTTGGCTGGCGAATCACATTGATTGGGCCCAGTTATCGACTCAGCCCAAAGATTACCGATTATTGGCCTGTGCGTTGGCGGTGGCGATGATCGGATTAAGCCTTTCGTTCGCTCGTTGGTGCTTGCTGGTTCGTTGCCAAGGGATCTCGTTGTCGATGATCGAGGCGTTTCGGCTCGGCTCGATCGGTTTCCTGCTGAACTTTGTTTCGGCGGGCAGCGTGGGCGGGGACCTGTTCAAGGCGATTTTCCTGGCAAAAAAACGTCCTGGGAAACGGATCGAGGCGGTCGCATCGGTGTTTGTCGATCGCGGCGTGGGGCTGTTTGGCCTGCTGTTGCTCGTAGCACTCGGGTTGATGTTGGTCCAGCCGAGTCACTCGACCGAGATTGATCGCGAACAGATGCAGCAGATCAAAGCGGCGACCGCGATCCTAACGACTCTCGGAACTGTCGTGCTTTGCGGCTTGGTCTTTGGCGGCAAGGGCGTCGACCGGATGGTTCGCGCGGGCAGTCAGCTGGCGATCGTGGGGCCAGTGGTGGCCAAGATCGGACCCCCGCTGCGGATGTTTCATGCTCACCCAATCGCGTTTTTAGTCTCGATCGTGATGAGTATCGGCGTGCATTCGTCGATGATCCTTAGCATGTATTTGATCGCCCGCGGACTCTATGCGGCGCCGCCGACCTTGATCGAGCACTTTGTGATTGTGCCGATCGGGATGCTGGCCGCTGCGATGCCAATCACACCTGCAGGATTGGGCGTCTACGAAGCGACCATCGAATGGCTTTACCGCATCGTGCCTGCGACCGCCACCTCGGCTTCGGGAACGTTGGTGGCATTGGTGTTCGAGATTGTCAAAGTCGCGATGGCCGCGATTGGGACCGTTTTCTATTGGACCTCTAGCGAAGAGCTTCGTGAGAGTGTCGAAGAGGCCGAGGAAGCAGAAGATGGCGACGAAAACAAAGACGATGCGATCGAATTGAAACAGGTGTGAGCGGATGGGGGGCGGCGAACGTCATCGCTGCTACCCCGGCTCCTGCCTGGACCCCCTATGCCATCTACTGTTGGCAACCACTGGAGATGCTCAAGTAGTGGGATTCGCCAGAATTCCCATCTTTGCTGTTGAAACACCAGGAACTCTGGCGAGTCCCACTACCAAAGTAGCTGGCCTTGGGCTCGCGCCCACCGAGCGAGTAATGACGGGGCAGTAGCCTCGGAAACGGTACGTTCCCAGACAGGAGCCTGGGAACGAGCGTCGATCAAAGACGGCTATTTGCCGATGGAATCGGCGAGCGACTGGGCGTCATAGATCGAACGCAAAGCTTCGATAATCCCGACACCGGAAACGCTGACCGCTCGTGCTTGTTCGTCGCTGTAGAGATAGTCGCTGGTCAAGCTTTGGATGTTGCCGTCAAAGATCAAGCCCACCAATTCACCATCGCGATTGACGACCGGCGAACCACTGTTGCCGCCAATGATGTCGGCGGTGCAAACGAAGTTTAGCTGGGTGTCCAAGTCGACTTCGTCCTTTGCGTTCATCCATGATTCGGGCAGATCGAAATCGGCTTGCCCTTTATGAGCTTCCGCGTGCTGGTAAGCTCCGGCGAAATTGGTGGTCGGATCAATCTGTTTGCCGTCTTCGACATAGCCTTTGACCGTTCCGAATGCCAATCGCAAGGTAAACGTTGCGTCGGGGTAGCCGCCGGTGCCTTCGATTTGGGTGACCGCCTGGGTCACTTTGGCGTAGGCTTGGCGCTCCCGCTCTTCGATTTGTTCATTGCGTTCTCGAATGCGTCGATATTCGGCTTCAAGTTTGCGAGCCAATTGGATCATCGGGTCGTTTGACTGTTGCACGGCGTCATTGCCAGCTTCGATCAATTGTTTGCGAAACGCCACGTCGGCTAGTTGAGTGCCTTCGACGAGCGCCGCGGCTCGTTCACGCGGGCCTTTGCCGTCCAAAATCGCTTGAATCAACGTGTCCTCGGCGCCCCGCAAAATGGTCAATCGCGAAAGTTCGTCGCTCAATTTGACTTGCTCGAGATCTTCGTAGATTGGTGCTTCACTGAGCAGCGATTGCAGCTTTGAATCACGCGATGCATCGGTGAACTCATGCAGCCGCTGGTCATTGGGTTTGAGGTCTTCGGTGGTGAGCAACACGATCTGCATCGCAGTGTCAAACAGCGTGCTTCGCAGGCTGACGGTTTGCGTCAGCATTTCGCGTTTCGCGTCTTGGATTTCCGCAATTTCCGCCCATGCTGCTGCGAGTTCCTTGTGTTCTGGGTTGTCACGCAGTTGGTTGAGCAGCTTATCTTCGCGAGCCTGTTTGGCAACAAAGGTTTGCGGATCTTGCAGCCCCGCCAACATACCTGTGTAGGCTTTGCGTGCGTTTTGGATGCCAAACAATTCATCGCGTGCGCGGCGTGCCTGTTCGGTGCCTTCAAGACCAAATTGCTGCATCAAGATCTCCTTGCGACGAAGAAAATCGAGCACATACGGCAACCGATCGTCTCGCAAGAATTTGAGAGCCGCGACGGTAAAAATACGTTGGGTCCGTCCAGGGTTGCCACTGACGAAAACCAGTTCGCTTTCTTGCAAAGGCTCTGGGCTCCATCGCAAGAAGTTGTCGAGCTTCGCCGGTTTGCCCTCTTCATAAACCCGCATGATCGTGGCGTCGAGGTTGTAGCGTGGGTATTCAAAGTTATCGGCGTCGCCGCCAAAGAAGGCTGCTTTCGTTTCCGGTGCCCACACCAGACGGACGTCGGTGTATTTTTTGTAGCGGTAAAGATGGTATTGGGCACCGCCGAACAAGGTTACCACATCACTTCGCAGACCGGTTTTTTCGAACGATTCTTCCTCGATCGTCGAGATCACACCGCGTCGTTGCTTCAGCGCATCGTCGCTGGATGCTCCGGGTTTGACCGCTTCGTTGACGCGGTCGGTCACGTCCTCGATCGAAACGAGTTGATTCAGTTCTAGGTCGGGAGCCTTTAATTCTTGGTCCAGCGACTTGGCTAGATAGCCGTCTTCGATCAGATTCAATTCGGGGGTGCTCAGCTTATGAAGCGTATCGCTGGCGACGTGATGGTTGGTCAGAACCAGCCCATCGCTGGAGATAAACGATCCCGAGCCTCCGCTGTTAAATCGAACCGACGCCAGTCGGAGTTGATCAGCCCATTGCGAGTTGGGTTCAAAATTGTGTTTTTGTTTCAGCGTTTCAAGGGGCAGGTCATTGAACAGATACATGCCCTCGTCGCCATACGACGTGACGGGCAGCGAAAGTGAGGTGGTCAGCAAAAACATGAGCAAGGCTATTCGGCTTCGGATTTTCATGTCTAGGATTTTTCGATGGGGTTGAGGAGCGTTCGTAAGGTGACTCGCGCGTTTGTCTATCTTAGCAACATCCTCCGCGGTGATTGAGAACCCAAATTGGGGTGATCAACGGGATTTTCTACGTTGCTTCGCGCGGATTCATCTTTCGTCCGCCTCTATTTTTTTTGTAGCTAACAGAGGTTGAGATCGAATTACGCCGGACCCAAGGGAATTGGTTATGCAAGCGAATATTGTCT
>NZ_ANOG01000806.1 GCF_000346295.1 Rhodopirellula maiorica SM1 | reverse complement strand
GTTTTGGACGCAACAAATAGACCTTGGGGTCGTCGACGATAAACGACGTGCTCCAACGATGCCCGTCGTCCGCACTACAGATATTGTAGAAGAAGGTTCGGAAACGCTCGGCGCGGTAGTCGTACGGGAATTGGCTAGTGATGTAGTCGTCTTCGGTCAGATCATCAACACCTTCGGATGCATAGTAGTGCACCATTCCATCCGGAGTCACACTCATGCCAAGCGTCCACCAACCGGTCGTCGTGATTTGCGGACCACGGAAATCGCCACCGCGACGGTTGCTGCGAATTCGCAGGTAGGCGTAGTCGTTGTCACGGTTCCCACCTTGGCTTTCGAACTCGATAAACATGCCGGGCCAATAAACTTCGTTGCCCATCTCTTCGACGGTTCGCTTAAAGATTCCGATCCCGATTTCTTTGTCGACCATCGCTGTCGTTTCGAGTGCCAATCGGAACCCGAAATGAGGCCCACTGCGGTTTTCCCATTGAGCCACCGGAGGCAAGAACACGCGAGTCGTCACGCTGGGGACTTCCGATACGTCGACGCGTCGTTTCAGTCGATATTGGACGTTCGCAACAAAATCATCTTGATGCATCTTGCCGCTCGGCCGACCTGGGATGCCGGTGAATCGAGACCGCATCAACAACGCCCCTTCGCTGCCTGGCAAACCACCCGACGGCGTGCGAACACGTTGGACGATGTCGGGATGGCCTCGCTTGATCCCTTCGTACCAACGGCCATTCGTACTGCGCCCCATCGGGCTACGCTGGTTCTCGTCGATGTCTTCGGTGCTTTTGGGATCGTTGGGAATGTAGTTCCAATTCGGATCCTCAAAATCATCCGCGACACCGATGATTTCGGTTCCGGTGCCCGGAACGACAGCCCGTTGAGCATGCGCGGATTGCATCGCTGTGCCACCCCACAGCAACATCGCGACAGTGCTAGCGATACAAAGGTTCGTGATACGCATGTTTCGATCCATCCCTTGTGGCTCTGTTAACCAACAAAAAAGCCCATACAACTTTTGGAAGATCTCGCACACGCATCCTACGTGCACGCTGGTCCTCCGCCCTTGCAGGAAGCAATCGGCATAATCCATACAATTTCTAAAACAAATCTGCACCGCTTCCTGCTAATTCGATCTGGACGCACCCACGTGATCCTGGTATTTCCGTAAAAACGAACCGAAATTCACCAATCCGTTGATTGCTAGCAATCGGCTCGATGTTATCGATTCAATTCGACGAGCCGCTGCTCGCCAACCGCCCCTACCACTGCAGTCGTTTAAGTAGTTTATGACCGTTTCCGATTCACGTTTGCTGCTGTTTGACGACAACATTCGTTCCATAGGCGGCCATTTTCTTGAATTGGCGACGTTGTTGATGGAAGGCGCCTCCGAGCTGGGTTACACAACTCGGCTGGCAACGCATCAATCGTTTGATGGATTCGACGCCGTCGATGCAAAGATCCAAATCGAGCGAGGATTTCGCGCGCGACGGATGATCCATTGGTCGCTTGGGGTGGACGGCCGGTCCAAAGTGCGACGCGGTATCGACGGGGCCAACATTGGTGGCAGCAAGTGGCAAAACGCTTGGCAAAATCTGCGTGATCCCCTTTCGCGGCCCGATCGCCGCCCCGCTGTGATGCTTGAGCGTTGGTCCGCAGATTTTCTAGAACTGCTGCGCCGCTGGGATGCCACCGGTCATGACACATTGCTGATCAATACGGCTGACGATTTCGTCATGCTGGCACTCGCTCGTGCATTGAAACAGCTGCCGGCTGACGATCCGCTGACGATCCACATCGTATTCCATTTTGCCGTGTTTGATTCGCAAACGTCGCTATCGCAGCGGCAACAGTTTGGCGACCAAGTCAACGATGCAATGAAGCAAATGGGGCCGCATCACATCCACTTGCACGCCACCACCGCATCGCTGTCAAAGCAGTTGGGCGAAGTCGGTGTCGTCGCCAACGCGATTCCGTATCCGACGCGTTACCGAGCACCGCGGTTCCGAAACAGCGATTCGCAGCGTTACAAAATCGTGCTGGCGGGAACCCCGCGAGCCGAGAAGGGACGAAGCGTGATCCCGGCAATGTTGTCCAAGATCCACGCTCCCCACTTAGCAAGCGGCCGCTACCAGATGTCGATGCAGATGCCGGCGAAGCGTTGGAAGCGGATGATTCCTAAATCGATGCAGGCGACTTACGAACGAACGCTTGCTGCGAAAACGTCGACGACTGAACCCATCACCGATTCCTATTTCGAAATCACATCGTCGGATATGCCAGCGGAGAAATACCATCAATGGTTGGACACCGCCGATGTAGGGCTGTTTCTGTACGATGCGTCGCGTTATGTGGCGCGTTGTAGCGGCGTTCTCTTAGAGATGTTTATCCGCGGCGTTCCGGTGGTGGTTCCCGATCACTGTTGGTTGGCCGACCAAGTTCGAGCCGCTGGCGGTAACGGATCGGTGGGCTATATCTACGAGTCGATCGATCAGATCCCTGGTTTGTTGGACCAAATGCATCACCAGTACGAAGCGATCCGCTGGCGTGCACGACATCATGGCATGGCGATCGCCAAACGACATCGTGGCACGAACACGCTGATACAAATGGGCATCCGACCTGCGGGATCAATTAGCTACAAGCAGGCCGCCTAGTCGCAACGGGAAAAACGAGTCCATCATGCAATTGAAAAACGTTGTCCGATTTCCGGTTGATATTCGCCGAGCGCACAAAATCCTGGCCTCTCGAGCGACGTCGGCGGAAACCCTGACAGAGCGTCCCATTGCTTTGGACCTGTACACTGACCACATGTTGTTTGACTGTGGTCGTCACTTTGCATCGTTGGCTCATCACTGTCGCGAGATTGGATCTCCCTTTTTCGTTCGTGGCAGTCGATTGCTACTGGCCAGCGTCGCGAGAAAGGTTCACGGGGCGGAAATGTTGGCCGAGGAACATGCCACTTGGATTCGTCCCGACGAACCGCTGCCCAGCGAGGCGGTGGTATTGTGCGACGTTCCGGTTTCGCGGGCGACGCGGCGTGGGATGGGGGCGCGGCAAATCGAAATGATGATCGGCCGTGATATTTTGCCGCAGCGACCGGTGATGCCTTACCCGATGCATCCGGCGACGCTTCGCCAATCGGACGCGGCATTGCGAGTGGCGTTGCGATCGGCATTCACTCGCCAAGGAATCCTGTTTTGCCGGCAGCCAGAAATCGAAGTACGGGCACCAGAAGATGAACCAATCCTTTGGGGTGCTGAGCCGATTGAACATATTGCAAGTGCTGAGCGAAATTGTCGCCAATGACGCTGCGGTCCCGATCCGGCTGCAAGATAGCGCTGAAACGCCAATCGCGCCGTCGCAGTGGCTGCCGTTTTTGGCTCAACATCGCTTCTTTGTCTGCTGTCCCGGCGCGGCCCAGCCGATGTGTCACAATTTGATCGAAGCGATGAGCGTCGGCACCATTCCATTGATCGAATACGGCGACCGATTGCGTCCGCAATTGACGGACGGCGAAAACGCAATTTGTTTCCGTGGTGCCGACGGACTACGCGATGCGATTGATCGAATCCATCAACTTTCGGCGTCACGATTGGATGAAATGTCGCAATCGGCTGCCGCGTACTACGACAACCATTTGTGCGGCAAAACGTTTCTGGCGGCGTTTCGCGATGGCACCCTCGATCTGACAAAGCGTCAAATCGTGATGCCGTTTCACAGCGAGAATTTTTTCTCACAAACAAGTCCGCAAGCGGCGTAGTGTTGTCAGCGGCACGAAGCCAGCCCGATGCATCCACTTTGACGACCATTGGGGGATGCTCAAGTAGTGGGATTCGCCAGAATTCCCATCTTTGCTGTTGAAACACCAGGAACTCTGGCGAGTCCCACTACGAAAGTAGATGGCATTGGGCGCGGGGCCCGTCCGGTTGAGGCGAGTAACACGTTCGGTTTAGACCGGGCGGGCCCCGCGCCGCACCGCTAAAAAGCCAGCTGTTCAGAGCCAACTACAGCGCTTCGCTGCCTTCGAGCATCGAAATTTCGGCTCCGTCCAGGAAGCTGACCAACGATTTAGCACGATACGGTTGTTGCAATTTGCGAACCGCCTTGCTTTCGATTTGGCGAACACGTTCTCGCGTGACCTTAAAGATCCGTCCAACTTCTTCGAGCGTGTAGGTGTAGCCATCGGCCAAGCCGTAGCGAAGTCGCAAAATTTCTCGTTCGCGATAGTTCAACGTTTCCATGGCGAGATCGATTTGCGTTTTCAACGCTTCTCGATTCGTTTCCAGCAACGGATCATCATCTCGATAGTCTTCGAGGAACTCACCAAACACGCTGTCTTCGTGATCACCGATCGGTTGGTCCAATGACAACGGTTGACGGCTCATCTTCAGAATCACGCGGGTGTCTTCGAGCGGCAAACCGCTTCGATTGGCCACTTCTTCGGCGGTGGGTTCGCGTCCGTTTTCCTGGACCAAGTCACGAGTGATTTGGCGAATCTTGTTCATCGTGTCGATCATGTGGACCGGCACCCGAATGGTGCGGCTTTGATCGGCGATCGCTCGGGTGATCGCTTGACGAATCCACCACGTAGCATAGGTGCTGAATTTGTAGCCTCGAGCATGTTCAAATTTATCGACCGCTCGCATCAGCCCCGTATTGCCTTCTTGGATCAAGTCCAAGAACGAGAGTCCGCGATTGCGATACTTTTTGGCGATCGAGACGACCAAACGCAGGTTGCCCGCCGACAAAACTCGCTTTGCAGCGTCGTAATCTTCGCTGAAATGATCGCATCGTTTGACGCGGCGACCGAGTGTGTGCGGCGTCTCGAACGTCAACCGCATTAAATAGTGAAGTTCTTGATGCAGTTCCTCTTCGCTGGGCATCCCCGGCATCGCCAATAGCTCGGGCTTGCTGAGAATGGATTGGATTTCCAACATGCGATTGGCAGCAACCCGAAGCTTTTCGAATAGCGGTTGTAGCCGGTTGGTTCGCAGATTCATTTCTTCGATCAAGCGGACGGCCTTGTTGCGTCGTACGACAAGGTTCTTCCATGCCGCACGTCGTTGCCGCATTGGCAAACGCTTGTTGATGGCGGTCATATAGTCGGCACGGTTGCGACGCAGCAGATGCTGGAGCGTGCGGACATTGGGAACGATCCGTTTCATGATCGCTTTCTTTTCCGCCGCATTGGTCACACTGACTTCGATGGTGCGATCCAGTCGCAGTTTCTTGTCTCGAACCTGCTCTAGCAGTTTCAAGGAACCTTGCAGCATGAAGTCGGTCGCTAACATCCAATGACGATAACGTTCGCGAGTTTTTTCGATCTGTTTAGCAGCCGAGACTTCCTGATCACGACTGAGCAAAGGGATTTGGCCCATTTGCATCAAGTACATACGAACAGGATCTTCGGTGGGGTCGGTATCGGTTTCGACACGACGAGCCGCCGACTCGGTATCATCGTCGCTCGCTGCGACTGCATCCTCGTCTTCGGCATCCACATACTGTTCTCCCATTACGCGAGTACGTCGCGTAACGGATTCCTCCGCATCATATGCATCATCTTGAAGACTGCGACGGCTGAATTTCTTTCCCATCAAGCTCTCCTCGGCACCCGTGTCAAAAACGTCGGTAACGTTCGAGAGGAACCAAGCAGTATCGGTACCAGCGGAGGCGTCGGGCATCGCATAAATCATGGCAAACCGTTGTCAGTGAATAGTTTAGGTCAATTAGAGAAGGGGGATTCGAGACCCAGCGTGTTTCCCAAAAACAACGGTTGGGTGTTGCACAAAATCAACAATGTGTTGCGCAACCCACACCCTGGTGGGACTTTCTCGAGACGAATCAAGCCTGAAACTCCCCGCGTTTGAATCGTAGGTTACGTTTTGGCCGCACTACACGAATCTCGCGAAAGGTTTTAGACTAAAGCGTGGCTGCGATTGGGGTGGTGAAGACGTTGGGTCGGGTGACGATCACTCGGATGATCTCCCGGACAATCACGCGTAGGAACAACCCTATACTGATACAGCCTCTTAACCCGTCCCACGCATCCGCGTCGATCCTCGATCCAATCCTCCCATGCCAGACAATTTCGATTGGATTGATTCCACTACCTTTGCCGCCCCCGATGCCGCTCGGGACAACGCCCAGCAAATTTGGCAACTGGCGGTGCCTCGCGACCTGCTCGTGTCGCTAAAACAGCAGCTGGTCGAGCAATTGCCGCAACTGGACGACGCCGATGCGACGCTCGACTCGTTGGCTAGTTTTTTGGCCGCTGGTTCCGCTCCCGAATTGTTGCTCGAGTTGTTCCGAAACGATGCTCGATCGCTGCCATCGCTGCTAAAGATCTTCGCCACCAGCCCTCGGCTGACGAAGCATTTGGTCCATGATCCCGATTTCTTCCAGATCCTTCGTCAACAAGACGGACAAGTGGTCGACCGCAGCGAGTTGGTTGACCGGTTGTACCGAAGCATGTCCGAGATCGAAGATTTTGACGAAGCGGCGGCGCAGATCCGAAGCTTCTTGATCCGTGAAACAAGCCGGATCATCTATGGCGAGTTCGCTCGTTCGATGGTCCCTGAAAAAGTCGGGCGACAGTTGACCTATGTCGCCGATGCGGTCGTGCAATCGAGTCTCGATTTTCTGCTTCGCTATTTGCCCACACTTCGTGACACTCCGGTCATGCCCAGCGGCAATACACCGCAAGTCACGCTGATCGGTTTGGGCAGTTTCGGCGCCGAAGAAATGAGTTATGGCGATTCGCTGCAGTTGATCTTTCTGTACGACCGCATAGACCCGTGGAACATAACGCATCGCGAGTACTACGACTTGTTGGTCAGCGAGTTCATCCGCTTGCTACACTCGGACACTCCGATTGACGACGGCTACAACATCGATCTTCGTCAAAGCCCGATGTATGAAACCGGCACTCGGATTTGCAGTTCATTCGAAGCCGCTCGCATCTTCGAGACCTCCGGTCGCACGTGGCAGCGACTCGGATTTATCAAAGCACGTGTGGTCGCGGGTTCACAATCGTTAGGCGAGGGATTTTTAACGCGGTTGCAACCGTGGATTTTCCGCCGCTTTATCAGCCGCAGCGACTTGGCCGAGATCCAAACTCTGCAACACAAACTCGAACGCCGCACGCTAACGCCTAGTGACGCGGCGTCATCGGCGGCCGGACAAAAGCCATGCAATGTGTTGCGAGCCCCCGGCGGTCGCGGCGACATCCAACGGACCATCCAATTTTTGCAGCTACTGCACGGCGATCGGCTGCCCGAAGTCCGCCACGCGAACACCTACGATGCGTTGATCGGTTTAGAGCGTGCAGGATGTGTTACGCACGAAGAAGCATCGCTGTTGTCGGAAAACCACGCGCGATTATGTCGATTGCAACATCAAATCGCAGTGATGTTTGAAAAGCTCGACGACCAAGTGCCTATCGAACCAGCGCAAACACAGCGGCTCGCATGGCAATTGGGAATCCGTGACAGCACGACAAAACAGGGCGACGTCGCCAAGTTTCGCAAACAGCTCGAAGAGGTGTTTGACGTCAATTGCCGCATGATCAACCACTTGATGCTGGACGCTCCGGACGATGGGTCTTCGGTTGCCATCGAAACCGAGCTGATGTTGGATCCAGATCCGGCGGCCGAAACGATCACCCAGGTGCTGTCCAAACATGGATTGACCAACGCGGCTCGCGCGTTTGAAGATTTAATTGCGTTGAGCACCGAATCGGTGCCGTTTTTGTCGCCTCATCGATGTCGTCACTTCTTTGCTCAGATTGTTCCTTCGCTGCTTTCCGAGATTTCGCAAACGCCCCATCCCGACAAAACGCTTGCCTCACTGACTCGCGTGGCAGATTCGATTGGTGCCAAAGCGACATTGTGGGAATTGTTAGGGACCAATCGACCGACGATGAAAATGGTGGTGCGGTTGTGTGCTGCCGCTCCCTATTTGGTCGAAATTTTGACCGACAATCCGGGGATGATCGATGAGTTGATCGATTCGTTATTGATGGACCGGCTGCCGTCGGCCGAACGACTCGATAGCCAATCGATCGAGCTGTGTCGCGGGGCACAAGAGATCGATGCGATCTTGCATAGCTTTAAACAGAGTGCTCATTTGACGATCGGCGTCCGCAATATTTTGGGCAAAGAAACGCTGGCGGCCACGCAGCAAGCGATTGGGGATACAGCCGAAGCCTGCATCCGGCGAATCATCGAATTTGAACAAGAACGGTTGGCGGCGCAATACGGCGACCCGGTCACCGAAGAGGGCGAAAAGGCCGAGATGATTGCCGTGGCGCTCGGAAAACTGGGCGGCCGCGAACCGAATTACCACAGCGATTTGGACGTCGTGTTCCTGTATTCCGCCGATGGCGAAACATGCCGACGCGTCGGCGGACCGCGTTCGACGACGACCAACCGCAGTTTTTTCAACCAATTGGCGCAGCGAGTTATTGAACGGATCAACGCCCCGGGACCGAAAGGCCGAATGTACGAACTCGACGGACGGCTACGTCCGACGGGCGAAGAAGGCGTGTTTGCGATGTCGACCGAAGATTTTTTGAATCGGTTTCGGCAACACGAGGCACCGCTTTGGCAGTGGCTCGCGATTTGCAAAGCACGTTCCATCTCGGGTTCGCGAACCAGTCGGACTCGGTTTGACAATGCGATCGCGTCGCTGTTGCCCCAATCGCCGTGGACTTCCGGAACCGCGAACGAAATTCGCAAGATTCGGACTCGAATGCAAGAAACCGCCACCTCGGGAAACTTGAAGCGAGGCGAGGGGGGCACGGTGGATGTCGAGTTTGTGGCGCAGATGATGACACTGAAACACGCCGCGGATTCTCCGAAAATCACGCACTGCAACACGACCATTTCGCTGGAACGACTTGCCGAAGCGGGACACTTGCCCGAAGACGAAGCGTTGCAGTTAATCGCGGGTTACCAAACGCTACGCGGCGTCGAGATTAATTTGCGGTTGATGAAAACCCCTCATCGTCACGCGTTGCCCGAACTGGATTCGCTGATGAAAAACTTGGCGTTTTTGATGAACGAAAACGATCCCAAGATGATTCAGACGGCGTGTGATCAAGCACGCCAGCGAAATCGCCGACTGTTCAATCGCATTTTTGATCGTGCCTAAACGTGCTCTCCCAAATCGGAACCTCAAACGTTGATGTCAGATTCACCCTTGATTCACTCGCCCAACGACGCTTTAGGTCATCCGCTGCTGCAATCGCTTCGCGACGGGGCGCCGCGTTGGAATCATGTCCAAGATTGGCCCGCCGAAGCGCTGCGGCAGTGTGCCGATGCAGGTGTCTTTCGTTGGTTCTTGCCGCAACAATCCGGCGGGCTGGGATGGAGCGACGAAGAACAGACTCGCGGTTACCTGCTGCTTGCGGCCGCTGATCTGACCACCACATTTATTATCACTCAATTGATGGGATCGATTCGCCGGATCGCAGGAAGCGAGAATCCGGCTCCCGCAGAACGTTGGTTGGAAAAATTGGTTAGCGGCGACGCGTTTGGGACCGTGGGAATCAGCCATCTGACGACCAGCCGACGTCATCTCGCCAAACCTGTCTTGTTGGCCAGCGAAACTGAGGACGGATTTCTGTTGGATGGCATGTCGCCGTGGGTGACCGGCGCACCACATGGTGACGTGTACGTAATCGGAGCGACGCTCGAAGACGGCCGAGAATTGCTCGCCGCCGTGCCACGATCGCTCGACGGAGTCCAACCGTCGCCGGGAACCGAGTTGGTCGCATTGTCGGCAAGTTGCACCGACAAATTAGTGTTTGATCGCGTCGCGATTGACGAATCGATGTTGATCGCCGGACCGATCGAAAACGTGATGCAGACCGGCACCGGAGCTGGAACAGGAGGACTTCAAACGTCCACGCTGGCAGTCGGGCTATCCAATGCGGCGATTGATTTTTTGATTCGCGAGGCGCTCAAGCGTCCCGATTTGCAGAAGATCGCCGATGAGATGCAATCCGAAGTCCTCTCGCTGGAAAACGATTTGCTTCGTGCCGCCGCGGGCGATTCGACGTGTGACGCTGCGGAGATTCGGGGACGAGCCAACCGGATGGTGTTGCGTTCGACGCAAGCCGCGTTGACTGCGGCCAAAGGCGCCGGGTTCGTACATGGCCATCCGGTCGGCAAGTGGTGTCGCGAAGCGTTGTTCTTTCTGGTCTGGAGCTGCCCGCAACCGGTCACCCAAGCCTACTTGTGCGAATTGGCCGGGATTCAAGAGTAAACCTGCGAGCGGCGGCTGTAGACGGGGGCTCAATGGCGTGGCCGGATGCGTTTTCGTCAGAACGGGCGACGCGATCGTTGCTCCCTTCGGACACGTATCAAACAAACACGCGGCTGTAACTGGCGACGAACAGAAACAGATGGACGGTAAGTAAACTGGCTGCCGCAATTCGCAGGTGCGAATACATGCCAAAGATACTGAGCAAACATCCGAGGCCCGCCACAAGGGTTCCCCCGGCAGGAAACCAGACCGTCCCCCCCAACGCGAACAGAACAACCAGACTCGCGGCCGCCACCGACCCGATCGACGTGTAGCGAAGCGGGGTGGCTTGAAAATAGACATCCTCGGGACGAACCGGTTGCGGCGCCGGCTCAGGCTCTTTGGCAAACGGCGATCCGACTCGAATCGCCGGATCAAGCCCAGTTGCCGCCTGTGCGTTGGCCGCCTGTTCATTGGCCGCCTGTTCGCTGGCAGCCCGTTCGTTGGCTGGCTGTTCGTTGGCACCTCGTTCGCTGGCTGGCCGTTCGCAGGCTGGGCTGCTGCGATTTGGCTCATCGCGGGGCGTTGCCAATGACGCCAGAATGGGCTGCTCGTCTTGAGTTAACGGCTCGTCTTGAATCGGTGGCGTGGGGTCATCCTGATGAGCCGCCGCGGAGTCGTCTTTCATCGTGATCGCTTCGCAAGAAACCGGGACTGGAAATTGTTAAAAACGACGCTGCTTTTGGAAAACAATGGCACGTAAATGTTGCCACTTTTGGGTCGAGGTGGCTATCTTAGGTCTATCGGGATTCCATCGTACACTCTCTGCCTTGTCGAGACCGCCTTGAAACCGTTCAAATCTGCAATCTTACCCCTCGCTTTCTGCTGTATTGGTTTCGGTCTAAGTCTGAATTCGGTCGCGATTGCGGTGGAATCCACCGCGAACAAGCCGCTCGAACCCGAAGTGGCGGCGGCATCGGGTGAAGCCAAAGAGGCGATGCAGGGGGTGGCGGTCAAAGAGGGTTGGTCGATCGATTTGTTCGCAGCGGAACCGATGGTGGCCAATGTGGTTGCCTTTGACATCGATCATCAAGGCCGAATTTTTCTTGCCGAAACGTTTCGGCAGAATCGCGGTGTGACCGATAACCGAGGTCATGATGACAAGTGGTTGTTGGCGGATTTATCGGCCAAAACCGTTCAAGATCGCATCAACTATCACCGCAGTCTGCTAGGTGATGCCGCCATCACCTATGCTCAACATGACGATCGCATTCGCCGCTTGGTGGACAACGATGGCGACGGCAAAGCCGATCGCAGCGATCTGTTCGCCAACGGATTCAATCAACTCGAAGAGGGCACCGGCGCCGGCGTCCTCGTTCGCGGCAAGGACGTCTACTACACCTGCATCCCACGTCTGTGGAAATTAAACGACGATGATGATGACGGCGTCGCTGACCAACGCGTCGCGTTGTCCGATGGCTACGGTGTCCGCGTTGCGTTTCGCGGTCACGATATGCATGGATTGATCAAAGGTCCCGACGGACGGATCTATTTTTCGATTGGCGACCGTGGCTATCACGTCACCACCGGCGACGGCAAAGTGTTAGCCAATCCCGCCGTGGGGGCCGTGTTCCGCTGTGAGCCCGATGGCAGCGGGTTAGAAGTCTTTTGCAACGGTTTGCGGAACCCACAAGAGTTGGCGTTTAACGAGCTTGGTGATTGGTTCACCGTCGACAACAACAGCGACAGTGGCGACAAGTCCAAGGTATTTCACTTGTTAGAGAAAGCCGACTACGGATGGCGGATGTATTACCAATACATGCCCACGCGAGGCCCTTATAACGAAGAGCGTTTGTGGGAACCGTTACATCCCGAGCAAGCAGCCTATATCGTTCCGGCGATTGCGAATTTCACCGACGGTCCGAGCGGATTGGCCTATTATCCCGGCACTGGCTTCGGCGATGACCTGAACGATACGTTCTTGATTTGTGATTTTCGCGGGACCCCAAGCAACAGCGGCGTGCGATCATTCAAACTGACACCTCAAGGAGCCACCTACTCGTTTGGAAGCGAAGCCAAACCCGTTTGGTCGGTGTTGGCCACCGATGTCGGCTTCGGCCCGGACGGAGCGATGTACGTCAGCGACTGGGTCGACGGTTGGGATGGAGTCGGCAAAGGACGCATCTACCGCTTAACCCATCCCGAACACCGTGAATCGGAAATTGTCGCCGAAGTCCGCTCGATCCTGGCCAGCGATTGGTCCAAGCGACCCTCAAATCAACTAACAACCGATTTAAGCCATCGTGATCAGCGGGTTCGTTTGGAAGCGCAGTGGGAACTCGCCGATCGGGTCGAATTGGCGGCGTTATTGGCGGTTGCCAAGGATTCCAAGCAAAGCATGCTGGCGCGACTGCACGCGATTTGGGGTGCGGATCAAATCACTCGACTCGATGCGACGAAAAAGACGGAGCTGGTTTCGGCCATCTCACCGCTAGCGACCGACAGCGACGCGGTCATTCGCGCAGCGGTTGCCAAGGTGTTGGGTGAACGCGGTGAAACAGGCTCGGTCCCCGCGCTGGAAAAAATGCTTTTGGACAATTCGCTCCGCGTCCGTTATTTCGCAACCATGGCATTGGCAAAGTTGAAAGCGGCGTCGGCCATGCCGCTGGCGATTCAAATGATTGCCGAAAACAATCATCGCGATCCCGTGTTGCGGCATGCAGGGCAAGTCTATCTAGCGAGCGCCTGCACCGCCGATTCGCTGGTCAAATTGAGCAAGCACGAAAACGCAGCGGTACGTCGGAGCGTGGTGGTAGCCCTACGGCGGATGAAGAGCGGTGAAGTCGCCAAGTTTTTGGCGGACGAAAGCACGGCGGTCACACTCGAGGCGGCTCGCGCGATTCATGACGAACCGATTCCTGTGGCACTCGGTTCGTTGGCCGCACTGATTGAAACGCCATCGGCAAACCTGCCATTGTTGCGGCGTGTGATCAATGCGAACTATCGTCTCGGCACGTCCGCTAGCGCGACGGCGCTTGCCAAGTTCGCATCTCGCATGACCACCCCCGAAGCGATGCGAATCGAAGCCTTGGATGCGTTATTGAATTGGACCAACCCCGACCCTCGCGATCGCGTGCTCAATGACGTTCGGCCGTTGACCGAACGCAGTGCCGCCGACCCGGTGACGGCGATCGAATCACAAATCGACTCCTTAATGGCGTCCAGCCAAGCGGTTCGCGAGAAAACCGTCGATGTCGCTTCGAAGCTTGGCATCAAGAAGATCGCGCCCACGCTGATCGTCCGTGTGAGCGACACAAACCAATCGGCCCGAGCTCGCGCGTCGGCGCTGACGGGACTGGCGAAGCTCGATACGGCTCAAGCGGTGAAATTGGCCAAAGAAGTTCGCTTGGTTCCCCCCAGCACGCTGGCCGAAGCCGCCTTAAAAGTACTTGCCGCGCACGATTTGGCGACATCGACCGAAGTCTTTATTGCGGCGACCGAAAGCCGCGGCACTTCGCTGCAACAGCTCGCTTGGGACACATTGGCGAAATCCGGTGACCCTCGGGCGATCGAAGCCATCCAAGCGGCTGTCAAACGCTATACCGAGGGCGAACTTGCCCCTGAGGTGCAATTGAATGTGGTGGAGGCCGCCGAGACGTTACTTGCCAAAGGAAAATTGCCCGCAGCGGTCGGTACGGAATTAAAGAAATATCAAGCTTCGCTTGCCGAAAACGATCCTCTTGCGGAGTGGTTGTCTGCGTTAGAGGGCGGGAATGTAAACCGCGGCAAGACACTGTTTGCCAAAACCGAATTATCATGCGTGCGGTGCCATAAAGTTGATCGCGCCGGAGGCGAAGTGGGCCCCAATTTGACGACCATCGGCAAAGAAAAAGATGCCCGCTATCTGCTAGAGGCAATTTGTTTGCCCAATGCGGCGATCGCAAAAGGCTATGAAACCGCTGTCATCGCGAATGAAGACGGGCAAGTCGTAACAGGAATCGTCAAAAACGAAACCGACGATTTTGTCGAACTCATCCAAGGCGATGGGGCATTACAACGCGTCTTTCAAGATGAAATTGTGGCGCGTCGCTCGGGAAAATCCGCGATGCCAGACGACTTACTTA
Organism: Rhodopirellula maiorica SM1; assembly: GCF_000346295.1. Lineage (GTDB taxonomy): Bacteria > Planctomycetota > Planctomycetia > Pirellulales > Pirellulaceae > Novipirellula > Novipirellula maiorica. The sequence goes on along the minus strand of NZ_ANOG01000806.1, from coordinate 3,137 downwards.
AACAGATGTCGGCACGTGAACTGCGTGATCTTGTCGCTTATTTGGCCAGTCTGAAGGTCGATCCTCGCTCGGCTAGCGACGTCGAGTAGCCGTCAAGGTGCTCGCGATGCAACTTGATTCACCACTCGCCATGACGAATTCTAAAATTTGTTTGCCTCGCGTCTGAATGTGACTTAGGGTTCTGTAATTCGTTCCAATGATCGCGAACAAGCGGGGGGGCCATGCGGTTCGATGAGGTTGAGGGCGAATAATAATGCGCGGCAATTTTGCCGTGCTTGTAACGTCAAGCCCTTTTCTTGGCCCGATTGCTGATCGCAACGGAAGATCAGTTTGACGCAGTTTTAGGCGGAACCCTATTCCAATGACTTGCCACGAACTCGCTGAAAGAATCCACAACCTGCGTCCTGAATTGTCACCCAGTGAAGTGGCCAGGATCAGTTTGCTGATTTTGACTCAAACCGACGATACGATGCTGCTCGTCGACGACGATACGCTTACGCGTGTCTGGAAAAATGCCGCATTTCGGCTCGATGCCGCAGCGGATCAACACGCAGCGGTCGCGGATGAATTGGAACAGATGTGTCACAACGGCCCCGTCCAATTTACTCCTGATCAATTGTGGACTTTGCTGCGTGCCGTCAAAGTCCAAAGCCAGTTGTTGTCGCTGTACACCGACCAACCTGCGTTAGCGTAGAACGGATTGAATCGAAACCGACGCGGACCATTCGGTCTTCGTTGTTAACGGTGTGGCGATTTGCCTAGATGCCGCGAGTGAAAATCGTTTGAATTTGAGCAGCGATCTCTTGCCGCTACGCCGTTAAAAAACCAACGAATTCGCCCTCTTTTTTGCATCACGAGCTAATTTGAGACCTAAGTTTCAACGTATTGTCTGAAAACTTTCACGTCGAGACTTGTTATGTCATCTGCTCCGATTCCGTGGAAACACGTTCGTAACGTCCTAGTTGTCTTTGCTCCGCTGTGGATGGGCGCGACCGTCTTGTTCGCTTTCGTGGGTGTTTGTTTCGCGTTATTTAGCAGCGACATTTATTCGGCCCGTCTGCCGTTGGTCGTTCGAAACGAAGCCACCAGCTCACTGGAACGACTGGGCCGCTTTAGCAGCCAAACCGAATTGAAGTCGGCTCAGGAAACGATTCTTGAAATGACACAGAATCCCGAAGTGGTCGCGGCGGCACTGCGTCAAATCGGACCTTCCTCGGGTAAAGACGATCCGACGTGGCCGTCGCCCGAAGTGGTGGACCGCATTGCAAAAGACGCCGTCAATCTGCTCGCGCCTCAAGGCTCGGAATTCGGCAGCACCGAAGTGGTCTATTTGCAAGTCAAATCGACACAGCAACAACGTGCCGTCGATTTTTGCAAAGCGATGTTCGACAATTTGACATTACATCTTCGCAATATCCGCCGCGTGCGTGCGGACAGCGTGATTTCGGAATTGACGCAGGCACGTGATCTGGCGCAACAAAACCTTGATGCTGCCGCAGCTCGGATGCATGTCTATGAAGTGAAATTTGCTGCGGATCTTGGCGAGCTTCGCAATTTGAACGACGCGATTGCCGGTGACGGCACGAACCGCCGCACCCTCGAAGAAACCGTCCGTGAACTGCAAGTCGCGGAATTGGACCTCGAAAAACTGTACGCGCTTCGCAACCTGCTTGTCGTCGGTTCGGAAAATCCCGACCATTTATTGGCCAGCGGTAGCGACCTGCTATCGTTACAACCGTCGCTGCTGCGTTTAAAAGATGGATTGATCGACGCTCAGATTCGCAGCAGCGAATTGGCTGCAAACCGCACACCGAATCATCCGATCCTGCAAAATGCTCAGTCAACCGAACACGAAATCCGCAGCCGAATGCAAGAGGAAGCCCGGTTGGCGGTCAAAGCGATGGAACCTACGCTGAAGCAAGAAACCGAACGGGTATCACGGCTAAAGGCGCGCAAAGAACAATTAACTTCGCGGCTCGAGGCATTGGCATCCGCACGGACTGATTACGCAAACGTGGATGCGGAAGTCAAACATCGCACGACGTTGTTGGAAACGGCCCAGCAGGCATTGGCCGAAGCTCAGGCAAGCCGCACCGCTGCACTTTCCACGAACCTAGTCGCCGAACTCGGTCCGCCGCAAGTATCCGATAAACCGATCGGCCCCGGTGGTACCTTGGTGACTCTGGGCTCGGCTTCGGCAGGGCTGCTATTTGGACTCGGCGCGGTGTTCTTGATTGCACCGGGGCCTTCCGAATCACGCAAAGGACGTCGCTGGAGCGATTACCTACAACGCGGCGGACGGCGACACAGCGACCAAGTCGGCAGCGTGGATGTCGCAGCCGTGGCACCGACGGCAATCGCCGTCGAACGCCGAGCACCGCGGTAATCGACGTCGCCGCTGTACCACGGCGATGGCCATCAAGCTTGCATGCTGGGCTAGCAAGCCTAGCCCACATTCGCATCGCTTTCGTCGACGATTCCCCAGCCTGCTTTTTTATCGCTCACGTATTGAGCGAACGTGTCGCTTTCGATCGCTTGACGTGCTTCGGCCATCACGCGTTGGTAGTACGTCAAGTTATGGATCGTCAACAAGATCGGTCCCAGCATCTCTTTGGCAACAAACAGGTGCCGTAGATAACCGAGACTGTGACGACACGCGAGACATGGGCAATGTTCATCCAGCGGACGCGTTTCCTCGCGATACTTTGCATTCCGAATCTTGACGTTGCCGCGGTCGGTAAACGCCATCGCATTGCGTCCATTGCGAGTGGGCATCACGCAATCAAACAAATCGATGCCGCGATCCACGCTTTCGAGCAAATCGATTGGCCGTCCAACGCCCATCAAATAACGCGGTTTGTGTTCGGGCAGATGAGGACAGGTGGCCTCGGTGATACGGTACATTTCGCTCGGAGCTTCGCCGACACTCAATCCGCCCACTGCGAAGCCTTCGAAATTCATCGATGACAATTCGGTCGCACATTGGATTCGCAATTCGGTGTCCAAGCCGCCCTGGACGATGGCAAAACGTGCTTGGTCATCGCGTGTTGCCGCATTCAAACAGCGACCAGCCCAGCGAATGGAACGCTCCATCGCGTCGACAACTTCGGATCGTTTCGCCGGCAGGGCAACGACGT
>NZ_ANOG01000805.1 GCF_000346295.1 Rhodopirellula maiorica SM1 | reverse complement strand
GCGACATGCCGTGTGGTCAGCCAAGAGATCGGCGAGTTGCGAATCACATTGACGCTGAACGATATACGTGGAAATAAGGACGATTCAATTTCGTCGGCTCTTCGCGAGAAGGCATCTGATCCACTGAGCATTTTTCAAATCGATCACAACACTTGCACCCGAGGTTGGAGTCTTTTCATAAACGAAACGGAACGACTGTTAGTTCCGAACAGTGTTGCCTTGACAATTGGTGAAAAGATGCCACCAACCGAGGAACTTCAACGAGTACCGAGCGTTCGCTATCCGTCGACGCTCGCCAATAGTGAACTCGCCGATGCCGTCGAGCGAGACGTACGTCGCGTTTACAATTGCCAGAATCTTCAGCGTCTTGCGGCAGCCTATGGTCCCAGTGGCTCCGCGTCGCACGACATTAAACTGAAGGTGACAAAGGTAAACGGAGACACGTCCTCCGATGAGATCAGCGCCGGAGATGTGTTGCGTGTCGAGGTTGTTAATGAAGGAGCGTATGGCGCTTCATTCGCAGTGTTCTTTATCAGCTCAAAGTATCGTATTGCCAGCCAAGTGTCTGACTTCATCAAACCGGCGCAAGGAGTCACTCGTCCAACGACGCTTCCGCTATTTGAGATGACGATCAATGAAAAGATGTGGGGCCAGAATGGATTGGTCCTAGTCGGGATTCCTCAGGAGGGAAGAGTCAAGCATCAGTTGAATTATTCAGGACTAGATCAACAGAAGCTTGGCGATCCAGTGGAAAAAAAGCGGGGGTTTACTCCAGCAACACCATTTGAAAGGCAACTCTTCCAAGCAACGTTTGGGAATGAAAAATTTCGTACGGGAGGAGGCAACCAGGAGCCTCAGATGTCAATCATCTCGTGGATGGTTTCGGAGTAGATGCCCGCAGAACTTCTCTAGTCGTTGAAGTCCGACAGTTAAGAGGGACAATCCACGAGGAATAGTCAAAAATGTACATGTTTTTGTGGTGCTGCTTGAAGGAAAGGTTTGCGGAAGCGAATCACCACCACTACGCTAGAGGGGGTACTCGACCACTTGAGTAGGAAACTGCTTTTTCAAGGTATTTAGAAATGTCTCAGACCATTGTTACTGATCCGTCAGATCGACTGAATCGTCGGTTCTTGCCTGATCGATTTGGTGGTGTTTGGAGGCTCTTCATTGCCATCTCTTTGTGTCTGACACTCACGATGGCTTCGAGTATCCGTTCCGATGCAGAAGATGAGTTGTTCAGTACCAAGAGTCTGCGGGGCGGCAAGAACTGGGCAATTTTGATCGGTGTGAATTACACCGCTCGGCAGGATGAACTTCGCGACGGGGGTGACCAGCGCAGCCGCGAGGCACTCCCAGCTCTGTCGAATGCGGCCAACGACGCATTGTCGATCGCTGATATCCTTACCAACTATTACGAATACGACGCGGATCACGTGATCGTCTTGACCGACGACAAAGGAACAGCCGCAGAGCAGCTTCCGACAAAGTCAAACATTGCTCGTGAATTGTTGCGGGTCAGCAAAGAAGCAGGTGATAAAGATACCGTGTTTTTCTTCTTCGCGGGGCACGGGATCAAACTAGAGTCGCAGTCGACCAGCGGGAACAATGTCGCGATGCTCGCGCTAGATGTCGAGTTGCAAGAAGGCGATCCGATAGGAAACATGTTCGGGCTTCCCTTTGGTTTGATGGACGATCTGGGGCGAATTAAGGCGAATCAAAAGCTGTTGGTGCTCGACTGTTGCCACTCCGGCGAGATTTTCAATCAACACCGTGCTTCTGCTGCATTTCAGCCCACCAGTGAAGAAAGCGGACGCGAGGACAAAAACCTATTAGCCGCGCCCGCGTTCCAGGCGATGGCGTCGTGTCGCGCTAGCCAGCTTGCGTCGGACGGACGTGACGGCAACTCGAAATTTACCTCGGCGTTCTTACATGGTCTGCGTCGGCTGCCTGCTCAGAATCAAAAATCGCCGGTAACGGCGCACGCCCTGCTACGTCACTTAAAAGGTTACTTTGATGAAAGTCAGCGCCCCGATCTCCGCAGTCTGATTGATCCGTCCGGAAATGAAGGCGAGTTCGCGTTTAAGCCACGTCGAGAAGCGGAGTTCAAGAAGTTTCTTGTCGAAGAACTGGAAGAAGCCTACTTGCGTGGTATGGTTGTCAGCCGCCAGGGAAGCTGGTGGTTTGAGGAGTGCCCGTGGTTCATTCCAAGTATTCGAGCTGAAATGGTGCAGATTTATGACAGCCAAGAGGCCGTTTCACGTGGCAGTACAGTAGCGGACCTCCTTGACGCCGAGAGCCTTCGAGAGGCCGCTGATCTTGCCCTTCGTGAATGGAAGGATGGTGAGAGCGACGTTGCTAAGCTCCGACGCAAGCACGGGCAATTGCTGTTGGATGCTGATAGCGGAAAGAAGTTGCGTGAAGCCCTTGCCGAGATTGAAGCGGACCTCGATCCATTGCTTCCTACGGAAAAGTTAGCGGAAATTTCCAGAGGGAAGGTCGAATCTGTCTCTCCTACCAATAGCATGGACAAGGCGTTGAAAGCTGCAGACGTTCATTTGCTCGCGGTCGTCAAACACTCACTTGGCAATGACGAGGCCGAAAAAATCTATAAGCAAGCACTGCGAATGTACGCGCTCGAGATGCAACCGACCAAGTCCGATTCGCCTACGCAGACCGCCAATAACGAACAAGTGGTTTTCAATTACTCGCGGAAAATATTGATGGCGCTGTGTCGAGTCGATTTCGCTCAGTACCTCCAGGGCGAGGCAAAACAGCACAAGCTTGCTGCCGAACAATACCAACTGGCTCGCCGTGAAATTAAGCAAATAACGTTTGATGGCAAGCAGAAGGGTTACGCGGACTTCTTTATGACGTTTGCATTTTGTGGAGAGGCTGACGCATGGATTGGCATCAATCGCTGGAAACAAGCAAATGCCTTGCTTGATCAAGCGAAAACGCTAGCCGAAACGAAGCATGATGGCGTCCTATCCCCCGTGGCTGGGCATTTCCTAGAAGCACACGTTTACCGCCGCAATGCATGGTGCAAGATGATGCAGTGGAAAATTAAGGATGCCATGTGTTCGTTCCGGAAATCCAACGAAATTCTTGTTCAACGCATGAACGTTGAGGACTCGGAATCTGAACACGACGATGCCTGCACAAGCGTTCTTTCCGACGAACTTCCTGCTGGGTGGGAACAGTCAAAAGACTACTCGTCAAAAGTTGCATTCCTTCACAATCGCCACGGGATCGCGATGGGATTGCGGTTCCAGGGCGACACAGAGGGGGCCGCGGATGAGTACCGCCAACTCACTCGCGATGTTGAGTCGGCGTTCAGCCAGTTCCGTAGCGATTCTGCTGATGCTGCGATCGAGACTCAGTTCGTTATTCGCACGATTAACACTCAAGAACGCTTGGGGGATTGCAACCTCTTTGGTAATCCAGAAGTACGCGATCTTAAGGAGGCCCTCGATGACTATCGCCGAGCCATGATGCGTGTCCACTTGCTGCGAGACTCGGCACGTGATCGAACGAAAGCGGCTCTGCTGTACAAGCAAGCGTTGGCATTAAGCCTTCCGTCGCCGTTTACCGATCACGAGCTTGCCATGCAAATGTGCCAAGTTGCGGATGAAATCTATCGGTCAAGCGAGGGAAAGACCGGCGGACTATTCGATGCCTTAGGCACGCTTACTACACTTTGCGTGCAAGCATGCGAGGAGACCACAGAGTCGAAGACCGTGTTAGCGCGATCTACGAGTGCTCAGGATAAGTTGCGAGACTGCATTTTGGCATATCGTGACAAGGTCGGAACTACACCGCATCGAGATCAACTTGAATTGTGTCTGTTCGCGTCAAACATCCTTCTCAAATACGCGGGCCAGCGCAACAAGTATCAAACGCTCGCTGATGCCGATTTGCTGCTCAGTTTTTGCCGAATCGCACTGGAGTCCTACCAAGGGTCTGATGGTACCGATTCGCCCGAACGACAAGAAGTTTCTGATGCCGTCAAGTATCTGAGACCTTATTTTGATACCGCCATGCATGCAAAAATGGGACTGGGTGATTCGCAAGTCAAGGAAATGCTACAAATTCAGGCGGAGGCAACATTGGGAACGTTGGACCTGAAAGAGAAGGGCGTTCGCCCGATTCTTGCAATTTATGTGCTTGACGATAAACCCTATCTGCTAGTGGATATCCCACGTAGCCTAAGCCGTTGTGTGCCGTTGGCCGAATCGTATTACAACGTCGAGATGGTGCGCAATGCATCCTATTCTGAGGCGAAATTGCCACTCCCAGACGAAATTCAGGATGCGCTATCTAGCTGGATAAAGCAAAATTCGACGGCGTATGGCACTGCGAAACCAGATTGCCGCTGGTGCGACACTGTTCGAGGCTTCGACGCTCATTACGCTGCAACCACAACAGTCATTGACTCAACAACCGGCGAAGAGAAAACAGTTGTCGAAACGACGTCTAGGTCAGGCACTTTTCCATTCGAGTTGCACCGACCGTAGACTAAAATCGAGCTGTCTGAAGTCATCACTGCTGACTGAGCGTTAGGCCGCGAAGGCTATCATCGCCGCTGTTATCGACGACCGCATCCAGGGCACCCGTCAGCACAAAACCATCGACGCGGGCGCGAGCTTGAGCGAGTTGTTGTTGCGAAACGATGTACTGCAAGTTCGTGTCGAAGTACGTTCGTCGTGCAATGAGGACTTGCACGAAGCTGGTCTCCCCCGCTTTGTAGGCGAGTTCCGCCAGCTTGAGACCTTCCTTTGTGTTGGGCAGAATGCCGCTCGTGTATTGCTCAACAGCGACCAGCGCCGAATCGTAGTCGCGTGACACGGCGGCCAGTCGGGCCTTGATCGAGTTTTCAATCCGATCGAGTTCTCGCGATGCCCGAGCGTACTCGGCGCGCGCGGCACAGATGTTTCCCTGGTTTTTATTGAAGACGGGAATCGGGGCGCCAATTTGTAGGTTGATCAAACCGTTGTCAGTGGCGTTGTCCACACCGGCGGCGAATTGCACGTCAAGGTTTGGAATCGGCTGTACTTCTTGGCGACAGATGTTCGCACGAGCTTGATTGATGCGAGCTTGAGCCGCCTGCACTTCGGGACTCGATGCGATCACCGTGGACGCGACGCTGGGCCAATCGAGATTGGCTTCCGCACTCGGAAATGTGCCATCGAGCGGTACCGGTGTCATGTTCGGCTTGCCCGCCAATGCCAAAAGTTCTCGCCACGCAGCGTCGAATTGCACTTGAGCTTGACGCAGCGCCAAACCAATTTCGTTCTGTTGCACTTTCGCTTGAACGATATCCAGTTGCGATCCTTCCTGAGCCTCCTTGAGTTGCTCGGCTAGATCAACTCCCTTGTCGGCGACCGACTGGAAATCTTGGATCAAGTTGACACGTTGTTGGGCTGCCAACGCATCGTAGAATGCAACGCGAATATCGGTGGCGATGCGATACTTTTGAGCTTCGAGTTGCATCAGCTGGGCACGAAGTGCCTCGTTCAACACGTTGCGATTGAGAGCCAGTTTGTCGGCAGTGACAATCGTTTGCGAAATAAATACGGTGTGCTGGTCGGTGCCTCTGTCGGCCAACTGTGTTGCTTGATAACCAATGCTTGGATTCGCACGCAAGCCGACCTGGGTTTTGAAACCAGCCGCTTTCTGAGTCGTCGCGACAAGTTCAGCGATCGTTGGATTGTTGGCAAGCGCGATCGACTCGATCGCTTCGAGAGTGAGTGCGGCGGTCAGCCCCGCGGGTTGTTCGCTGAGGTAGTAGTCGTTGCTCGTAGAGAATGGTTGTAAGTCAGCGGCAACGGCTTGGCCTGGCGAATCCAATGCCATGAAGTCCGCAAGCGAACCGGCATCATCGTCCTCAGCTTTTTCGTCGGATTCGTGCTCTCGCTTGGCATTGGCGCCAAAATCCCATTGGTCGTCAAACGCCACGGTTACGACCGGGGCATCGACAACGGCCTGGGATAAACGGGGGATTTCGTCCGCGGGGGTCGAGTGGACCGACTCAGACGTTCGAGTCGCTGTTGCCACGTGACTGCCAACGCTTTGACAGCCTGTCGTGAAACTCGCCGCCGAACCTGTGATAAGGATCATGTTCAAGACCGCACGCAATCGCCGACGTCGCGATTGACGAGAACGATTGCTGGTCGGTTGGGATGTGATCACCGTATTTTCCTCCATGAAAAAATGACCAGCCGGTGTTTTCCATCGGTTTGGTACAAGCGAAACATCGAATCGAATCGCTGTAGCCCGTCTAATCCCACCTGATCCGAGTCCGGTGGTAACGGTTATACGGAAGAAACCCGCAGAAGATGCTAAAACTCAGGCAGCTAGCGTCGGATTCCATCCCGACGGAGGCAGCTGAGAGCGGAAGGTCGCGAGCCGTCCGGTCTCGCGACACCGGACGGCTTGCGCCGTGCCGCTAAAATAGACGAGGTTATTTTTCTGCGACCGGGTAATCTCAGTGGTGCCCACCATGAACGTGGGTTGTCGTATGAGGAACCGCGTCGATGTGAGTCGTGGTGTGGGGAACGGCGTGCAAGTGATTGCCATGGCGTTGGTAGTCGATATGCGTTTGCGTGTGGGGAACGTAGTCGGTATGCGTTTCCGTATGGAGATGTCCGCTAGACTGATAGGTGGGACGGTACGATCGGTACGTCTGAATGTATCCGCTTTGCTGAACGCCGTTTTGATAGATTACTCGCCCCTGTTGCGGATAGGTCTGACCCTGAATGTACTGTCCCTGATACACCGGACGGGCCGAGCGATAGGGTTGCTGATATTGCTGTGTGTAGACCTGCTGGTTCCCGTAGGGCGAGACGTGGTCGTAATGTGTCGTCGTGTGTGGCACTCGCTCAATGTGTGTCGTCGTGTGAGGCACCGCATCGACGTGATTGCCATGTTGGACGTAATCGGTGTGGGTCGTCGTGTGCGGAACATTGTGGTAGTGCGTGGTGGTGTGTGGCACGACCCACTGGGCTTGAGCGGTAGTCGCCACCGCCATGACGGCAACGGCTGCTGAGAGAAGAATCTTCATCGAACCAAACTCCTTACGAGGGGATTTTTGCAAGGCAATCACATTCAGATCACCCACAAGGCTCATCCTACCTGTCCATACGAGGGGTGGCAACTAAGCGAATTTGCTAACCTATTCTCGATTTGTCGTCTTAACGAAGTCGCCACGCCGTCATTTTGACGACATGCAATTTCTGAATCCTTTCTGAATCGTTGGTTTTCTGGTTTGGCACACAAGCTGCGTTACAGGAGTCCATCGGCACTAGCCGTGAACCTCCCCCGAAACGTCAGGATGAATCAGTATGAAACGCATTGTCGCCATCGTCGCTCTCACGGCAGGATTGTTTGCCTTCGCCGGAACCACCAACACCACGGCAGCAGATTACTTTCACGGCGGTCACCATGGATACGGCGGCGGGCATCATGGTAGCTATCACCGCGGCGGCTTCAGTCACGCGCCCGTTCAAACGTATCCGAGTTACGGATACCAATCGAACTACGGCGGTTACGGATACGGCCAAACGTATCAGCCGCAATACCAGCAACAGTACGCACCAGCGTATCGTGCGCCATCGAGCCGACAGCACGGTGGGTTGCACATCGACATCGGACGCTTCCATGTTCTAGGTGTCGGCGGACACCACCACTAAGCGGCTTGATCTTTGTTCGATCGCGCGAGAACGGACTCGCGCGGTCCGCTAGGGAACGACACCTCAACAACAAGCGTAATGGATGAGGCACGGGGCTTGCATCGCAGCTGGCGTAGGGGACGAGGGAACGAGTCCTGAAGTGCGGGACTTCGTTGTCTCGTCCACCACTTTCGTCGCACATAAAGCTGGAACGTTCCTGAACGATTTCGATGAAACATTTACAAAGAGTTTGAAAAACATGCCGACGCAATTTATTGCCACAGCCGCCGCTGCGTTTCTTTTCATAATCAATTTCACAGGGCCTGTCGCCGCTCAATATCACCACGAATACGGGGGCCACCATGGCGGCGTCCACGGGCACGCTCACGACTACCATCACGGCTTTCAACACCACGCAGATCAATACTATTATCACGATTACGGCGGTCATGCTCACTACCAAGACAATCACTGTCTGGGACATGGCGGGCTTGATATGTACTGCCCAGCGACTAGCGTTTGTCCCTTGCAGTATCAACCGCATGCCGCAATTGGAACGCCCTATTTAGGCGATCCAAATTATCAGAACGTTCCTTTCAATGACGCACCGACATACGACGAAGGGAATCTTGTTCAGCCTCACGATCACGCAGGTCACGATCACTCGCGTCATGGTCACGATCACGATGGACATTCGGACGCGGCACCGTTACGTTCGCCCGACGCTGGATACATCGCGCCCCCATCGCTTTCCCCCAGCGATCGCCGCCAACCTTCGCGACCGCCGAGTCTCGATTCGCGCTCAAGTCAAGGGCAACTACCTCAGCAGTCGGCCCCCATCCAAGACTCAGACTTGTCGATTAAAATGGATGGCCCTCCACCAACTCTTTAATACGCAATCGCAAATCGACTACCAACGACACGGCAATCTGTGAATTGCGACTACCTTGGAAACGACAAGGACCTGCGAGCTTTTGGCTCGCAGGTCCTTTTTACTTTCAATCGGCGTCAAGAATTCGGCCTTGGGATGTTCGTCTGTAGTCAGGATCGCACCGGGCCGGCGCGGCCAATCCCTTGGTACAGATTTGCAAGCGGCTCTGAATTTCTCATCATTGGGTCAGCCGTGCCCAGCCATTGCGTGCTCGGAAGTCGACGTCACTGAGCTGGATCGAATGGGCTTTTGCTGGGATCATCGAACGTAGTCAGCGTATTCATTTGGACTCATCCTGTCGTCAATGCGATTCGGCCGGCGAACGGCTTGCATTACGAATCAGCGTGAAACACGGAGAAAAACGCAATTTTTAGATGTTTGGCACGAACGATGCGTTGTTTCACAAGAAGTTTCCCACCTTCCGTTTCTCTGAAACAACCCCAGCAAAATAGGCCACAGTCATGTTGACCACGAAAAAGCTCCTTCCCGTTATCGCACTTGCTGCCGCAGTCACCTTCGCCCTTGGCGGTGAAGCAAAAGCTCAGCATGGTCATGGCTGGGGACACGGTCACCACGGTCACGTCTATCAACCTGTGACTCAATCGCATTGGGGCCATGGACACCATCAATCGTACTTTCCGAGCTTCGGCTGGCGTCAACCGACGTATCACAACACGTCGCACCTCGACTACCACGCACCTCAAATCTCACGCCATGGGAATCACTTCCACGTACAGTCCGGTCATTACGACGTCCACAACACGGGCCACTGGCACCACTAAGCCTATCGTGAAAATTTGAACTCGGCCGACATTTGTCGGCCGAGATGCACTTACAATCGTCGCGAACGGAACTGCCGCTCTCTGTTGAAAAACGATGACGAAAGAAGACGTCTCCGTGAAGATTGTTCACTTGCGTGTACGCTTACAGTTTATACTCAATAATACCAGTTGCTCCTGACGTTTCGTTGACATCGGAAGCAGTCCGTATTCTCGATCCTCCGAGCCTTCAGATGAGATACCGCCTATCAATCGCGGCGTGCCTTTGTGTAATAGCAAGCACGGCTTCGGCACAGTTTAGAATCCAAATCGGAAACGGCCACAACTCACATGGCCACGGTGGAATCGTTCAGCCGCACATCGATCATCACGACCACGTGATCCGGGATTCTCATGGTCACGTTCAAGGAATTCAACACCACGATGTGATTCACGGAGGCACCCACGGCGTCGTTCCTTCCATCGGTGGTGCACATATTGATCACCACGACCACATCGTCCGCGACCGTCACGGACACGTGATTGGGACGCAGCACCACGACGTTGTACACAACGACTGGTCGCACATTGTCCCCAACACCATTCATGGTTATGCAACGGGACAATACTATGTGCGAGGAAATCAACACTACTACGTACCGCAGGCTTCTAGCCGACACGTTGCCGCGAGACCAGTGATCGTACCGTTCGGCGGGTTCACCCAGTACAGCGATCTTTCCGGTCGATTGGAAACGCTTGTTAACGAGATTTTACTCGACCTGCATTACAACTACTCACACAATCGGGGTTTTGCGGAAACCTACCGTGAAGCCTACCAACTACTAGGCGTGGCAAAGTTCATTCATGCCGCAGAGCATAACAACGACCGCGAAGCGATGCGTTCCAAACTTCTGGGAACGGACCAACTGTTTCATCACATCCAGGACGACGTGCGAGGTTGGACAAGAATTCATTACCGTCAAATTGGTTCGCTCGGAATCGTGTCAAAGATGGAATTGGCCGAAACAACATTGCATCACTTGATGAACGATGTTGGCGTGTCAGAGTCAGCTCAGGCTCCACAACCAGGGGCTGTGCCAGCACCGCGTGTGGAGCAAGCTCCCCCGCCGCCTGCTGCACAACAAGGCTACGCACCGCAACAGGGAACGCGTCAGGGTTACGCGCCACAACGAGCGCCTTCTCAAAACTACTCGCCTCAAGGAAGCCCAGCAACAACGGCAGCACCGCTAGGCAATTCTCCTCCGCCACCGACGGTCCAATAGTCTTCGTATTGTCCTTGAGACAGCCTCGCCAAGAATCTTCCCGCCGTCTCTGAGGACAACCGCTGCAGTGATCATTCCGATTCAACTGCGCAGAAGCCGCAATCCATTGGCGATCACCAGCAGTGAGGCTCCCATGTCAGCGGCGATTGCGGCCCACAGCGATGCCACTCCCGCCAAGGTCAGCACGACGAACAAAGCTTTGATTGCCAAAGAGAACCAGATATTCTGGCGAATGACGGACAGCGTTCGTCGTGAGTGTTCGATCAGCCAAGGCAGCTTCGACAGGTCGTCGGACATGAGGGCAATGTCGGCTGTTTCAATCGCGGCGTCGCTTCCCGCCGCTCCCATCGCGAGTCCTAATGAAGCCCGGGCTAGTGCGGGTGCGTCATTCACGCCATCGCCGATCATCGCAACATGCTCGTATCGCGAAACGAGTTCTTCGACCTCCGCGACTTTGTCTTCAGGCAACAACTCCGCATGGACTTCGTCGATACCGGACACTTTGCCGATCGCTTTGGCGGTGCCCTCGTTGTCGCCGGTCAGCATGACGATCCGCTTGATGCCGACTTGGTGCAACGTCTTGATTGCCTCGCGGGTCTCGTCTCGGATGGCGTCGGCTAGCGTGATGAAACCGCAGACGTGCTCGTCATTGCCGATCACAACCACGGTTCGCCCGGCCTCCTGCATCGCTTCGAGCTGCTGACGGACTTCCGGGGTTTCTTGTCCGCGTTGTTCAAGATAACGATGCGAACCGAGCCAATAGGTTTTTCCGTCAATGACTCCGGTTGCCCCTTTACCTTGAATCGTCTCGAACGATTCGGCTGGCGGCATCGTCATGCCACGTTTCTTGGTCTCATCAACAATGGCTCGTGCGAGCGGATGGTTGCTATTGAGTTCCAATGCTCCGGCACGCGTCAGTAATTCTTCTTCGTCGTGGCCGTTCATCGGAACGACGTCGATGACTTCGGGAGCACCCTTGGTTAGCGTCCCGGTCTTATCCATCGCGATCGCGACCAGCTTACCAGGTAGCTCGATGAACACGCCCCCTTTAACCAACACGCCATTGCGTGCAGCGGCGGCCAGCGATGCGACGACCGACACCGGTGTTGAAATGACCAATGCACATGGGCAGGCGATGACCAGCAACACCAGCGACCGATAGATCCAAACCGACCATGGTTGTCCGAGCAGCAAAGTCGGAATCAACAGCATCAACAACGCGACCGCCATCACCACCGGTGTGTAGACCGCCGCAAATTTCTCGACCCACTTTTCTGACGGTGCCCGCTTCGATCCGGCATCGCCAACCATTTGAATGATGCGGGCCAGCGTCGTGTCCTCCGCCGCCTTAGTGCTTCGCATTTCCAGCAAGCCATCGCCGTTAATCGTTCCAGCGAACACTTCACTACCGACCAGCTTTTCGACCGGCACGCTCTCGCCGGTGATCGGGGCCTGATTAACATCGCTGTTGCCGACGATGACTTCGCCATCGAGCGGTATCTTTTCGCCCGGCCGAATCACGAGCGTCGATCCAACCGGCACTTCGGCTGGCACCACGTCGCGGACTTCGCCGGAGTCGTCTCGTAAGTGAGCGACCGGCGGCGTAAGGTCCATCAACGAAGCGATCGCCCGTCTCGCCCGGCCGATGCTCCATGATTCCAACAGCAACGACAGCGAGAATAAGAATGCGACCGCCGCTCCCTCAAACCATTCGCCGATCGCGATTGCCCCGACGACCGCGACCGTCATCAACAGGTTCATATCCGGCCGCAACGTAACGAGAGCCCGCCAAGCCTTCGGCAGCACCAAATACAGCCCCGCCAAAATTCCAATCAGGTAGCAAGCGATCGCGGGCGTTGCGACGGCCTCGTTGAATCCGCCTGAGAACAAATGAATCACCAGCCCGATCCCGCCGAAAACACCGCTGATCGCGGTCATGATCGCGCGTTGATGGCTTGCCCAGAACGATCGTCTGTCGGATGACTGTTGAGAGTTCTCCCATGTCTCGGCCTTCAACCCCGTCCGCTCGATCGCGGCCAGCACATCCCCGGCGGTAACATCGACGCCATCAAGATCAACGGTCAGTCGCCCATTAAGCAAGTCGAAACCCAAACGCTCATCACCACCGAGCAGCGGCACTAATTCACGTTTGATCAGCGCAACTTCCTCGGCACAATCCATGCCGAGGATTTTCAGTTCCATGTTGTTTTCATCACTCATCGTTGTCATCCTCGTCGATTTGAACTTGCCATGCGTCGCGTCCAGACTCGTAGGCTTCCCAAGCCACATAGGGAACGATCAACAGTGCAGCCACCGGATCGGCCCACCACCAACCTTGCCACT
>NZ_ANOG01000804.1 GCF_000346295.1 Rhodopirellula maiorica SM1 | reverse complement strand
CGTTCTTGGTTCAATATGGCACTGCCGAAGATGGCATGGACCATTTCAGTGGGCCGGCACCGACGCATATCGAAAATGACAATACGGGGGTGGTGACGCTGACTGATTTAAAAGCAGACACGCGGTATCACTATCAAATTATTGTCAACGAGCGGCCTCATGGATTGCCAGGTTCCTTTCGCACATTGCCCAGCGCCGAAGAATCTCGCAATCAAGAACACAACCCCAAAGGTCTGTTCAACTTCCGCTTTCAGATCGGTTCGTGTGCAAATCAAAACCCACTCAATGGCATCGGCCACCGCACCCCCACCTATGAAACGCTAAATCGCGACTGGGCGGATAAGGTTCATTTCCACGTGATGAATGGGGATTGGTTGTACGAGGAAGAGCGTGAGTATCCCGTCGAGGCTTGGCGTTTAACCCAAGGCATTGACGAGGTGCCTCGCGTGGTCGATGTCATGCCGACGATCGTAGGCGTTTGGGAAAACTATAAATTGTATTTGGAACGAGGCGTTGAGATGGCGCGGTGGCACCGCAACATGCCAAGTTTGTTCACGTTTGATGATCACGAACTTCTCAACGATATTTGGGGTGCGGCGGAAACAGGGAAACGACATCGTCGCGCGGTGTTTCGCGATATTGGAACCACTGCTTGGTACGATTACCTCGGTTGGGCGAACCCCGTTGAATACTCGCAGCCCGTTCATTTTGGAACCGCCGAGATGAAAGCCGGTAGCGACCTGTTGATCGATGCGAATACTGATTTTTCAAGGCTGCCACTCGATCAGATGTTGAGCCTGCATGTGCACTGGGGCACCAAACAAGCGGGCACCGATGATATGCAGTACGACAATGATGAGGGGCATAAAAATTCATATGTTTATGCAATTCACGAAGTCGTCGATGCTCATACGCTGCGGCTGCACATGCCGGCAAAAGTCGATGGCAACGTCAGCTACTCAATCGGCCGACGTAGTTATGGAAAATTCCGCGTGGCCAATTGCGAGTTCTTTCTTTTGGATACGCGTGGCGATCGCAGCATGCACGATATCACTCAGCGTGACAAACCGGATGCATCCATCTTGGGCCAACCCCAACGTGAATGGCTGCTGAAAAGCATGCAAGAAAGTGATGCGGACTTTTTCTTTGTGATCTCGACGGTTCCGTTCATGATCCCGCACAGCGGAGCTGGCGGCTATGAAGTTTCAGGCAACAAAGAAGAGGCCTGGACCGGGTTTTTCCATGAACGTGAACAGCTGATCCACGCCTGGGAGAAATTAGGCAAAAAAGTGTTCGTGATGACCGGCGACCTGCACAATAGCTTTGCGATCAAGGTCACCGAAAACGTTTGGGAGTTTTGTTGCGGACCACACAATAGCGTCAATCATGTGCCAAAGCTTGACGAGAGCGATCGCCCCGCCACGGGCAAATTCAAATTCGGGCCGCGTGAATGTGACATTCGCTGGAGTTCGTATATTCTCGACGACCTGCCTCGTCTGCAGCGACTGTATCCGCATTTTTGTGTTGTCCAAATTAACAATGTGTTCAACATGCCGAAGCAACTGGGCGACAAACGACTGGTGGCCTATCCGCATCCCCAGGTGATTTTTCAGTATTATGACGGCCGCACCGGGGAACTCGACTACGCCGAAGCGATTTCTCTTGCCCGATAGTCCCTCTCTTTGCGAGGTTTTCTGTGATCCGTTTTCAATTGCATGTTTGCCGCTGTTTGTGGGTCGGTTGGTTGGTTTCCATCGGGCTGGGGATGAAGGTCGATGCCAACGACGACGCCAAGGACAATGTAGCGGTGAAACAAATCGATTTTGAACCTGTCGACACGTCGCGTGATCGTACGGTCCCACTGCGAGTTTATCTTGCCGAACAGGATGCTGCCCAGCCGATCGTGTTGTTTTCACACGGGCTAGGTGGTTCGCGAGAAAACAATCGTTATCTGGGCGAACATTGGGCCAAAAACGGGTTCGTGGGTGTTTTCATGCAGCATCCCGGCAGCGACCGAGAAGTAATCGCGTCAGGGTCGATCGTGCAGCGGCTAAGCAAACTGAAAAGTGCGGCGAGTGCCAAGAACGCGAGTGATCGCTTCGCGGATGTCTCGTTTGTGATCGATCAAATCCAGCAGTGGAACAAGGAAGCCGGGCACCCGCTTTTTGGCAAATTGGATCTACAGCGGATCGGGATGAGCGGGCATAGTTTTGGTGCGGTGACAACAATGGGAATGGCAGGACGTAAATTCCTGTCGCGTCAAAACTATTATGATCAGCGTATTGATGCGTTCTTGGCGATGAGCCCTTCGTTGGCAAAGATGATTTCGGCCGAGAAAGCGTTTGGCGAAATCCGGCACCCCGTGCTGTGTATGACCGGCACCCACGACGACAGCCCGATTGATCCGCAGACGACGCCCGAGTCACGACAACAGGTTTACAAAGCTCTGCCAAGCGGTGACAAGTTTCAGCTGGTTTTCGACGGGGGGCACCATTTCACTTTTGGCGACAGCAGCGGTTTTCGTACGCGTCACCGTGATGCGAGCCACCATCCCGCGATTCAGAAAATCAGTCTGGCGTTTTGGAATGCCTATCTGCGCGGCGACGGCGAGGCCGAGAAGTGGTTGAAATCAGAAAAGCCTCAATCCGACGGCACCCTAAAACCGAGCGACACGTGGCAGTGGAAATGAGCCGCCGTTGTTCTAGCTACGGTCCGCCGCCGAATCGCCATCGGAAGCCGGTTTTGACTCCGCAGGGGCGTCGCTGTCGACCGGTTTCGGAGGCACAACGCCGCTGGTTTTGACTTCTTCGTTGAAATCGAGAATGGTTTTGACGACGTCGATCAACTGGTCCAAGCGGAAGGGTTTGAACAGCACCCCTTTGGCATGCAGTCCGTTTTGGCGAGCCTTGACGATCGAGTGTCCTGGGTCGTAGCCAAATCCCGTCATCAAAACCATGGGGACATAGTCCATCAGCTTGCCCAACCGCAGCATCAATTGGTACCCGCTGTAATCGGGAAGCTTGATGTCGCTGATAATTACATCGTAGATCGTCGAGTCGTCGCTGCCGCGAACCATCAATACCGCTTCGTCGCCTTTGTGAGCGGTTTCGACGATGCATCCATAGCGTTCGAGCAATTGATGGGCGTCTTCGCGAACTTGTTCGTCGGCATCGACCACCAAGATCCGTTTGCCACGTAGCGACACGTGGTGAGCCGACTCGCCACCGACCGGAATGGCTTCAAGCGGCGTCATTCGCTGGCCAATCTGTTGGATCGTTTGCTTGATGTCACGAGCATTCCGCAAGATACGCTTCAATCGATCGACGACTTCCGAGCTGTGTCCGATGTATTGTTCCATCACGTTGACAGCATCGTTCAGGATTTCGTCGACCGGAAGCGCGACCGCGCCGTGAATCGCATCACAGCTTTGCTGGGCCGTATTCGCCTTTTGAGCCACCAATAATTCCAGGGTGTTCAACGCGAACGCGATGTCGCGTGCAAAAATCTCGAGGAACTGCAGATCGCTATCACCAAATGCATTGATTTCGGGACTTTCGATATTGATCGTCCCGAGCACTTGATCATGCAGCATCAGCGGCACGGTCAACGAGCTGCGAGAATCCGCCACCCCCGGAATAAACAGAGGATCATTGACGACATCGTGGCAAATATAGCTAACGCCACTGGCCGCCACGTATCCGGTGATCCCGTTGCCCTGCGGGTGGGCGATTAATTGCCGATCCGCAGCGTCTTGGTCGATCCCGACGCTCAGCAGCGGCATCAGATTTCCGGTGGCTTGTTCAAGCAAGCGGATCTCGATGATGTTGAAGTTCAGCAAATTGCTGAGGTAGTGGCGAATGTTTTCTTTTAACAGGTCGATTCGCTCATCGACTTCCATCATAAAGATTTCGGTCGGACGAAGATCCGCCAACTCTCGCCCCGCTTGGTGGATCGCAGCTAGCTTGTTTTGCTGCAAGATTTCTTCGGTGATGTCGCTGACCGTAACCACCAATTGGCGGCTGTGGACCGGGTGCACCATCGGCGCCGCGTGAACTTGGAAATAGCGGCTGTCTTCGGTGTGCAGCGTACTGTTGCTCTCGTCGCCCGTCGCAAGTGCGGTGTGAAACGGGCAAAAGTCAGGCCCCATGATCTCGGGGTTGGACAACATTTCGTAAAAGTTCGTCCCTACCGAGGGCTCGTCACGGCCTGACCATTCGATCAAACGACGATTGGCCCACAACACTCGCAACTCCGAATCCAGCAGTGCTACACCTTCGGGCATGTCTCGCAGCATGATTCCACTCTGCGAAATGCCTCTCAGCTCGCTGATCTTGGGCAGCTGGTCTCGGGCAATCCAGACTCCTTCAATCGAGGGGTCATCCAACTGGTCCACCACCGCAACCGATGTATCGACCACCAGCACTTCTCCCTCGAAAACATCCGCCGGAAGCGTGTTGGGGTCGCCAATACAAATCAGTTTGCGAGGCATGGTTGGATTCTGCGTTGTTTGTGTCGATCGATTCATCGATCTTTCCCTCACCCACTCAGATGAACGTGCACTGTATTATATGTAGGTCAACACGCACCGCATGCGAATCGTTTCCGAATCGATTTGCGAACAATCATCCACTCTCGCGACTGCCCTCCGGAATAAGTTCCATTTGGCAAAGTGGTTGTTCACCGATCCGGCGACCCGCTCTTCACAAAGGGGCAACCCGTCGAATCGTATGATCCGCGAAATCACCTCGCGTGGAAAGCCGTTACGCTGCATCTTGTCAACTGAAAGTCATTTTCAGCTGGTTGATCACTCTTCTCTTGCAATCGTTCGAATTGCCCCAATGCGTCGCAATTGACGCTGCCTGATCCTCGTAGCGATGACTCTCGATTCGGCCACCATCGCGTGTTTAATTTGACTTGCCGTTCACTATCTGGTTTGCATCATAAAGAATCGATGTTGGTTTGTCATAGAGATATATGGCTTGCTGAGCATTACGGCACACTTTTCGCCGTCGCTGTCCGAACAAGATGTTAAATCGCTTCATTGTGAAGCGGGGGGCATCTGCCCGACCGTGAATTTCTCGTGTTTTAACACGCTTCTCCCAAATTGCGTCCAATCCGTCCGCCCCGGCTCTCCGTCATGCTTGGCGGATGATCCTTCGGCCCCGCCCCGATATCCCGATCCGAGTTCCCGAGCCAAGATCATCGGCAGACACGTATCATCGGTAGACACGTCGGCCGTCCTGGTACCGGTCGTCCTGGTACCGCCCGTCCTGGTACAACGCGTCCTGGTACAACGCGTCCTGGTACAACGCGTCCTGGGCCGCTAAGGCAACGGAGTTGACCCATGTTTGGCACTCCGTCGGAACGGCGTATTGGGGCCGGTGGTTTTCTCTATGGGACATCTGCACTAGGGCTCGAAGCATCGAGTCACGAAGCATCGGGGGCTCGAAGAAGGATTGAAGGGACGCTGGTTGATCGCGAGCGTTCACAGCTCAGCATTGAAATTTGCATTTCATTCCCATCGACATGCTTTCAACCCTTTCGGCCGCTCGACCCATTCCAAGCAAGCGTGGCGAGAAAGTCATCGCGGTGACTTGTCGTTCGCGTTCCGGTCGCAGGGGATTGCCTGACACGCGCGTCCGGATCCGGTGGTAGTCCCCGACTGCATCTCGCGGCACTCCGTCATGGATACGCTCGCATACCACGGGGACCGTTTCGCCTCGCTTGCGGCGACGCGGTTGGTCACGTGGTAGGTATTCGGGATCGTCGTCATTGGGTGCCTCGCCGATCCGGCCGGACCTCAAGCCTAACGAAGCTCAATGCAACTAGGGAAATGACTCGTGCCTTCGCAACGTCTTCACGAAAAATTGACACAAGACTTTCGACAAAAAACCTCTCGGGGGCATGTCGTTGTTTGGCGTGGCGGCGGCGACATTCCAATCCGCCGTCCCCGTGTCTCCCGTCGTGATGAAAAAAGTCACCTTCGATGGATCATGCAAAGTGCGGATGGCGTACGCTGCGTGACGATGGATGTCTAGTGTCGCGTCTCTCGATTTCACAACTTTGGTTCTACTCTGATGGCCCGTGAACTCATCTCCCGCATCGCACAATCGCAAAAATTTGAATGATTTTAGAAGAAAGAATTGCGATCGGTTTTAGACGATTTAAACTTGGATGCTGATCAAGCATATTGGTCGGTTTTGCACCGACGAGATTAACACTTAGGTTCCCTTCTTTTACGAGCGTATTCTGCCGCCCTGCAAATCCCACACTAACTGCATTATTACAATCCATTAACATCGGTTTTCAGCCACCACATCACATACTGTTGTTGCTCGCTTAGACGACAATGTGTGCGATATGGTGACTCCAAATTGATGTCAATGTTTGTATGTAAGTATACTATTTAACGATTCGGGACCTTTATTCAATAAGTAATCGTTGACAGTGGGGGTGCACAGTTTAAATTCAACGTCTCAGGGCGATAGGTTCGCCCACTTTACGCAGCCGTTAAAGCTCCTCGTTTTTCTTCTGTTGCCTCACGGGCTGTGAGACGTATTTGGAGGGTTCCCCAAGATGAAAGCTCAAATGCTTAAGTATGTATTTGGACTCGTTGCGACGCTTGTGTTCGCAGTGAATGTCCAAGCAGGATGTGGTTCATGCGGTGGCTGCGAAAGCGGCGCCGGGTGTGTTTCAGGTGGCGGTGTCGCCATGGGTAGCGGCTCGGGTGCCGTTTACGCGGGTGGCGCAGATGCATGTGGCCCCGCGGTTTCGTATCAAACGCAAACTGTCATGCGTTCGCAGTACGTGACCGAAACACGCATGGTTCCAACAACGACGTACCAGCGTCAAACACAAACCCGGATGCGGACGGTTACTCGCCAAGTTGCACGCGTTGAAACGAAGCAACAAGAGTACACAGTGATGGTGCCGCAAACTCAGACGCGTACTGAAAAGTACAATGTCCAAGTGAGTGTGCCTTACACCGAAGAAGTGCCATACACCGTTCAGGTGCCTGTCACGACCGAGGTCGAGCAAAGCTATCAAGTATCGGTTCCTTATACCGAAGAAGTAGAACAGACCTACACGGTGAACGTTCCTTATACTGAGAACGTTGAGCAAACTTATAACGTTTCGGTTCCTGTCACCGAAACTAAAACGCAAACCTACATGGTTAACGTTCCTTACACCGAGCAAGTGGAACAAACCTACACGGTATGTGTTCCTGTGCAAAAGATGCGTGACGTTTCCTACCAAGTATGTGTTCCTTACACCGAGACGGTAACACAGAACTACACGGTGAACGTTCCTTACACCGAGACCGTTGAGCAACCTTACACGGTTTCGGTTCCTCACACCGAACAAGTCGAGCAAACCTATACGGTTTCGGTTCCTTACACCGAAGAAGTCGCTCAGACTTACCAAGTTCGCGTTCCTGTTCAACAAACGCACACCGCTTACCGTACGGTTAGCACGTGCGTACCGGTGACCTCGATGCGAACCGTAACCCGCGACATGGGCAGCTACCAATGCCAAGCCGTTGAAGTGGGTGGCGGACATTCGCGTCATGGCGGAATCATCGGTGGCGGTCTGTTGGGCGGTCATCGTCACGGCCATCACGGTTGTGGATCGTGCTGTTGCTGCAAGCCTGTCTCGACCTGCGGCAGCGGTTGCGACAACGGTTGCGGTGGCGGCGTTTCGGCCGGTGCCGCTTGCGGTCCTCAAATCGCTTATCGTCGCGTGTACGTTCCAAACCTCGTCACAACGCAAGTTCCTTACACAAGCTACAAGCGTCAAACGACCCAGGTTCCTTACACCTACACGACGACCAGCTACACCTGCGAAACCAAAACTCGCATGGTGCCTGTGACTCGTATGCGTGCCGAAACTCGCACTCGTATGGTCAACGTGACCAAGTACACGACCGAGCAACGTACTCGTTCGATCCAGGTCACAAAGTGCCGTCAAGAAACTCGCACTCGCGAAGTTCCTGTGACTCGTACTCGTATGGAAACTCGTACCCGCCAAGTTCCTTACACGGAAATGGTCAACGAGCAACGTACCCGTATGGTCACTGTGCAAAAGTGCCGTCAAGAAGAGCGTACTCGTGAGTACAACGTCACGAGCTACCGCACCGAGACTCGCACTCGCAGCGTTCCTGTGACTCGCATGAAGACGGAAACTCGCACCCGCATGGTGCCTGTGACCAAGACTCGTCTGGAAACCCGCACCCGCATGGTTCCACAGACAACGATGACCACCGAGACCCGCACTCGCACGGTCAACCGTACTCGCTTGGAAACCCAAGAGCGTACTCGCGAAGTCAACTACACCGTCAACGTTCCTGAAACTCGTACGCGTTCGTACAACGTCACCGTTTACGACACCGTTCAGGAAGAAGTGCCAGAAACCTACACCGTGTGCGTTCCTGTGCAATCGATGCGTGAAGTACAAGTTCGCGTTTGCCGTCAAGTGCCGACAACGGTCCAAGTTCCTGTTTACGGTGGCGGAGCCGGAGCCGGAGCCGGAGCGGGTTACTCGACCGGAGCTGGTTGCGTCAACTGCGGCGGCAGTTCATCGCCAGCCGTCTACAGCGAAGGTCCTGTAGCGTCGCCTGCACCAATGGCGACGGGCGCTGGTTGCGTCAACTGTGGTAACTAAGCAATCGATCCAGTTGCTTAACAATACCCTCTAGCGTCGCAAGGCGTGAGAGCAGAAGGAGCCCCGGAGAACCTAGTTCTTCGGGGTTTTTTCGTTGGTTTGGTATCTCTTGGTGCGAATGGATTTGACGCGACGGATTGCGGCATGCTGCTGTGGTGTTGCCCGGACGTTCTCTTGTGGGTAGCACGACGCGGTGGGTTCGGCGATGATAATGTCGATGCCCTGTCTGTTCTTTTCCTGATGGCTCTTCTGTTCAGAGCAATTTAATGCAACACGTCGAAATC
>NZ_ANOG01000803.1 GCF_000346295.1 Rhodopirellula maiorica SM1 | reverse complement strand
CATCGCTGAACTCGCCGAACGACGCGTCCCTCGTGCTGGGAATCGGCACTGGAATGCAATTGTTGAATGTTCACCAGGGCGGCAACCTGTTCTTGAACATCAAAGAGGACCTGCCCAACGCAGTGCCTCACTTTGACGCTCACGATCCCAATCACCGCCACACCTTGAACGTCGAAAGCGACTCGCTGGTCGGCCGCGTTTACGGCGATGGCGAAATCCGTGTTAGCAGCCGTCACCACATGGCGATTGACGAAGTCGCTCCTGGCTTCCGTGTTACCGCTCGCTGCCCCGATGGCGTCATCGAAGCGATCGAAAGCGAGATGATGGATTGGTTTGCCTTGGGAACCCAATTCCATCCTGAGTGCGGTGCCGCATCAGCGCTTGACATCCGCATCTTCGAAGAATTTATCGACGGCGTGCGTGAACGCATCACGCAAGAAGACCTTCGACTGGTGGCCTAGTTCCACACGTCTCGAACCCTGCGATCACGCTTCAGGAAGCAAGCGTGATGGGCAACTTGTTCGAGCTGCCAAACATCGACAACATTACTTTGCTCGACGTTCGCACGGATTCGCGAATCAACGGTAACCATGTTGTCCTCGATTCCACACGAAAGCTGTACCGCGGAAGGATTCTGCAACCTGCAGCGAGTCGAATCGAAAGTCAATTCAAAAGGAAAGCTACGCACGGACGGGTGATTAGGGAGATTGAAAACGAATTTTATTGCCGCAACGAACATTTCGATCGACGCACGGATTCGCGTTCTCAGGACAAGATGTCTCAGGATTGAAATGCAAGCAGCACCAAAGGCAATCGCCAGCCAGGATGGCAGGCGGATCAAGCTTGGAAGCTACGATTGTTTCGCTGGAAAATTAAACTAAGACGGAGAGTCACGGCTGACTAAACAATGAGGCCGGGCGTGCACCGAGTTGAGGCACGCCCGGCTTCTTTTATGCGCGCTCCGGCAACACCACGACAGAAGCATCCAAGACTCAGGCTGTTCAGGTCGCACCGACTGCTCTCTAAGCAAACCAGCGTTGAAGGTAGTGGACGAGGCCACGAGTCCCTGCGGCTTGGGGAAGAGTGAAGAGTGAAGAGTGAAGAGTTGGGAGTTGGGAGAACTGAAAAAGTTAAATTGACAATTGTAAATTTTAAATTGAATGAGCACGCCCACGGATCACGCCCAATACCATCTACTTTGGTAGCGGCACGGCGCGAGCCGTCCGGTTGAGGCGAGTAAAACGTTCGGTTAGACCGGGCGGCTTGCGTAACGCTGTGAAGTACTTAACCAGCCGCCTACATCGGATCGCTTGCTTGCCACTCAACCGTCAGCGGCTTGGCTCAAACACCGAACCACCACTTGCCGATTCCCAACCAGACGGGCACCAGCAGAATGCCGGCGATCGACGTCGACAAGACAACTCGAAGCGCCGTCGAGGTATCGCGTCCATACAACCGCACCAACACAATCGGAAACACCGCTGCGGGCATCGCGGCTTCGAGCATCACCACCTGCTTCATGTCGATGCTCATCAAGCTAGACCGCTCGGCGATGATGGTGGCGATACCAATCATCACACTTGGCAGCAACACTTGGCGAATCGCGATCGCCCACCCCACCACGCGTCCTGAGCCGGACCACGTCGTTTCTTTCAAGTAGTCGACGATAATCGCGCCGCTCAGCAGCAGTCCCATCGGGATGGCGCAATTGCCCAGCATTTCGATCGCACTCATACACGAATCGGGCACCGCTTGTTCGAGCCCAAAGCGTCTCATGATTCCCGCAACAATCACTGTGACTGCCGGCGCGCTCAACATCATTCGCCGCCACCCACTGCCGCTGGTGCCGCCGATCACCGCAATCCCGATACTCCACAGCGCCATGTCGACACCGACATTGTGCAAAATCAAATCCACCTCGGCTTGCGGGTAAAACCGCTGAGCCAACGGCAGTGGAATGTAGCCGTAATTGCAGATGCCAACGCAGAGCGCAAAGGTTCGCTGTTTCGAATCGCTGTCCAAACCGATCCAGTGTCCCGCATAGCGGGCAATCAAAAATCCGATCAAAAAACCTAGCGCCGTCGTCCCAAATCCAAACGTCGGCGGAAACCAAGCGGTCGCAAACTGACTCATTTGATCACTGGTCAGAATCCGGTGAGCAAACAAGGCAGGCAACAGCACCTTGGCGGTCAGGTTGGCGAGCGAGTGGTCCGCTTGACGTGTCAACCAACCGGTCTGGCGGCACATGGCACCGACTCCCATGACCAGAAACACGCCCAAAACACTCGAAATAATGGGCCATAATTCAGAAAGCATTGCGTTGGCTCGCCCGGTCAGGGCAGCATGATCGAGGAAAGGCGTCAAAATCCGACCCCAAATAGACCCGCAAACTGATTTTTGAGCCACGGGACTTTGACTCTTCTCGCCCGGACAATACAATGGGGTCAACGCGAGCGAAGTTGCTCGCCCCCCATCCATCCCCGACCATCGGTTCTGGAGGTGTTCGGCGCCCTTGTGTGTCGATC
This sequence comes from Rhodopirellula maiorica SM1, assembly GCF_000346295.1. Classification (GTDB taxonomy): domain Bacteria; phylum Planctomycetota; class Planctomycetia; order Pirellulales; family Pirellulaceae; genus Novipirellula; species Novipirellula maiorica. The sequence goes on along the minus strand of NZ_ANOG01000803.1, from coordinate 7,536 downwards.
GACCTACCCGCTTTCGCCGAAGTTTGCGTCAGGATTCTCCTTCAAGAGCCTCGGTAGCGGAGCAAAAAATGTTAATGATGTCGATGTTTACGCAGTGCATGGTACTGGCATTCGGTTTTCCTGGACTTCCCGAATTGATGGTCGTGCTGTTGATTGCACTGGTCCTGTTCGGCGGAGCCAAACTGCCTAGTTTGATGCGAAACCTCGGTCGCAGTGCGAACGAATTCAAACGCGGCATGGCGGAAACGACGGACGACGAAGAGGACGAGACTCACTCGCCAAGCGGGAAAGCGTAACATGTTTGGTTTATCACCATTTGAGTTGATGGTGATCGGAGTCATCGCAGTCGTGTTGTTTGGCGGCAATCTCCCTGAGGTTGCCCGCAAATTTGGCAGCAGCTACCGCGATGTGCGACGCACTCTCAACGATGTCCAACAACAGTTTCGTGAGGCGGAATACGAAGCCAAGCGAGCGTTAACGCTGGACAACCCTGCATCGACCAACCAGGACGAGCCTGAGGAAGAACCGGAAGAGCCATCGGCTCCCAAGTTCAAACCCCCAGCCTAGTTTTGCGTTTCTCTTGAATCACCCACGGCTGGAAGCCGCTGCTCCCCGAGCAAGCTTCCAGCCAATCGGCCTGGTGCCTCTGCCGCGGCGACGACGTGGTTACGCAGGCTGGTCTCCCTCTACAGCACCGCGTGCTTGGCTTCATCCCTAAAAATCGCCACCGCAAAAATCGTTGCCGGGCACTGGAATCGATTCGCATCTCCGGTTACGCTTTGGGACCTGTCGACGCTATAGAAATCGGCCGCCACTCTTCCTGAGGCGGTGACGTTCCTCCAAGTGAACGAGCGACAGCGAAAGGGCGATTGGCTCAGTTGGTTAGAGCGATGCTTTCACACGGCATAGGTCACTGGTTCGAATCCGGTATCGCCCATTAGATAGTAGTGTCCGGCGCTATCCTGGACGATAAAAACGCGTGAATCGCCATCTAAATCACCCTTCGCGGTTGCATCGGCGGTTGCACCAATAGCGTCAGATATGCCCGGAATGCAACCGCCAGTGCAACCGCCGTTTGCGGTATCTTCGCGGTGGACCGATCCGGACCGCTTGGCATTGGGATCCGATGCCGCTTTGAATGCCGCCTCGGTTTCCATCGCGTAATGCTTCATCGCAACCGTAACCGTGTTGCCAAGCCAGCTTGCCACATCCTTGGACGGATACATCCCCATCAATTCCGTTTCGCGGGATGCCCGCAAGTTTTGAAACAATCGGGGCCACGGGACCAAGCCAGCTCGTTTGATTATCTTCTCAAATTGTGTCCGAAGATTCTGTGCGGCCGAGCGATACCGATTGATTACATACTCGGTCCCATCGGGGGCCGCGGCTTCGGCCGCTTCCAAATAGGGGCGGAGCTCGACAAAGATCGGACACACGCGGACGCCACCATCCGCATGGTGCTCGGTCTTACTCGCATGGATCACCATGCGGCCCTCGGGCAAATTCACATCGCACCACCGCAACCGCAGTAGTTCCGACGGACAACGCAAACCGCCGTACCTTGCCAGTGCAAGGATTGTTCGCCAATCCACATCAGGGCATTGCTCAATACACTTTTCAATCGCCTGGTGGGTCACAAAGAATTGACGTGCGGAATTGCCGCCGGTGGTGGTGGGCAATTTGTCAAACGGATTAGATTCGATGATCCCGCGTTCCACCGCTTCGTCAAAGAATTGTTTCGCCATTCCCGTTCGCCTTCGAACGGTATCTTCAGCCATCGACGTTCGCCCCTGTTTTTTGTCTCGGCGGTTCCCGTGGGACTTTAACCACGTCCGCCATTTCTTAGCATCCGTGGGCGTGATGTCGCGAAGCAATCGCCGGCGGCCAAAATGAGTTACCAAATTGTCCCGCGTCTTTTCATACGTTTTCAACGTCCCCGGTTTGATGTCGGTACGTTCCGCGAAGTATTCATCCAACCACGCGGCCATCGTTAGAACCCGGGCAACGCGTTTCTCGACAGTTTCACACAATCCGCATTTCGCCAGCTTGTTACGAAAGTCCTTATCGAGAGTGCCAAGCCAATCCGCCGTCACCATTTCCGGCGGTTGCCCTTTCTTCACACGGTCGAGCAAGTGTTCGACGTGTTGCTTCACTTGCTGGGCGTTCCACTCGGGGACATTGCCTAGCCATATCGTCCGGTTTCGCTTTTCAACATCGCGAAACTGCAAACGCCACCCTTGCCGACCGCGGTCATCTTCAAAACGTAAACTTGCCATTGAATCACCTTTCAATGTCACCAAAGGGATAAGAGAGCAACGGCGGACCGGTGGTGAAGCCGGCTTTCGGGGATCAGCCTAGCCGTTGCAGTGGTATATTAACAAAAGTAATTCCTACGCGTCCCGCTTTTCACAACGTCCATTTCAATGTTCAGCAAGAAGCCGAACCAAGTTAATCAGCGTGAATCGGGGGGACTATCCGTGTTTTCAGGGGTCGGAATCCTGATTGTTTTAATGATTCTCGTTGACGTCATTGGCGTGGGATTCGCGATTTTGATTCCTTGGATCCGTCAGTGGTCGCAATAGATTCCATTGCTTCGGCCGGCTCGGGTGAAACAATCGTGACCAACGGGGACCGACCACGTTGGAAGTTCGTGAGAACCAAGCCACGTTCGGCCATCTTTCGCAAAATACGTTTCGCTGTTTTGGGCTGGACGGACAATTCCGAAAGGACGGCCGGTGTCAACTTCACGGGGTTTCTACGTTGGTAGCCGGCCGCATACCAAAGCAACACAGCAACCGCGGCCGCCTGCCTTCCGCATCCCGATGCCAGCTTGAACCACGCCAGCGGGATCGGACCACGGATGAAGCGTTCACCGGGTCCGTGTTTCGGCAACGGGACCGACGCCGGCTTTCCCTTGCCGGACTTATCAACGCGTCTCTCGCCACGAACGGTGAACAATGCCGCCACGTCACTGGGGCCGGCCGTGAAGGATTCCAAGTTCATCGGGTTTCCATACATCATAAGAAGATTCTTAATGAGATACCTAACAAGAAAACTAAATAGATAGGGGTACGGGTGGGACATAACGAGCCGATCACGGGACACAGCGTTCCCTAATTGGGACACAGCGTTCCGTTGAACGTCTCACTACGTCCCATGTTGGTTATCCGCCTCAGTAGCAAGCCGGAACACGCGGTCCCACATTTCCTGCCCTCGATCGTCATCCATATATCGCTCCGGATCCCGAACCACTTTGGCGTCCGATTCCAAATCAAAACCGTCCAGCACGATCCGGCCGGCTTCACGCATGATCGATTGGGTTTGCACCACCGCTTCGTCAATCTGTGCCGAGTCCGATTCAATCAAGATTGCATCATGCACGGGACAGCAAACCGTGATGCCCGATTCCGTCGCCATCGAGCAAGCCAGCCGCAACATTTCCGCGCCGTTCGCTTGCATCGGAAAGTTCGCAAGGGAACGCGGATTGTCACCCCCGATTGTGTGAATCGGCCAACCGAACACGGTTTGCAACTTGCCTGTAAGCATCGCCGTATCAACTTGGACTTGCGACCAACGCCAAAACACGGGGAACGTCTCCCGATGCCGCCGGAGTAGGTTTCTCGCAAAGGCTACCGGCTTGTTTAGCTTCGCGGCCAAGCCGTGTTCGCTCATCCCGTATTGCGTTGCCAACATGCACACTTTGTACGCGGACCTTTCGTTCGGGTGGGTTTTCTTTGTTGCCGACGGTGGGACCGCTCCGGCCATCTTGGCGAATTCCAAATAGGGATCACCGGACGCATACGCTTGCCCCAACGCGGGATCCTGCGACAACGCGGCCGCGATGCCGAGTTCCTGTTGTGACCAATCGACGTAGGCAATGGAACGTCCGACGGCCGGCTTAATCAAACCACGCAACCAAACCGACGGACCGAAAATGAATTTGTTGTTGCTCGGTTGATTGCGGCCGGATCGACTCGCAAACGGACTTAGCATCACGCGATTGCGGCCGTCCGATCCGACGGCCAACTTTTCCAGCTTCATTTCGGACAACGCATGGCGGAGCTCTCGCAATGGCGAAACTTGGGGATAGGCCCTTGCCTGTTGCCGGAACGTCTCGTCATCCAATGCCAAACGGCCGCTATCGGTAGTGGGCCACGGTATCCGATTCCGGATCAAGTAGTCCGCAAACCGATCCTGCTTGAACGTGTCGCCATCGAACACGCCAAAGGATTGATCGACAGCCGCGATAAGTTGTCGCTTGATTGCCAACCATTGCCGACGGAACAACGCCAGCGTTTCCACGTCGATGGGCACCCCCGCGGTTTCCATCGCCGCTACGGACCGCATATAGCGTCCCCGGTGAATTGCTCGGGGAAAGTCGATCACACGCATCATGGCGGGCAACAACGTGCCCAACGCATCGACATCGGTTTGGCAATAGTCCAACAACGCCACCATTTCGTCTCGGGTGAACGGACCGCCGCGGATTGCCAGTTCCCGCATTTCCGTTTTCTCACTGGCGAGCATCGAATCGAAACCAAAGTAAGCCAAGCAACCAAGCAGGCCTCGCCCCGCCGGCGGAGTCCTTCCATTCAGCAAGCAGCGAAACTCACAAAACAGATCGAGTACGCGGACGGGAACGGGCCACCCCAAAGCAAGGAAGCAATTCCACTCAGCGGATGAAAAGTAAGCGACAAACAAAGAACGCTCGCCAACGTCAAACGGTGGTTGTCCCATTTCCACAAGTTCGTCCATCGAGATACGAAGTAGCCGCCGAGAATGAAACTCTCGAGCCACCAAGCAAGCGACACGGGGCCGCTCGCCAGGTGGTTGTGAGAATTCAAAGTCGATAAGCCAAACCGAGGAAAATCGGTTTAGCCAATCCATTATGCTTCTCCGCGAAGTTCTAGCACGAAGGGATGGCTCATCGAATCGATGAACCGTGTCTTAAACGCGACTTTTAGCAATTCAGACAGAGTCAGCTCTGGCCACTCGGGTTCCGGTAAGACTCCGGTGGCAACGAACACCGTGTAGGAGCCCGCAGACATATCCGCTTGAATTCGGACCCAGCTTTTCGTAGCAAGCTCTTGAGCTTCTAGCATCGATGTATGCCAGTCCATGGCCCGACCGTTTGGGTCAGGAAGCTTGGCGGGCCACAGGAATGTCGCACCGTGTCGGTTAACAGCCACGCACAAGCGAACAAGCGTAATGAAATCCTGCAGATCCGGCCACAATGAGGATGCAACGAGGTAACTTTCGCGATTGACTTTGTCTTCCACGATTGCCGTGTCAAGCCGGTAAGTTTCGGAAGGATGAACGCGGCAAAACTCCATCCTGCTTGGCTTTCCGACTTTCAGAGTGACAATCTGGCGTTTGACGCCAATAGCACCTGCGGCCGTTTGCGGGTCGATCCGTAGTGCCGCCGGATCGAACGGATCGACCTCGCTCGAGTCGGCCTCGCGTTCTGCATTCTGCTCCGAGATTACGTCCTCGTCCCAGTCATCAACCGGGGCCGGCTTGGTATCCACGTGTTGCCGATTGCTCTTATCGGGCGAAGGGGGATTAGCTTGAGGATGAGTTGACATGAAATGAAGGTTCCTTGGGATAAAACGCATTGTTACTCGCGATGCAAGCAAACTCTGCAAGGTTCAGTTTCCAGCGCCGGGCGGAATCCGCCCGGCATAACGAATTTGGTGATACTCATTAGGCTTGCGTCGCCAGGTGCTGAATCACCGCGTGGGGATCAAACAGCACTTTCCGGCCAACACGGATCACCGGTATCTCGTCATCTCGAATCATCGTGTCCAACTTCGGTATCGAAACGTTGATGACTTCCGCCAATTCAGGCCGAGTCAAAAGCCGTCGCTGATTCGCGAGACGATCGGCAACACGGTTCGCGACCATGTCCGCCAACAGTTCCATGTCGGCAGGGGACAGGGGCAGATTATCCATAGGCCACCTCCGGTTTTCCGCCCGCATGATTCGTGTGGCGGCTTGCAAACAAGAGCTTGCCGCTCTCGCTCACCAGTGGATGGGCCAATCGGTGTGCAGCACCAGACAGTTGGTTCATAAGCGATCCTTTCGGTGGGATCATGAGTTAAGGAGCTGGATCGATGCCATCAAACGAGCGGCGATCCTGGAGATGGAGCAGAGCAACAGTCGCGACGCCCTGACAGCCGCCCCCGGTCGAGACCGAGGGCGGCGGCTGAAAGTAAAGCTGGCGACGACCAGCTACGCGGCGAGATCGGACGGCAGCATCCCAGCTAGCTGTCGCTCATGCAGGGCGAGCTCGACCAGGTGGTCCTCGTCGCTCTCGTCGTACTCGTCGGAGATGGCAGCACGGACTGCCGCGGCTAGATCGTTACCATTCGAACTGCGTAGGTGCTCGTCTACGAGGTGATCTATGCGGAGATATGTCGCGAGCTGCCAGATTAGCTTCGGCAGTACGATGCCAGGTGCGGTGGGGCGCTCACCACGAGCATACGCTACCAAGTTGCGGCGGTCGGCAGGTGAATAGATAGCATGCGGCAACCCCAGAGTACACTGCTCTCGCCACTCCACTACATCAGTGGGGCGGTAGATGCTCGCGAGCGTATCGAGAGATGCGGCCACAGATTTACGGCGTAATCCGGTCGATTTCGCCGTGCCAGGACGCTTTCGTGGGTTTTGTTCGGGGGTGTTTTGGTGTACCATATGATCAGTTATCCAACGAGAAAATGGTAAGAAGTTTTTTGTTAGCGGTGACTACTCGTGTCGATCGATCGTCTGGGTATTTGCGGTACTCAGGCGATCTGTCGGCGCATGCTTCATATCGCGATGGCCTCTCTCTCTCTCGAGTTCGTCGATTACCTGCCCATAGTACGGGCGAATGCACGTCGAGGCGTCTTCCTTTTGACGATGGTGAAGGTGGCCGTTGCTGGATCGCTCGATCCGCGATCTACCTCCACGATATCGCACGCTGCTCGGATCGCTCAAGGGTCACAAACACCGTCGCTACGAGCCCGTTCGCTCAATTTCTGATTCAAATTTGATCAAAAAACAAAGCGTCAGTTCCTGTGATTGCTCGTTAGTTAAACGTGGCGTTATTCGTGAAAAACAACTCGTGAAAGAGAGTCAAATTCAGTTTTGATCAAAACAAGCATCGGAAATCAGCGTGTCGCGAGCACCCTGAATCAATAGGCGTTCCGTGGGTTAGATCGAAAAGTGCCCGAATTCAACGACTTTGCAAAAATCAAAAAAAAGAGGCAAAAAATTGAGCAGCGGGAAATTTTGATCAAAAGCGTTAAGCCTTTTTTGAGTCTCTCTGGGGTAGGCCATAGGCATCGGAGTAGGTTTTTACGTGGTTTTTGAGGGTCTGAACTGCGGAGTTGGCTTTCGTCGTTTTTACCTCTCCATCAGTGATTTTATCTAGATCACGGGTTTTGCGTTTGCCAATAGGCCAAACGCGATTAGCCTCAGATGCCCAATCAGATTTCGTCCCAAATCTTGGAAGCGACCAGTACAGCCAAAGATGAAACAACCATGAGTCTTTGTCCC
>NZ_ANOG01000802.1 GCF_000346295.1 Rhodopirellula maiorica SM1 | reverse complement strand
ACGCTTCGGATTTGATGCGAATCCGGAACTCGTCTTCGAACGGTTCAAAGTGAATATCGCTGGCGTGATCCTTGATCGCCAACAATAGCACCATGTTCAGTAGCTTTCGTACCGGTGCGGAATCCGCGAGTGCTTCGGCGTCGGTGATGTTGAACTTTTCGGTCTCCAGTGCGGAAACCATCTTCTTCAGCTCTTCGTCGTCGGCCAACTCGGCGACCAGTTTCTCGACGCTCTCGGATTCCGAGTCAAAGTGCTTGGTGATGTACTGCAGGACTTCGCGTTCGGTCGTCACGACCATCGCGATGTCGTAACCCAAGAACGTACGCAATTCGTCTTGGATGGTCAGATTTTGCGGGTCACACGTGGCGACCGTCAAACGGTTCATATCCTCGTCGAACCGAATTGGCACGATCCGGTACAACTGAGCCATCGTCTCGGTGATCTTGTCACGCACCTCGACCGGAATCTCCGCGTCCTCGAGCGAGACTGTCTGCATCGACATCTGCTCGGCGAGCGCTTGGATGAGCTGCTCGTCGGTGATCAATTGCATGTCTTCGGCGATCTTGCCGAACAACGCACCCGGTTGTTGCTCTTGTTCTTCGAGCACAATCTCGAGTTGTTCGTCGGTCAAAAAACCGAGGTCGACGAGGATCTGTCCAATTCGACGTGCGGCCATGGTAGTGGTTCGAAGTTGAAAGGATGAAGTTTGAAAAGCCTGTAGCGAAACGCGTCAATGGCTTGTTGGATTATTGAGCCGCGACGCGTTAGCGGCCGGGGCCCACGCACCGCCCGGTGCCTTACAGCCCACGGCTCATCGTTGCGATTTGAATCAGGATGAAATCAACAAGTCGTCTACTGTTTCGCTCTTGAAGTTGTGTGTTTTGAGTTTGTTGACAGGCTGGAAGCCTATCCCACGTTGACAGGCTGGAAGCCTATCCTACTAGTGTTTTCCGTTGTCTTCGGGGATGGGGATCGGTGCGTCCCCTTCGCCGTGGCGGAATTGAACGATTCGTTTGGCGAGGTCATCCGGGCGGTGCGCTTTTCCAAGCGCGTCTTCGACCGTGATCAATTCGTCACGCCATAGGTTGAACAGCGTGTCGTCCATCAACTGCATCCCGAATTTGGCTCCGGTCTGCATCGCACTGTTGATGCGGAATGTTTTGTTTTCTCGAATCAGGTTCGCGATCCCTGGCGTGACCACCAAAATCTCGTAAGCCGCCACTCGTCCACCGCCGATCTTGGGCAGCAGCGTTTGAGCAACCACGCCGATGAGCGTACTGGCCAACTGGGTTCGAATTTGGTCCTGCAGGTTCCCTGGGAACGCGTCAATGATTCGGTTGACAGTGCCCTGAGCACTGTTGGTGTGCAGCGTGCCAAAGACAACGTGCCCTGTTTCCGCCGCACTGATCGCCGCTTCGATTGTTTCCAAGTCGCGAAGCTCGCCGACCAGAATCACGTCGGGGTCCTGCCGCAACGCACGCCGAATCGCTTCGGAAAAACTTGGCACGTCCACGCCGACTTCGCGTTGGTTGATCGTGCTCTCTTTATGGTCGTGATAAAACTCGATCGGGTCTTCGATCGTGATGATGTGATGATCCACGGTCTCGTTTAGCAAGTTGATCAAACTCGCCAACGTCGTACTTTTTCCCGACCCCGTCGGCCCGGTTACCAAAAACAATCCACGGGGACGGTGGACCATTTTGACCACCGATTCGGGCAATCCGAGTTGTTCGGGAGTCAGTTTATCGTTCGGGATCTGACGCAGTACCATCGAAATGAAACCACGCTGCTTGAACACCGAGACACGAAAACGTGCCAATTCGCCAAAGGCGAATCCAAAATCGGCGCTGCCTGTCTCTTGTAATTCTCGCTGACAACGCTCCGGAGTGATGCTCTTCATCAATCCCACCGCATCGGCGGCATCAAGCGTCTTGGTGTCGAGTTTTCGCATCCGTCCATGCAGCCGGAATACCGGAGGTTGGCCAACAACAATATGAATGTCGCTGACACCTTGCTTGATTGCTGCCTGTAGCAGCTTGTCAATGAGCACCGTGGCCATGAAGCGAATGTCTGATTTTTTGAAAGGGGCGAAATCGGAGAAAAGCGGTTCGGCTTCCCGTAATCACAGCGGACGTTAATCGTCAATCAATTCGATTGGTTGTGATACGAGTGGCTGCGAAGCCTGCTTTGACATGGATGGATAGATTAATAAATTCGATCGAAAAGAGGCCGCGAGGAGAAATAAATGATTGCGGCGATGACTTCATTATCACACGTTATTGCTCGCATTCAAAGAATTCACCTGTTTTGACTCTTCGACCATTAAAAACGTGATTCGACAAATCGCAGCTTGGGCGGTCTGTGTTCCGTTATCAGGGTGGTATGGCGTGTGGTTCCGGTGGGTGGTCCTATGCCGCCGATTCGAGCCGCTGAGTGAAGCTCTTCTTCGCCGCCGTGATTTCACCCCAAATTGCCTTCCCCTCGACTCCCGTGAGAGTCGATTTGAAAGCAAAAAATGAGTCATCAAAGTGATGCCAAATCTTTGGTGATATGAGCCAACGCGATGTCCTCTAATTCGGTTCGTTTGGCAACGCGATTGACCTCTTCAAACGTCGTCACCCCACGGATCACCTTCAGCATTCCATCGGCGTAAAGTGTTGACATACCGTTTCTTATGGCTGCGTTACGCAGTTCCAAAGTACTCGCGCCTTTGAACATCAACTCGCGTAGCTTCGAGTTCACTAACATCAGTTCGTAGATACCAATTCGGCCGCGGTATCCACTGCGACCGCAGAACGAACATCCCTTGCCTTTGGTGAACTCGGCCTGCTTGATCATTTCCGGTGGCAACATCGAATCCGCCAGCACACTTTCGGATGGTTGGTATCGCACCTTGCAGCGGGGGCAGATCGTCCGCACCAAACGTTGGGCAAGGACCGAGATCACACTACTTGCCACCATATAGCCAGGTACACCGATGTCCACCATTCGTGATATCGCACTGGGCGCATCGTTCGTGTGCAGGGTACTGAATACCAGGTGTCCAGTAAGACTGGCCTCGATTCCCGTCGCTGCTGTCTCGTGATCTCGCATTTCACCCACCAGGATGATATTGGGGGCCTGACGCAGCATCGCGCGAATGATGCGAGCAAAGTCGAGTCCGATATTATGTTTCACTTCGACCTGATTGATCCCGGGGAGATAGTATTCGACCGGGTCTTCCGCAGTGATCACTTTGCGGTCCGGGCGGTTCAGTGCATTGAGCGACGCGTACAACGTCGTCGTTTTGCCCGAGCCGGTCGGACCGGTCACCAGAATGATGCCGTTGGGCCGGCGGATCAGTGAGTTGAAGTTGCGGAAGTCGCGCTCGGAAAGACCGAGTTGGCGAACCCCGACTTTGATGTTGTCTTTATCGAGCAGCCGCATCACGCAGGATTGGCCGTGATTGGTGGGGATGATACTGACCCGCAAATCGAGCTGTTTGTCACCCACCGTGATCTTGATCCGTCCGTCTGTCGGTTTTCGTTTTTCCGAAATGTCGATCTTCGACAGAATCTTGATACGGGCGATCACGGCCGATAGCATTCGGCGAGGCACGTTTTCTCGCTCGACCAAAACGCCGTCAATTCGATAACGGATGCGGACTCGGTGTTCAAACGGCTCGACGTGAATATCGCTGGCCCGCAGCTGCACCGCTTCCTGGATCATCAGATTGACCAACCGGATGACGGGAGCACTGTTGTCATCGACGGTTTCGTCGCCGGCGGCCGCCCCGCCGTCATCGTCGCTGGTCTCGGTAAAGTCGATCGCCGTATCGGTGAATTCTTGCAGCATCGAGTCAGCCGATTCCCCTTCGACCTGACCGTAGTATTGGTTGATCGCTCCGATGATGGCCGATTTTGGTGCCAATGCGGTTTCGATTTTGCGGTTCAGAATGAACCTCAGTTTTTCCACCGTCGCGAAATCAAAGGGGTCGGCAATCAAAATACGCAGCGTTCCTTCTTCGTCGCTACTGAAAGGCAGAATCGTGTTTTCGCGAGCGACTGATTCGGGGATCAATTCGATCACCGATTCAGCAATCCGTTCTTCGCGAAGGTCGACGAAGGGGATTTTGTGGAATTCGGCGAGCGCGAGTGCCACTTCTTCGGGCGTGGCGTACTCCATTTGGACCAGCACATCGCCCACATCGGCTTTGGTGTTCTTGGCCACCCCTTCGGCTTCGGTGAGTTGGTCGAGGCTGATGATGCCTTTCTTCAGGAGCAAATCGGTAAATTCGCGAGTCGCTTGGCTCATATCAGGTATCTCTGCGCGTTTAGAGGGATCGACGTGCGATCAAGATAAGTGTTTTCGGACGGAGTCTAAGTCGTTGGCTCCGCTAGCTATAGGATACCAGGACAAGTCCATAAAAACATGACGAACTTGGCTCCAGCGGCGGCGAAGTTCGTAATTAAGCAGGTAGCCAGGGGGCTTTCGGTATCTTTACCGCGAGCAGCCGCTCCGGCGTTCCAGCGGTACCAGCGAAACGCTGCTACAGCTATTTGATTAAAACGATTCATCGTCAGCCGAGGCCGTACTCGCATCGGTCAGCGTACGCCCAATGCCATCTACTTTGGTAGCGGCACGGCGCGAGCCGTCCGGTTGAGGCGAGTAAGACGTTCGTTTTAGACCGGGCGGGCCCCACGCCCAATGCCATCTACTTTCGTAGTGGGACTCGCCAGAGTTCCTGGTGTTTCAACAGCAAAGATAAGAATTCTGGCGAATCCCACTACTTGAGCATCCCCCAATGGTTGCAAAAGTCGATGGCATTGAGCGTACGCCTATCGGACGACGGTTATACGAAGCATTCGAAAGTCAGGCTAATTCAACAAGCCGTTCGCAGCGTTTGCCCAAACGGCTAGCGGGATTTTAACCGATCATGACTGCCGTGTCGGCTTAGCCGCCCATGGCGACACCGAGCGCCATGATCCCGATAATGCCCATGATCACCATGCCGTTAAAGACGAGCCCGAGAATTGCAAAGATTCGCGAGCGATTGGGTTGGCACAACCCGGCGACTCCCAATCCGATCCCCAGCAGGTTCAGACCGATAACTGCGAAAATGCACAGACCCACGATGATCGCGATCGGCGATTCTTCGTTGATGCCTTCGGGGCTAGAGGCTTCCATGTACCCGGCCACCAGAATGATCGTGAAGGCACCAATGCCGACTAGGATCGACATGATGAACGAGGCGATCCCAAATCCCGACTGCTTTTTGCCTTGCGGAATGTCGCTTGTCGGGGTCGGCCCGCCATGTCGCTGCGGTGGCGAGTAGGGAGATTGTGGAGGTAGGTTTCTGGTGTCGAAACTCACAGTGCGTCGCCTTATGCGCATTGAAGGTGGTTTTGTTCTCGCCGAACAAGTGCGGTCATTCTAATGGTGATTCAAACGCATTGCCACATGTTTGCCCAAGTTGTGCGATTCTGCGACTGACCGTTGTCCTGTTTGCCGGGTTGCTAGTGATTGTCTCGCGCTAATCGCGCCCTGCGTCGAACAATCCGGCGACGCACGCTTCCCCTGCCGCGGGTAAGACGTCAAAATACAAGTGGGTGGCATCGCCACTCCGTGGCGGAACGAGTCATCCTTTCTATTCTCCCTTTGTTTAAATTCGGTAAATCCGATTTAGGAATCTACGTACCATGCCACAGTTATCCCCTGCGGGAAACGAAATCGTTGAACGTCTCGGCCAGCGTCACGGGCTGTCCAGCGATGCGGTCACGCACATGTTGATTGCCATCCACAACGGCAACGGATCGATGGCCCAATTTAATCATCCCGAATTTGGCGGTAGCGGCCAATGGATGCGAGGCGGGATGACCATGGTCAGCGATTTGTTCAACTATCAATTGAAAGCTCGCGTTGAAAATATTTGCAACGATATTGCCAACGAATTGGCCAAGCACCAAAACTCGCCGTTCGTCGGATCGTTCCAAAGCCAAAGCCAGGGAGGCCAATGCCAAGGGAGCGGAAATATGCAGTCTCAGGCATCCGGCGCGATGGGCAGTAACAACAGTCTGTTCATCCCTGATCCAGATCAGAATTGGTGGCCTGAGGAACTGGGAACGCCCAATGCGACGGGATCCCAAAACAATGTGCGTTACGCCTACTTTTCTTGGAATCGTCGGTTGGCCGTCAAGACGGGCTCGGACGTTTGGGTCTACGATACGCTGGATCACCAGATCGGTGGCTTTGGCCAGCAGCAAGGAGGCGGCAGCTCGATCACGTTCACCAGCCAATACGGAACGGTCAACTTGGCAAGTCTGCCCGTGGTTTCTCGCAATGGTGTTCCGATAGCGTCACCGCCGGCCCCTCCGGCTCCGGCACCCGCAGCGCCGGCCAATGAACCATCGGGCAATCATCCATCCGCCAATTCGGAAAACGGCAGCATGAACCGTCAGGACGCCTCAGGCAGCGAGGACATCCTCGGCACGCTCGAGCGTCTCGGCTCGCTCAAGGAAAAGGGTTACATCAGCGATCAGGAATTTGACGAGAAGAAACGCGACTTGTTAGGCCGGCTTTGATCCGCCTCTGGTTGATCCGCCTGTAACGGAACTCGCGGGCGGCTTGTTGATTTGTTGAGCCGCGACGCGTCAGAGAACGTCCGGCTTAGGGTGACTCAAACAACTCGCATTCGTTCTTTTTTTAAGGCCGGAGGCCGGTACAATTCATGCCGGTGGTGTTAACCACCGGTTTGGAATGCAGCAAATCCAAGGCCGGAGGCCGACACATTTACTCAGTCATTGTGTCGGCCTCCGGCCTTTGCAGCTCATACGCTACATCCCGTGGCCTTACGGCCAATGCCATCGACTTTCGTAGTGGGACTCGCCAGAGTTCCTGGTGTTTCAACAGCAAACATGGGAATTCTGGCGAATCCCACTACTTGAGCATCCCACCAATGGTTGCCAAAGTAGATGGCATTGGCCGTACGGCCACGGCAGAGGATGTATCGGCCTCTGGCCTAAGCCGGACGTTCTCGTCAGCATCCGGGTATCACACACGACGCGGTGCCTGACGGCCCTCGGCTCGCCATTGGGATTTAATCGTTTAACAGTCTCCGAAGCCATACTTGCATCTGTTAGCGTACGCCTATCGGCTAACGGTTAAACGAGGCATTCCAACGTCAGACTAAATCGACAATCCGGTAAGAATGTCTTTACCATCACGTTCGCCCCTTGCCGAATCGGCGCCGCTGCCGCGACTTGATCCGGCCTACGTTAATCTACGGCAAATCTAATCTACGCCAAATCTTCCGGACGTTTTCGCGACTTTGGGTTGTCCTTCGCGACTTCGCACAACAAGTCCTCATACGCATCGACCATCGATGTCATGTCGAACCGTTCGACGACGGCGGTGGCGGCGTTGCCAAGCCGCACGCGTTCGGACTCGTTTTGGATCAAATGACGCATTGCATCGGCGAGCGCGTCAACACTGTCGTCGACCAATAATGCGTTTTCGTTGTGCGTGACGATCTCGCAAGAACCACTTTGACAATTCATTGCGATACAGGGTAACCCGGTTGCCATTGCTTCCAACAGCGCCGAGGGAAATCCTTCGTAGCGGCTTGGTAGAACGAACAGCGTTGCGATTTCATATTCCGGTGCGATCGGACGCAGCCAGCCGGGCATCGACAAGCGTCGGCTGATTCCGGCCTCATCGGCTTGTCGCTGCAGTTCCTCACGCATCGCTCCTTCGCCCAAAATTTTCAACGACCACGAGGGAGCATCATTGGCGATTTTTGCAAACGCATCGATCAAGCGGTCGAAGCCTTTTTCGGGTGCGAGGCGGCCGACTCCTAGGATGATCTTGTTTTCATGTTCGATGTCACGGCACCGCGGTGGTGTGATTGCCGATGGGATCACTGCAATCGGCCGAGGGCTAAGCGGGGCGAGGGTTTTGGCGATGGCGTCGGTTAGCGCGACCACTCGCGCGGCTCGCTTATAAGAGCGTCGCCGCATGTTTTCCCAGAAAAATCCGAGCGATTGTTGCGCCGGGTCGCTGCGTTCGCTGATCACGATCGGCACCTTCAACCCGATCGTCGACAGCAGCACATCGAGATTGGTGCGATCGCAAAACGACAGCACGACGTCGGGTTTTTCTGTCGCAATCGTCTTGCGGATGGCCTTGTGTCGGCGGTGGAGGTTCATCGCCTTGTCGACGCGTCCGCGGCTGGCACGCATCACCCGCAGCGGAATGCGACGGACGGTTTCCGCGACCTCATGTCGGTCGGTACGCGCGTCGTCAAACGTAACCAGCACCACTTCGTGCTCGCGGGCCGACAATTCGGATGCCAGCGCTGCCATCACCCGCTCGGCGCCACCACCACTAAGAGAATGAATAATGCAAACGATTTTCACGGAATAATTGCTCTGCAGGAGTTCGGGGACGGCGGTTCTTCGGAATGTGGCGTGGGAGCGGAAAACACAGAATTAGCGAAATGTCGAAACGAATCAGTTGAAACGAGGTAATTTGCCAACTAGCGTAGGGGTTATGCGTAAGCATAGGGTCGTACGGGGGCCCTCCGTTTCTTGATCGCGAGAGTCGCAGAAATATTGCGCCAATCCTAGCCCCCATGATGTATAGTTGAGGTTTTCGATGAAAAGTATCGTTGTCGCTGCCGTATTTGCCTTTGCCGCCGCTGTTACCACGGCCGAATCGGCCTCAGCCCAATACCCTGACGTCGGCGGAATTTTCCCCTTCGGCGGCTACGGATTCTACAGTCCGTATGGTTCCTACTACGGAACCTCAATCCGCACCCCCCCCTATTTTGCCACGAATCCCCCTGTCTATTACGGTGCCCGCTACGCTCGGCCTTATGGAATGAGTCCCTTTGCAGCGCCACCGATGGTCAATGCTCCGACCAGTTATCGCGGTCGTTTGGAATCAGACTTTATGACTCCGCCTGGTGCCGCGCACGGTCCGGTCGGCAATCCTTGCATCTCGTACTCGGCTTCGGTCAAACCGAAGGCCAAGAAGATGGGGCCTGTGCGTGAGAATCCGTACGTCAACGGCGATGACGACGCGGACAAACTGGCTCAAAACTAAAGCGATCTCGTACACTGATTCGTTTAACCGTTAGCCGATAGGCGTACGCATCACGGATGCGAGTACGCCGCTGGCTGACTGTTCAGCGCTTAGATCGACAAGACCTCAAGACTTTCGTCCGGTCGGCATCCCGCATGGTGGAACTCGCCAACGGCTTGTTGATTTTGCTTCAATCAAGCGGCGGTCATCAACAACGTATCGGAAATAATCGCACATCAAGTTGCAACGGAGTGCACCAACGAGCGCGGGGTCGCGGAGTCTTCGAGCAGCACGGGCTCGGGGGCTCCGCCACGCATTCCGAAGAGTTTTCGTTGATTCGCCGTCTGGCTGCCGAACCGAATGACCGCAGGGTTAGACGTGGCCCGTAGGATTACTTTTCAAAAATGATTCCGTCATCATCCTGATCCGCGTCATACATTTTCTGAAGCGTTGGTAGAAACTGGTCGCGTTCAACGGTGATTCCCTTGGATGGAACCGTCAGTCGCGAGAAATCTCCAATCACTGCAAGGAAATCGGCCACGCTCACGCCGCTGACATCTCGCAGGTGATGCGGAACAAATTCAACAATCAGGGTCTTGGTAATTGAGAGTGCCCGTGGCATTCCTTGCAGCGCGAAGTACTCGGAACCTTCGATATCCATGACCATCAGATCGATCGACTCGGCATCGATCAGCGTATCGCCTGCGACCCCTTTGACGGTGACTTCCTTTGGCGAGTCATAGTAATAATTGAATGTCTTGTTTTCTGGCACAATCTTACTGCCGCCAGAATTTGCTTGGTTGATCAAGAACTTCAGTTCACAATCACGATTGCTTACGGCCAGGTTGTGAGCGGTAATTGAAGTGCATTGGTTGATGGCCATGTTCATTGAGAGAAGCTCAAATGTCTCTGGATTGGCCTCGAAGGCGATCACGCGTTGGCATTGATCTGCGATGGGAATGGCGATCGTGCCCACATGCGTCCCCACGATCACGACGGTAGACGTTTCGTCGATGTACTTTGACATCCGCTGAAGTTCGTCAGCCCCATAGACACCGCGTAGTCGCAGATGTCGACCGACTCCGATGTCTTGAGGATCAACTGCAAACTTGTACTTCCCCGATTGGATGATCAGGGCGCGGACGTGCTTGCCAATGATCCGTCCTGAGAGTCGGCTCAGACGCGACTTTAGCCAAAGTTTGGGTCGATGCGTAAGTTTACTCACTTCGAATTTCCTCAATGACAATGCGGTTCACATGAGCCTGATGGAGTTCAGCTCGACTAGATAAATACAAAGAGCGATACATTAGGCAGGTAACAAATTTGCTTGCACGAGCGAGTCACGAACCTTTCTTCGTGCGGCTTCCCACGAATATTGGGATGCTTGCTGCAGTCCTCGTTTGATCATTCCATCACGATCAACAGCGCCGGCTAGGAAACGGTGGAGGTGATCCCGCAGGTCGTCGACCGACGCTGCGTCAAAATAGATCGCAGCATCGCCGCCAATTTCTGGCAGCGAGGTACGATCGGACAATAGCGTAGGGCATCCGCAAGCCATCGCCTCGACGGCGGGCAATCCAAAGCCTTCATAGAGACTGGGGAAAACGAGACACTCAGCTCCCCGATACACCGAGGCTAATTGCGTGTCATCGATTCCCGAAAGAATGGTCGTGCGAGCAGTTAACCCCGCTTCGACAATCCATTGCTTTAGCTCCGCGGTTGGGCGACAAACCAACAATAAGTCCGGTGTCATTGTTGCATCGAGTCGCTTGATCGCCTGGAGCAAGCATTCCACGTTCTTGTGAGGACGTATGGCTCCGACATAGAGAATGTACGGCCGAGGATGCGAAAATCGAGGCCCCGCTGCAGTGAACGATTCGGAAATTCCGTTGCCCACCACGACGACCCGTTCTTCGTCAATTCCGTACCATTGAACAATTTCGCGTCGACTGTATTGCGAGACGGTCAGTGTCAGAGCGGATCGTCTCACCACAGGACGCTGAATCAAGCGGTAGTATGCTGCTTTGGCGATGGACGTTTCCTTGGGGAAATGAACGTGGATCATATCGTGAATCGATACCACGACGTTACAACTGAGTTTCCAGGGGACATTGAATCCTGGCGACACATACAATTTTGCCTGATTGCGCCGCAGGAATTTTGACAGTGCAACCCCATCTCGAGCCGCCAATGGTTTTGTTGCAAGCGGTATGTCGCGAAAGTCCGTTAGCTGCTTGCCGATTTCCGATGCAAAACGCCCAATCCCATGTTGTCCGCACCATCGCTGGTCATAAAAGTAGTTCATCGAAAAATCGCCCTCAGCGTGTTTGGTAACGACGAAATTTGATCGTCTGTAGATTGCTAATGGCAATGCCAATGACCGTCGCGGCCAAGATTGCGACTAGCTGGAAATACACCAATCCATTGTTGAACTGATACTCTCGCCATATCTCGGCGAAGCTGTACAGTAGCATCAGTCCTGCGACACTGATGAACATATTGAGTTGGATCAACCCACTGGCAATGACGGCAAACACAAAAAAGGCGATGCAGGCAAACACGAATGTATTGCCTTGCGCATCTTGATAAATCTCTGCGAGTGCGGAGTTGGTTGTCAACGTTTTGTCGACGTCGGTGAAACCGAGATACCACTGTTCGCCGACTCCGCCTGAGAAGTCGGTCTTGCGGCTTTCGTCGTGCAAGAACGTAGGAAGCAGCAAGTACTTCATGTTGCTGTGGTGTGAAGCTTCACTATCGCTATAGGCCGCAAACCGACTGACCGACAGCGATACTTGCATCGGCGCCGCGAGGTATCGTGCAATTTGAATTTGCATGACGCCCGCAGGCGTCTTGACGTTGTAGCGATCCGCATAAAAGTTTGCGTTCCGCACGTACGTCATTGCGGTTGCGATCACAAGGATGCAGCCAGCTGGGATCAACATACTTTTCCATGAGATCCGGCGTTCTGGTAGCGCGAGCAGATGACACCCGACTGCGACAAAGCAGGCTTGCGTGATCAGCATCCGTTGGGACAGCGCTGCTCCCAAAAGTACCGCCACTAGATTGATCCAATCGCAAAGCCGCGTCATTTTGGATTTAGGACGTAGCGAGAGCCTGTGGAAAAGTGCAACCCCCGCGGCCGGACCCGCGGCATAACGCAGCGAGTAGAGCACCGAATAGTCTTCGGTTAGCGCAATCTTCATGGCGTTTCCGTTCAACTCTGCCAAGTCGCGGATGACATGCGGGGCAACCGATAGGACTTTCAGCCATGCCAATAAAACACCGCTTGCGGCAATGGCCGTAAACACATAGTAAGCGTTCTGAAATGCAGTTGGACCGTTGCCAATATGCTGAAGTCGCGTTCCGATTCGGCGACCGAGCATCGAACCCAGGGTCGCCGCTAGCACCGCCGCCACGTAGAAACCGATAAAGTACAGCAGCGATGGCAGCTGGACCTGGGTGGGGTGCATGAAGCCGTAGGCACCATTATCAGGCGCGCTCGCCCAAAAAACACCGCCTACCACTAAGGCGGGAAGGAAACTGAATCCAGGTTGCAAAAGCAGTCCGAGAAACCATTCCGCAGACGTTTTAGCACGGTTCGGAAGTTGGTTTGGCGAAGACATTCTGGACGATCGATGAATGGAAAGAGGATCGAACCTATCCGTAAAGACAGAGTCCATCGTTTCGGGACATATTCCCGTTATCGAAAATCGTGTTCCGCGATCTCATTCAAAAGCCGTAAGTCCTCCGCAAAGTATGCGTTCAACTCCGAAGAAAACGATGGTTCCAAGTTTGACTTCTTGTTTCGCGGCCGAATGGCTTGATCGATGATGGCACGCAGTGGTTTGGGGAACGCACCAAAGCCACGTCGCAACCATTTTGTCGGTTTCTCTAGTATTGCCGGTGGGTGGAAGAAAAGGGTTGCAAGGAACCGGAATCGCATTCGTTTCGAAGCGTTCGCCGTGGGGAATTCAAGACGATCGGGTGCCGAAAGACCTAAGAATTCGAGAACTCGGCGGCATTCATGTTCGGCGTCGTTTCGCAGGTTTCGCGAATGAATCAGTAGTAATTGGTCCGACGGAACGAGCTGCTTAACACGCTGGATCTGTTCGCCCAACCGTCCCACACGCCCGTATTGTAGAAACTCTGGAACGGGACACACCTTCGGTAAACATTGGCCGTTTTGACGCGACTGCTGTAACATCCATGCAGTGTGGAAATCGGTCTCAGGTTCTAATCCGTTGTACACCAATTCATTGTGCCAAGCCTGAACAAGCTCTACGGGGTTTCGCAACATCGCGATGAACTTCGCCGCGGGGTTAAAGTTCAAGATGTTTCCAACTGCGGTCTCGGACATTAAGTAGCAAGTGCTCGCTTCAGCAATGATCCGTTTCGAACGAAGGTCTTTAGATTTAAAAAGCCCGAGATACTCTTGCTGCGTTTTCACAGGGCGAATCGAAAGGCTGTTCGCGCCCGGGAAATCGGTGGCCCAAAAAAGCGGTTCCTTGGGATGGGAAAAACAAACCTCAGGGTGCATGCACAGAAACTCGTACAACGACGTTGTGCCGCATTTGGGCGCACCAATGATGAAACAATTTGGCAAAGGGGGTTGAGCGGTTGGCAGATGGTTTTGGCCCGATTGGTTTTGGCCCAATTGGTGTTGCTGGGAAGTTCTCATGAGGTCTCCTTTAGTCTGCTAAGGCTAAAGATATCCATCATCTTGCAAACGCCTTGGTAGAATTTTTTCGGAGAGCAATAGGCTTGTGTTTTGACATCAAAAATACGATACGCGATCAACCAATTGATTGAATTTTGCAAGATCATCGTGATGCTTGTCGTAACAGCGACTCCGATTGCGCCAAAGAAATGCCAGGACAATACCCCACCCACACAAGCGACCACGGCACAGATCAGCGAGTTAATCACCACCGACCACGAGCGTCCTCCTTGGATCAACACATTGCCACAAGCCCCGCTGAGTACAAAGGCGAGGTAACCTGGAATGATTGCTATCAGCAAGGGGGCAGCGGCAACATACTCCGTTCCAAATCCAATTCGAAGAATCAGTTCCGGGGCGAAAACAAAGAATCCGCATGCCGCCAGCGAAATGATTGTCGCAATCGACGCGCCGGTTCGAAGCAAAATCTCAAGTTCGGTGGGAGCATCTTTGAGGAGCCGACTGATGCGTGGAATCAGGATGGTGTTGGCAATTCCCATCGGAAGCGCCGCAAGCAATGCGAGCCGAGTTGCCACTTCAAACAAAGCAACGTCGATCGGGGTGCCTAGAATCGAAACGATGGCAATGTCCGATCGTTGGCAGATATACCCCAGTCCTGAGGCCAAAAACACTGGGAAACCGTAGTCAAACAGCATTTGACGCATGGAAGCAAATTCATTCTTGCGAATTCCATCCTTTGAAACGTCATCCTGCGATGCCGCGAGAGACGGCTTGAGCAGAAAAGCGATGATCCAGCTCAATCCGAACAACGCGGTCACGAGACCGGCGGTGGCATGGATCGTTACGCCGGTTTCCCACTCGATCGCGTTATTGATACGAAACAGCACACAGGTGGCGAGGAACAGAGCCATCGCCAACGGACCGCCGCCGAGACCACTACACAGGCTCGCCACGATAGGGTCGTCAAGGGCTCGGCAGATCTCTCCGATTAACTGAGTCAAGGCTCGCACCACCGTCGATAGTACGATGGCAAAGACCGCGATGAGTGAGACGGACTGGCCGACAAGGACATCACCGAAATGGTAAAACACCATTCCGGTGGCGACTGCAAAAACGGAGATTGGGATGACGGCAGCCGCCAAGTAGCGGTAAACGATTGATCTTTTGACGATCGGGCAGTTCGTTTTGCTCAATTCCCGAATAACGATCTGGTCGAGACCGAAGACTGCTGCAAGCACGGAAGCTTGAGTGATCGCAAACACAGCCGCGAAGCTACCGAACTCTGATTGTCCCATCACGCGAGTCAGAACAAACACCGATGCTGCGGTTAGCAACATGTTGGAAACTCGTCCCGCTAACACAGCAAGAGAGTGTGCCCGCAGCCCCGCGCGAGGCTTGCGATTTGCTTGGACCGCACCCATCAGGCCGCACCCGTCTTGACGCCATGACGTTCTAGTGTGGCATTGATGGTTTGCTTCATACGGTCACGGAAAATGGACTCGGTGTATCGTTCCGAGTTGTGCCGGCATTGGTCAGGGGTGATTTGCGAACGTTCGAAAACACGGATTGCGTCTGAGAGCGATTTCGATGATTGCTCGTCAAAGAAGATGCCTGTCTCGTTATCACGGACGGTTTCCATCGCGCCCCCTTTGCGAAACGCAATTACGGGACATCCGGCCGCCTGAGCTTCGACAGGCGTGATGCCAAAGTCTTCGATGCCGGGAAAGATGAAAGCGCGGGCCGTTTCATAGTGTTCCTTCAGCACGGCGAAGGGTTGACGTCCCATCAAGGTCACGTTGGGACCAGCAATGCGCTGCAGCTTTGCTCGCTCACTGCCGTCACCAATCACAACAAGACGTCGATCCGGATGGTCGGCAAAGGCTTTGACCGCAATGTCAATTCGTTTGTAGGGAACCAGTTCGGAAACAACCAGATAATGGGCATCGCGCGGACGCGTCGAGTCAAAGGCATCGACATCCACCGGAGGGTTCACGACGACGGCATCGCAATCGTAGTAGTTGCGAATGCGATCGGCAACGAATTCCGAATTGGCAATAAATTGCGTCACGTTTTGCGCTGCGCGATAGTCGAACGCTTTCAATCGCTTCGAGAATGCATTGAGCGCAAATCTGGCGGCCAACGAACTGCGACGATACTCTTCGCCCATCTCCCATAAATAGCGAGGTGGCGAGTGACAATAACAAATGTGGAGCGTGTTTTCAGGAACGGTGATTCCCTTGATCAATGCTGCGTCGGAACTGATCAACACGTCCGTTCCCTGGGCAACACGTAGATTCGCGATCGCCAAAGGATGAAAGGGCAACAGATGTTTGTAGTACCGCGTGGCCGCAGGAACCCGTTGTAGCAGCGACGACACGATCTGCTTTTCCGAGATAATGCCATTCAATTTATTGGGCTCGGATACCAAGCAATGAATAGGCGCTTCGGGGAACATCTTGCAGAGCTGTTCGAGCACCTTTTCACCACCACGCATGCCGACTAGCCAGTGGTGTGCAAGTGCAATACGCAGGTTATTATGATCCATCATTGCGATCGTTTCCTAAGAGCACGGTCAAAGTGCGTAATGGAAGTTAATACGCACCTCGATTGGTGAGCACGGCGGCGGGCGTTTTAGCGAGAATCAGCAGGTCAAGCCAAATGGACCAATTTCGAACATAATACCGATCCAGTGCTACGCGTTCTTCGTAGGTCGTATTGTTTCGCCCCGAGACTTGCCAAAGACCGGTAATCCCTGGTGTCATGTGGGAATAGTCGAAATAACGATCGCTGTATTTCGAGATCTCGGATTCCACGATGGGGCGAGGCCCGATCAAGCTCATCTGCCCAACTAAAACATTCCAAAATTGTGGAAATTCATCGAGGCTCCATTTGCGGATGATTGTGCCAACGCCAGGAATGACTCGCGGGTCATCTTTTAGCTTTTGATCACGCTCCCACTCGTCGCGAAGTTCTGGGTGCTCCCGTAGGTGTTGCTGAAGGACTTCGTCTGCGTTACAGACCATGGAACGAAACTTCCAAGCTCGGAATGTTTTTCCATGTTGTCCACAGCGTTTGTGTCCGAAAAATACGGGGCCGGGTGATTTTAGCTTGATGAACAATGCAATCAGCGCCATCGGGATGGCAAACAATCCCAAGGCGATCAAGCTGACAACAATGTCCGAAAAACGTTTCAATAAACGCGGTCCAAAATGCAACAGCGGAAAATTGAATTCGGTGGTGTAGGTATGCGTCGAATGAGACGAAGCACGGGTATAATCGGGTGATTCTGCATCGCCAAACGCGACCACTCTTGGAATCTGGAATACCAATCGTCGCACCAATTCATAACGGTCCGGTGATGGACAAATCAGTATAGCCGGAGCCTTTTTTCTACGAGCGATTTCGACCAAGTCATCATGCCGTTCGCTATCGATCAAATCGGATGCTTCGGGCCGTAGCGAAGTCGTGCATTTAAAGTCGCCTACTGGGCGGTATCCCCACTCGTGGTGCTTAATGAGTTTTCGGCACGTGATGGTTCGCTGTTCCGTTTCACCGACAACCAAAACACGGATTCCCCACCACGAGAAATGACCCATCATGTAGCGCGAGAGGGTACGTGCGAGTGGTAACAACAGTACCGTGATCAGCACAGACGTCGCAAAGATCGTCGCTTCCAAACGTGGCAGTTGACCAAGGATGACGTTGAGCCCGGTGAGTGCCAGATAGCTGAGTATTGTCGAGCGAATCAAGCCGCGGAGCTCTGCGACGGGGTTGAGTCCGGCACCGGGATAAACGCCGTGCAGACACAAAAGCGCCGACTGCAATAACAACACGGCGGGAAGTTGCTTCCAAAACCCCGAATAGGGATCGGTTCCAGCCACGTTGCAAACAAGGAAGGTCGCCGCTGCGAGACAACAAGCCGTGACCAATAGGTCGACCACCAACAACGGGCATGCGGTCAGGGCGACCTGCCATATATAGGTTAGGCTCAGTTCCCGGCTTGGCGGTTTACCCGTGTGGCGTTCGATAATCTCTTGCAGCTGCACGCTCTCGGACGCCGTGTCGACGCCCTGCTTCGCTGGCTCTAGCAGATATTCGTTAGGCGTTGCGGATGTACTCATAAAATCAGTCGTTATCGAAGCACGAGGATCAGTTCCTGAAAAACAAATCAGATTGGCTTGAGAGATAACTTTTTGCATATTCCAACCCAACTTTCTTGCGTTCTAGAAGCTGTGATCACTATCAGAACGAGGCACCGAATCTTTCAACATGGCCAGCGTTTTGCCGCCAACTCTTTTCACTCTTTGCTCGGAATCTAGGAACGAGACATCAACTTTGTCGGTTGCACTGGTTGTGAGCCAACTGCGTTTTGCAGACGGATTGAATTGGGCTGAGGGTCACTGGCCGCGTACGTGTCGTGGTAGTAGGGCGTATAGCTGTACTCTTCGGATCGATAGTGATTGGAATAGCCATAGGCTTTGCTTTCCGCGTCCGATCCGTTCACGATAATCGCCGTTGGGGTAACGCCGATTTCTTCTAGCACGTTCCCGGCTCGCTCGACGCTGCGGCGGTTGTTCTTCAGAACGCGAACGGTCATCAACACGCCATCGACCTGAGGAGCGATGATGGCGGGGTCCGCGACAGCTAGCAGCGGAGGAGCGTCGACCAACACGATGTCAAAACGTTGCTCGCATGATCGTAGCAGACCGCTGAGCCGGAACGATTCAAGCAGCTCGGCGGGTTCAGAGGTTCGCGACCCATGCGCCATCACCGAAAGCGTTTCGATCGGGGTGCTTTGGATACACTTGTCGAATTGTGTGGAATCGAAAAGGACGTTCGTGAGCCCTGGTTCGCCTTCGAGCCCGAACAGGCCTGCGATAACAGGACGTCGCATGTCGGCATCAATCAACAAGACGCGTTTACCCGTTTGAGCCAACGAGATGGCAAGGTTTGAAATGGTCGTGGATTTACCATCACCCGGATGGGGACTGGTCATCATCAGGGTACGAGCGTTTTGTTGACGGTTCTTAACTAGTAGTGATGTTCTGGCAACGCGGTACACCTCGGACTCGGAAGATCGTGGCGAGTGGAACGCCACCAAGGACGGGGCCAATCGACTCTCGTCGTCCATCTGCTTCT
>NZ_ANOG01000801.1 GCF_000346295.1 Rhodopirellula maiorica SM1 | reverse complement strand
GGGTCGCGCGATCCCGGGCTGGATGATGAGCTGACCGGACCTGCGACCCTGTTGGATNTGGGGCCCTATCGCGTCGATGATTACATCGACGAAACGGCCAAAGAGTCCCGCAATCGGGCGGACGCAATCGAAGATGGGGTCGAAGGCGCGATCGCGGCCGCCGCGGGCCGCCGTGGTTTGCAGCGTCCCGCGTCCGATCGAATCAGCAAACGAGAAGTGATGACGCGTTCGGCAACGCTGCCCTTTGCTGAAGATTCGATTTACGACAGTGACGATTTCGATCCGGATGTGGACTACAACATCAATAACGCGAGCCCGGTAGTGGGAGTCGACGCTGAGGGAGATCGTGATGACGATATCGACCTGGATGATCCAGCAGAGAGAATCGACGGTGAAGACGAAATGATTGCGAACACCGCACGCCGAAATAACACCGCACGCCGAAATGCAGTGAGCGATGCACCCGCTGTGCCTACTGCCGCAAATCCAAATAGTCTTGATCGCTATACCAGCGAACGGATGGAACATCTATCGGATGCAAATTGGGTCCAATTTCACTTGGATGCAAACCAGGCTGTTTGGCAGCAATTCACAAACGAGGACAACGTGGTTCGCCGTGCCGCGGATGCAATCGTCCGCTTAAAGGCAGACGTCCGCGTGGCAAAGCGTGCCACTAGCGATTCTCGTCTTCGTGAAATCTTGGACGTGATTGCCGAATAGTATTGTCGGTAAGTCAGCGATGATCGCGTGACCGCTTTGGGGGCACGCGATTTTTTTTGATTCAAAGTATTCCTGATTGCGACTACGATCGTCGCATGATTCCCTTTAATACATTCTATGAAAACGACTAAACTTGCTGCCGTCGCAACGTTACTGATTAGCTGCTTGGGTTGTCAAAGCGAACCGACCACCCCGCGTGAAGAAGCGGAACAAGCACAAGAGAACCTCGAGTCGGCGCGTGAGCGTGCTGCGGAAATTGTCGCGGAGTCCGAAGAGGAAGCCGTCGACATTATTGCCGATGCACGCGAGGAAGCGGCGGCGGAAGTCCGCGACGCCAAAGAGACCGCGGAAACGATGGTCCAAGACGCCGAAGAAGAATTAACAGTCAAGCTGAATGACTTGAGTGAGCCCAATCTTGAACGCAACAGGGAAGAAGTCAAGGGCGTCGAGGATATCCAACCGGGTGTCCCGACTTCCGAGTAAGGTTGTCGGGCCGTCGTCGTTCCTTGGCTCCTATCTGGTAGACTCACTGCATCGCAGGCTGCTTCCTGCGATGCGAAAATATGCAGTGCGAACAAAATGCAGGCGAGCGAAATTTAGGCGAAACTGGAATTTCAAGACGAGCGTTTTTATTTGACTCGCATTCCGCCACCGTGCCAGAGCACTTGCAAATCGTGCTCGTTCCATGCTTCCAATCCGACCGACGGATCACCGATCAGAATGCTGCCGTCGGGACGTTTGCCGAAAGCAACAACCGAGTGTCCCAGCCCAGGAATCCAGCCCCACTGGTCCGCATAGCGACGATCGTCAACGCCAAATGGTAACTCGACCGCCAACAGGACTGGCCAATCGTCCTTTTCGAGCAACTCGGCATGTGTTTCATCCAGCACCTCGACGGTTCGGTCATGTTGCTCTGAAATCAGCTTGACACCTCGATATAGGCCAAGAGTCGGCGTGCCGCTGGAATCGGTTAGACAAAGAGGGATCATTTCTGCCTCGCTGACTTCGATCCCTTCGCCGCGAAACAGGGTCGCGGCTGCTGCGGGGCTGCAAGTCGCCCAAGACGTTTGCATCGCCACGCCATTTTCCCAATCATCGCCGCCTTGGGGCGGTGGACGTACTGCGATGGAAAGCAAAGGCCAGTTGATCGCAGCCAAAGCGCTGAGGGTCAATAGCGTGGTAAGACTTCCACGACGCCAGCGGGGCGTGTTGGGTAGCCGCCACGCCCAACCGGCTGCCAACGCAGCAAAGATTGCTGCGAAGTTGGTGTAGATAATCGCGGCGGACGACGGAACAAACTTGGCCCAGAAGAGTTGGCCAGATCCATAGAATAGAAAATAAACCATCGCAAAGACGGCGAGCGTTAGACAAAGGACCGTACGTTGTCCTTTGCGCGAATAAGCGTAGAAAGCGGTGAACATTCCACACGCCACCGCCACCACCGTCATCACCGCGATTGCGACCATCAAATCAATCGCCATTTTGCTCTCGTGCTGCCTCGTTGTTCTCAATCAAGCGTTCCGCCGTTTCTTCGCGATACTTTTGTGTCGAGGTTTCATGAGGTGGTTCGGCAGCATCGTCCGGGACGTTCTTGGCAGCTTCGTCACGGGTAGGATGTGAAACACCATGGACGGTTTGAACATTCGGCGTGGTCATCGTAATCGTAAATCCTTGTAATGTAGTCGAAAGTTGAAATCACGCGATTTCAACATCGTTATGCAGTCAGAAGTTGTTTGGTTAGTAACCGTTTTTGTTGATTCAGCCTGACTTTGCCATGCTTCGTTTAACCATTAGCCGATAGGCGTACGCTAATGCGAGCACAGCTTCGGCTGGCTGCTCAACAGTGAATGGTAAATAGTTCGAGCAAAGGGCATGCCAGTCTTCAGAAGTCCGCTGTACACAACGCGGTAGCGCCCAATGCCATCTACTTTTCGTAGTGGGACTCGCCAGAGTTCCTGGTGTTTCAACAGCAAAGAGGGGAATTCTGGCGAATCCCACTACTTGAGCATCTACTTTGGTAGCGGCACGGCGCGAGCCGTCCGGTTGAGGCGAGTGAAACGTTCGGTTTAGACCGGGCGGGCCCCGCGCCGCACCGCTACAAACGCCACCCGTATAGTGACAAAGTAGTTGGCATTGGGGGAGCGCCGTAATGACGAAACGGCATGGCGAATGCATGGACAGGGGGGAATTGCCTCTGCAAATGGGCTGCGCGAACGACGGGTTACCGCAAGATGGTTGCGGTCAAGGTCGTCCGCAATGTCGCTCGCTACTTTTCAAGTTCTCGCTTCAACTCATCCAAGCTTCACCTCATCCGAAATGCAATCCTTCTATCCTGCCCAACGTTTGCTACTAAAATGCACCCTCGTTCTAGGACTGCTCGTCGTTACTGCTTCAGGGGCGTTTGCTCAGGACGCTTCGTCCACCGACGGCGAGGACCAGAGTGAACCACCGGCGACGATTGGGGTGGAAGACGTTGCCGAGGATTCTGCAATCGCATCACGCTTGCAGCGAATCTTCGAGTCATCGGGCTGGTATAGCGATCTGCAGATCGTGTCCGACAACGGCATCGTTACGATCTCTGGAGTGGCGGATACCGAAGAACATCGTGAATGGGCGGGCAATACGGCAAGGCGGACCCAGGATGTGATCGCTGTGATCAACAAAATGGAGGTCGACAGCGCCGTCGAATTTAGTTCCAGCAAGCAAGTCATCGCTAGGTCTTTGAACGAATTGTGGCGTGATCTGCTGGTGCGATCGCCTTTGTTAATCGCGGCTGCAATCGTGTTGGTGGTAACGTCGCTGTTGGCGAAATTCGTGGGTTGGTCGATCGTCCGAATTCTCGATAATCGAAAGCTGCGAACCAGTTTGAAGGATTTGGTTTACCAGTTGGTGTCGATCGCCGTATGGATTGTCGGCATTCTCACGGCCACCGTGGTCGCGTTTCCGGGGATGACGCCGTCGAAGGCGTTGACTGTGCTGGGGTTAGGATCGGTTGCGGTCGGTTTTGCGTTTAAGGACATTTTTGAAAACTTTTTCGCTGGCATCTTGATCCTGTGGCGATATCCGTTTGACCGCGGCGACTTTATCACGTGCGACGACCTGACCGGGCGAGTCGAACAGATCACGATCCGCAATACGTTGATTCGTCGTCTGGACGGCGAATTGGCGGTTGTTCCCAATGCGAATCTGTTCAAAAGCACGGTCGATGTGCTAACGAATCAACCGCAGCGACGCGTTCGAATTATTTGTGGTGTTGCCTATGACGAGGACGTAGACCAGTCACGTGAAGTGATTCGTAAGGCGGTGCAAGGGTGTGAGTCGGTCGAAGGAGTTCGCGCCGTCGAAATCTTTGCTCAGGAATTTGCCAGTTCGAGTGTGAACTTCGAGGTCGCATGGTGGACCGGCGCCAAGCCGCTCGACGTACGGCGAAGTCGCGATGAAGTCATCGCCGCAATCAAACGTGAACTTGATGAAGCCAAGATCGAGATTCCGTTCCCTTATCGCACGTTGGTCTTCAAGGATGCCGAGCAAAAGATCACAATCGACGGCCGTGGTTCCAGCGAGCCTGTGACCGACATTGTTTCCGATCAGCCCAGTAATGTCTACCAAAAATGACGCTACTGTAAATAAGCGGGGCGATTGAGCTTAGGGACGAACCGGTCGGCAACAAGACGCCTAGGTCGCTGTTCGGCCATGATTCGGTCGATTCAACGCGGCGTCGTTGTTGCGGTTGACCGGTCCTTTGGCTGGCAAGGCAGCTCAGCTGTCAAACTCATGCCAAATAACACCGGCCCGAGCGGTGATCGACCAATTTGGCTGACAAACAGTCGTTGTGTTGGTAAGTACAGCGGCTGAATCCCTTCCAGCGTTGTTTGGCACGTCATGTGCTTTGTTGGGAACTTCGCTGCGATTATGTGGGCGTATGCTTCGTACCACGCTGCTGCGCCAAGCGGCACGAGATTGCCGGGCCAAACGCCGCGGTGATATTGCAGGAAACAGAACGAAACAGTGTGCAGACAATCGAGGGAGAGACTGATGCCAGATCGAGAACAACTCAGAGGTCACTGGAACGAGGTGAAGGGGCGTCTGAAAGAACATTGGGCGCAGCTGACCGAAGACGACTTGCGTCGCGCCGAAGGTTCGGCGGATCGATTGGTAGGGGTGGTTCAGCAGAAAACCGGCGCGACTCGCAATGAGATCGAGCGGTTCCTCGATAGCTTGTTCAGCGGCGGGGTGCGGGACCAGGCGAGCGAAACCGTCCAGCAATATAGTGACGCTGCTCAGCGAGTGGCCGCCGAGGCGAGTCAGTATGCCCGAGAGCAGGCCCAGCGTTTTGCCAGCCAATCGAGT
Source organism: Rhodopirellula maiorica SM1 (assembly GCF_000346295.1). Lineage (GTDB taxonomy): Bacteria > Planctomycetota > Planctomycetia > Pirellulales > Pirellulaceae > Novipirellula > Novipirellula maiorica. The sequence goes on along the minus strand of NZ_ANOG01000801.1, from coordinate 28,299 downwards.
GACTATTCAGCCAAGCTGGTGGATCGTGCACGCACGCGACCGGGTGAGACCTTGGCAATCGCTTTTGGGTTGGGGTTGGCCGCCGGTGCGTTCCTGTTCTTGGGACGAAAGAAATAGACATGGCTACTACGCTTGCAACTGAAAAACAGTCCGAGGCAATTCGTACGCGGATGCGAGAAATTCGTACCGACCTGCCCTACGACGTTGATGACGCGCGGCAACGGGTCAAGCAGTTGTCGGATTGGCGTTACCACATGTCACGTCGTCCGCTGCCAATCTTGGCCGCCGCAGTGGTAGTGGGATATTGGTTGGTGCCCGCCAAACATAAACAACGCGATACTGTCGTGGTGCATCATGAAGCGGCCGCACAGCCGAGTGAGCCGGCCAAGAAAGGCATGCTGGGGGGGATTGCCGCCGCGGTCGCGGCGATGGCGCTAAGGCAAGCGACGTCGATGGCAGCGAATCATTTCACAAAAGCCTTGTCGTCGAAATACCCCATCGACTCAATCCTTAAAGCTAGGAGTCAGCATCTATCATGATCGCCCCTCTTGAACATCGTCGTCGCAGCGAAACTAGTGGGCTGCAACGAGAACATATGCAGGCGATCGAGGAAGAAGAAAGTCGAATTCCTCGACGTATTCAAAACGCGATTGAAGCCCAGCCCGCCGTTGCGGTTGCCGCTGCCTTAACAGTCGGTGTGGTGATTGGTTGGCTCGTCAAACGAAAGAATTGGTGATACTAATGACCGAAGAATCACGTGATCGCCAATCCAGTTTCCAGCGAGTGACCGAGGATGTTCTCGATTTATTCGAGTTGCAGATGCAGTTGTTGTCGGTCGACAGCCAAGCAGCCAAGCGAAAGCTTTCGCAGGCCATCGCGTGCGGCGCGGTCGCGGTCGCATTGGCCGGGTCCGCTCTAACGGTGCTGATGGTCGGTGGTGGGTTTTTGCTGTCCGAGTTGACCGAGCTTTCCGCGGGTGAATCATTGTTGATTGTCGGTGCCGCGTTTTTTGTCATCGTCGCGTTGCTCGGGTGGATCGCGCTGAAAGCGGTGGGTGCCGCTTCGGCTGCAATGAGCGAGAGCAAGTCCGAGTTCGCCGAAAATCTGCGATGGTTGAAGGCCACGTTGGTGTCGCCCAAAACCTCGCCCCGAAACCAGATTCGCCGAGAATCGTTTTCGGATGAAGATCCTGAATTACGTCGACAGTCAACGTGGAGCGGTTCCACGCATGATTCCGGCCAACGTCCTCCCGTTTATCCAAGGTAAAATCCATGTCGAATATGCCCGCTGAAAATAGCAAATCTCCCACACGATCCGATCAAGCAAAGGAAACCGCCAGCCGGATCGCGTCCGGCGCTGGTGAGGCTGCGCAGGGCGCCGCTACGCATTACGTCAAAGAGCCAGCTCAAGACATCTTTAGCTTGGTCAAAGCCTACGCCAAAGATAATCCCGATGTCGCTGCATGCTGGGCATTCGGGCTGGGCGTTATCGTTGGATGGAAGTTGCGACCATAGAATTGGATCTGATCCTCAAGTCAAGGCGTGAATGAATTATGTCAACTTTAAGCGAAGCCGAGCGAACGCGTTTTTCCGATGCCCTCGAACGTGTGGGAGGGGATGAGGAAATGTTCATCGAGCTTGCTGAAATTGTGGCCGAGGATGCTCCCGGCATGCTAAGGGAACTCGAGGATCGATTGCGGTCGGATCAGCTCGGCGAGGTGGCCCAGACGGCGCATGCGCTCAAAGGGTTGCTGAGCACTTTTCACACCGGGCCGCCTGTGGCACAGTTACAGCCCTTTATCGACGAAGCACGGTCGGGGCATTCAAAATCGGTAACGATGATGTTTCACGACTTGATGCCGTCGCTAAAGCATTTCATCGGACAGGTGCAACAGCTAAACCACCGGTCTTAATGCGACTGTGAGATTGGGGCTGTCGGGGTGTTGCCGCTCGGCTGAGCGGCAAGCGAAGTAGGAAGCCAGGAATCATTGGCAAAATCCTGGAAACCGTTTGGGCAAGCGTTGTAACGTTTTTTCAAAACGGGTGGTCGACCTACGCCATTTCGAAACAGCGCTTTCCCTACGGTGCGATTGCCGCAACTCTGATCACACCAATATGCCGCATGCGCTGCCGGCGCTCACTTTATTCGAGGCCGATAAGGCTTGCGTTAGCCAAAAACAGGTCGCTACGACGAAGCAGGCGATGGCCACCACGCTGATGCATGCGAGCACCAAGTGTGTTGGGAATCGCTGCATCACGGTGCTTCTAAACGAATTGCCCGTGTCAGGCTCGGGCAGCGCCCTTTGATCGTCGCTTGTGAGTGGGCTTTCGTCGGAATTGGTTTTGTTCATGGTTTGAGGTTGGGGGGCCGAAACTTGCGACGACATTCGCATTTACTCCTTTCGTGGTAAATGTACGGGGAATTGAAATCTGGCATCACGCAAACGACCGGTAATGCAAACGATGGGCCAGTCTGTTTTCAAAGCCTGCTTCACTGCGGCTTCCGCTGGGTGTTGGTTTGGGGGTAGGGAACCGCTGTGATTGCCAACGTGGTATGATGATGGCAAATCCCTTAGCGATGGTGATTTGCACCTTTTTCCAATCGCCGCCTCGAACGAGACAGACGCGTTTCTTATGGACTATTTTCTACTCATCACCTATCTGTGCGTCGCGATTGGTTTTTCGTTTCTGTGTTCGATTGCCGAAGCTGTTCTGCTGTCGATCACACCCAGCTTCATCGCTGAGCGTCGGCGTGACGAAACGAAATCGTCCCAGCGGATCATTCAGCTCAAAGAGAACATTGATCGTCCCTTGGCGGCGATACTCAGTCTGAACACGATTGCCCATACCGTGGGGGCCGCGGGGGTTGGTGCACAGGCGGCAAAAATTTACGGGGATCAATATTTAGGTGTCATCAGTGCGTTGTTGACGTTGATGATTCTAGTGCTCAGCGAGATCATCCCTAAAACCGTCGGGGCATTGCATTGGCGCCGGCTCGCTGGCAGCGTGGCGTTTATGGTGCAAGGGTTGATCGTGTTGATGTTGCCATTGGTGTGGATGTCGGAATACCTAACGCGATGGTTGTCAGGGAACAAGCAGCAGCAGCTTGTCACGCGTGCTGAGATCGCCGCGGTGGCCGAATTGGGAACCCGCGAAGGGCTATTAAAACAACATGAATCTCGCATCCTGCGCAATTTGTTGAAGCTCGAGTCGATCACGGTCGAGGATGTGATGACACCAAGCACGGTAGTGATCGCTTTTGAGGATACGCGGCAATTGTCAGAGATTTCCGAAGAACTCAAGACGCTGCCGGTGTCGCGGATTCCGCTATACCAAGAACGTCGCGACAATGTGACAGGGTTTGTGTTGCGTAGCGATTTGTTGGCTTCGGTCGTGTCGGGTCACAGCGACAAACCGCTTTCGGATTTTTCGCGTCCCATCATGCGAATTGGTGAAGACGAGAGTATTACCGTCGCATTTGACAAACTGCTTGATTCACGTGCTCATATCGCGATGGTCATGGATAAATTTGGCGGCGTCGAAGGCTTGGTGACACTTGAGGACATTATCGAGACGCTGCTAGGACTTGAGATCGTGGACGAGCATGATGCGACCGTTAACATGCAGGAACTTGCCCGCCAACGTTGGGAAATGCGACGTGAGAAACAAGGAATTGAGGCACCGTCGGCAAACGATTAACGTACGTCCATTTGTTTGATCGCTTCGTCAAATCGGCGATCGAATTCCGCGAAGAGCTCGAGGGTATCCGGCCGGTCGAGCACTTCCGTGATGCGTTTCGCTCCGCTGTCGACTTTGGGATCCGATTGCAGATCCTGCTCCGCCGTCTCTTTCTGTCCCGCCACTCGAGTCGCAACCGCGATCGCCGCTGACTTCCATCCACTAACACTCGAAAGCGCATCGGTCAACGCCGCACGCAGTACTCGAAAATCCATACGTGCGAAGGTCTCGTCAAATGCCAATCGCATCTGATTGGCGTTGTGGGAGTTCAACGTGATTTCGTCTCGCTCTAGATAACGATCCAAGGTGCGTCCGAGTAACACCGTTCTCATGATTTCAAGCGGTACGCCCCTAATCGAAGTGACCATGGCAACGATTTTGCGAAGCGGAAACAGCAGAATCTTCAATGGGGCTTTCGCCAGCAACCCCAGGCATCCCGCCACGCAACCGTCGCTGTTTGCGTAGTACGGTCTCAATTCGCCAAGCAGATCGCTGCGTTGGTGTGACGATAAAGTGCGCGAGACGACAAACCGACGGCATTGGTCGCGGACGATGTCGTCGACGAATGGAATCGGGATAAACCGAGCGGTCGACGAAACGATCCCGGCAACCACCCATTGATGGAGCAACCACGAGGCAGAATCGGGCATGTCATTGTTCCTTGATGTTGTGCGTTTGATAGATCGTCGAGAGTGAAAGCACGCGTCGCTCAAGATTTGTTATCCGCGTTTGGACGGTCACGGTGGAGTCCAATTGGCCGAGGATTCGGGGGATTTTCGCCTGCGGGCCAACCTTCACGTTGCTGTGTTCGGTCGCCATCACAATCCTCGGTTTGATCATGTAACAGAGTGACGTTGGTAGGATACGGCATGTCGATTCCTGCATCGTCAAGGGCTTTTTTAATATCGCTGATGACGGCGTTGCCGGTGCGCACCACATTGACGCGTTCGGAGGCCGTCCACCATCGTGCCCTCAACACCACACTGCTGCCGCCTAGTTCGGTTGCAACCACGTCAGGCGCTGGATCGCTGACCACACCCTCCGTATTTTGGAGTGTTTGTAAGATGACCTTTGCCGCATGACGAAGATCGTCGCCATAACCGACGCCCACGTCATATTGTGTTCGTATGCAGTCGTAGGCGGTATTGACGACGACGGGATTGGTGTAGATCTGGCTGTTAGGAATCACGACTCGTTTGCCGTCATAAGTCTTGATCAACGTTGCGCGAGTCTTGATCGATTCGACCGTCCCCTCGTGGTCGCCCGAAACAATTTGGTCTCCGATTTTGAAGGGTTCATTGAGCAGGATTAATAATCCAGCCATAAAGTTTTGCAAAATGTCTTTAAATGCAAACCCAATCGCGACACCACCGATGCCTAGCGAGGTTAACAATTTGCCTGGCGTGACCGACGGAGCCATGATGGCAACGGCTAAGATCAGCCCAACAAAAACTAGTACCCACTGAGCAACACGTCCCATCACACGCCCTAAATTGGCTGAGCTTTTGCCGTGGGTGCTGCTGCGAATAAAACGCCGAACTAACTTGGCAACAAAATAGAAGATGGCAAAGACGACAATGCCTACTAATAAAAAAGGCAACCGGTCAAGAAAGCTGTCGATCATGTTGTCGACCGTTCCCCAGACCGTATCGATGTTGACGTCGACTTCGCCTGGGACATCCTTTGGGTTGGCAACATCATCAGCCGGGTCGGATGTTTCCTCGGTGGCTGCTGTACCGTCCTGCGCGACCGCGAAAACAGCGAGAGGAAGGGAAAAGAGAGTCGCCATTGGTTTGTCTCGCGTAGGTGTTGGTGGTTTGGCATTAACGCGAACGCAACTCTTATGCCTTTCTCTGCATTCGGTATTGATGGCATCAATCACTCTTGTGTTGGCTTGCTAGCGACCAAACTGCGTGGTGCGGAATCAAGTTTCGGGCGTTGCCAACGGTTTTGGAACGTTTTCACGATTCTTGGACCTGTGGCACGAGAATCGCAATATCGTCTGTTTCGTAACGCAACCCGCTGGTGAATGTCGCCAACGGATGGACCGTATACACACACTCACTTTCTGTTTGATTGGAGACTCCGATGTTAGGTTGGGCATTAACTTTTTTGGTGATCGCATTGATTGCGGCGGTACTTGGTTTTGGTGGAATTGCGGGTTCGGCTGCGATGATTGCCAAGGTGTTGTTCGTCGTATTCCTTGTGCTCTTTATTGTCAGTCTGGTAATGGGACGACGCGGACCGACGGTCTAATCGCCCGAGCGTCGCCGGCGTGGTCGGAGTTCCGTTAGGCGCAGCGGAAGTCGTCAACGACTTGTTGGTTTAGTCGTTTAGACAATCAGCCGAAGGCGTACTTGCATCCGTGATGCGTACGCCTATCGGTCAATGGTTAAACGAAGCATTCTGAAGACGGGCTAGTTCAACAAGCAGTCAGCGGCTTTCGTGCGTTTCATGTGAGCGGGAAGCCGCTCGCGAGCCACGCTGATTTAGGGCTGCCTCGAGGTTTCAGCACGTCGCCAGTTTTCAAGCAGTTATGGTGCGTGGACAGCGGCCAATTATGAGGTTGAACACGAAAAAGGATCGTAATCATGATGATCGAACTGGGGCTGATCGCGGATCAGAACATTGATGCGTTGAACTACGCGGGGCCAGCATGGTCACCCTATCTGGTCGGTGCATTGATCGGTGGCTTGTCGATGTTGACATTCTATTTTTCGAACAAGCCACTTGGTGCCTCGACAGCATACGCGAAATTGGCTGGACTGATTGGCGAGAAAGTTGCACCATCGCATACTCGTTCGCTTGCGTTTTTCAAGAAGAAGCCACCGGGCGTGGGGTGGGAAGTGATGCTGGTTTTCGGTGCCGTCATCGGGGCCTTTCTGGCCGCCTGGACCGGCAATGAATTGACGGGGCAACTGTTGCCTGCGATGTGGCAGGATCGTTTCGGCGGTGACAGCGGGATGCTGAGGATCGTTGTGGCGTTGGCGGGCGGCATGATGATGGCGTTCGGTGCACGGATGGCCGGCGGATGCACAAGCGGTCATGGGATTAGCGGCACGCTACAGTTGGCGGTCGGTTCCTGGATTTCAGCGATCTGCTTTTTCATCGGTGGGATTATCACCGCGATGTTCGTTTATCTGGTTTAGATAGGTGGCTGTTTCAGCGAACGACTACCGCCCGCGGGCTTAATCACGAAAAATTAATTGGTTCAAACGATCCGAATGACGGAGGAGATGATGGCGACCACAGTTCACCAAACGGCGGAATCCAAATCAAAAAACGAAGCCGATACTGCCGGCGCTCAGACGCTTGCCCTTGGCATGGTTTTTGGAGTCGTGTTCGGATTTTTGTTGCAGAAGGGGGGCGTTGCGAAGTTCCACGTGCTGATTGGTCAGTTATTGCTTCAAGACTTTACCGTTTTGAAAGTGATGCTTTCCGCCGTGATCGTGGGCATGATTGGTATTCACTTGCTGCACCGCAGTGGAAAAGTGGAGCTGCACATCAAACCGACTCGCTATGCATCGAACATTATTGGCGGATTGTTGTTTGGCGTCGGTTTTGCATTGTCGGCCTATTGTCCGGGGACCGGTGCCGCAGCACTTGGCCAAGGCAACTACGACGCGATCGCAATGATGATTGGAATGATGGGCGGATCGTATTTGTTCGCGGAATGCTCGGGATGGATCGGACGCAAGATCGATCCGATCGGCGACCGCGGCAAACTAACGCTGTTCGACTGGTTGCCAATCAACCGGACTGCGGTGGTCTTCGGTAGCGCCATCCTATTGGCTGTGGTGTTGGCGGTCGTCGAAACATTGACCACCCGCTGAGTTGGCTCGCGAGCGAGAAAGGCAAACTGCCGAATATGGCAAGCGGAGGCGGAAGCCGCGACAGCATTGCGTTTCCAGGGCTAGTCGATTGCAGGCCGAGTCTTGGGAACGAGCATTCTGGTGACGTTCACCGGAAAACGTCCTTTAGTATTGAAATTTCTCTGTGAGACAACTGATGAGCGATACGAACCCACAAATTGACGAACAACTTAACAAGCTTGCTGAGCTCTGCTGCGAGCAGCTCGAAGGCAATGATCCGTCGTCGACGATCGACGAAGCGTCGACAAAGTCGCTGCTGAAGTCGTTGCTAATGAGCGGTTTCTCTCGGAAAGAGGGTGCGTCGCTGCAGGTCGAAATCGAGAACCGTGTGAAAGATCGTTGTCGTGATACGGCGATGCATCGTGGCGGTGCTCTATCGAGTATCTCAGGACAACTACAAAAACAATTCGAGGAATTGGCACGTTGGGAATCAAAGCAGCCCAGCGATGACAGCAAGTCCAAAGCGGCAAACATCAGTTCGGCCACCGACGCCTGATCATCACTCTGCACCGGGAACGGGATCATCGAAACGCCGCAATCGACATTCAATGCCGCAGGCCGAGCGTCTGAGGACATTGCGAATCTGTTTTACTGGATGAGCGGAGGCGCGGTGGCGATCTGGTTGATCGTGATCGGGTTAGCCGTCTACGCTATCTATCAACCAGGGGAACATCATCCGCGAACCACCAAGTTGTTGGTGATTGGTGGTGGCGCTGTGTTTCCTACCATCGTGCTGACCGGTTTGCTTTGTTTCTCGCTGCCGATGTTGCCCGATCTACATCGTCCGGCACCGAGTGGCAGTTTGCAGATTCATGTCAGCGGCGTGCTTTGGTGGTGGCGAGTTGACTACATTGGCCCCGATGGCGAAAAAATTGCAACCGCCAATGAGATTCGCTTGCCTGTCGATCAGCCCGTGGAATTTAAACTCGACAGCGAAGACGTGATCCATTCGTTTTGGATCCCATCGCTTGGTGGCAAGGTCGATATGATTCCAGGACGTCAGACGCGTCTGCAGTTGCACCCGACTCGCGTGGGTACATACCGTGGCGCGTGTGCCGAGTTCTGCGGCAAGGCACACGCACAGATGAATTTTGATGTGGTCGTCATGCCCGTTGATGAATTCGACGATTGGTTGGCACGACAATCCGAACCCGCCAAACAGCCGATTGAACCCGATGCGATCGCGGGACAGCAAGTGTTTTTCAAATACGGCTGTAGCGCGTGTCATGCGGTTCGCGGTACCGATGCGAAAGGAAAGGTGGGTCCCGATCTGACACATTTCGGTAGCCGACTCAGCATCGCTGCCAGCGTTCTGAAGAATAATCCCGAAAATCTTGCTCGCTGGATTACGCAGACGCATGATGTCAAACCTGGAGCCGAGATGCCCCAATTTGATTCGTTGCCCGATGACGATCTACAGGCGATGGTTGCCTATCTGGAGCAACTGAAATGAGGCAGGATGACCGAAGCGAGGACCAATCGACCTCAAGTGACGAGGCCGCAGCCGAAGCAGGGTTGTCGGCGCAAGCGAAGCGGTTGCTCGCGCCATGGCGAACGCCCACAGGGTGGCGGTATTGGTCGGCTGTCAATAATTCCGAAGTCGGTTTGTGGTACACCGTCACCTCGTTCGCCTTTTTCTTATTTGGTGGCGTGCTTGCACTGATCATGCGGGCTCAGTTAGCGCTGCCAGAGAACGATTGGTTGACACCCGAGCAATACAATCAAGTTTTCACGTTGCACGGCAGCGTGATGATGTTCTTGTTCGCAGTGCCCATTCTCGAAGCAATTTCGATCTTGCTGCTGCCTCAAATGTTGGGAGCTCGAGATTTACCATTCCCACGATTGTCGGCGTATGGGTATTGGTGCTTTTTGATCGGTGGAATCTTCGTTTGCGGGTCGCTTTTCTTTGGAGTTGCCCCTCGCGGCGGTTGGTTTATGTATCCGCCGATGACCACCGAGTATCAAACCGATGTCGGAGTCGATATTTGGTTGCTGGGACTCTCGTTCATCGAAGTTGCCTCGATTGCTGCGGCGGTGGAACTGATCGTCGGCGTGTTGAAGTGTCGACCGCCGGGAATGCGGTTGAATCTGATCCCGTTGTACGCTTGGTACATCCTTGTCGTCGCCGTCATGATTCTGTTTGCCTTTCCGCCGCTGATTGCGGGTGATTTGTTGATGGAACTAGAGCGGACGCTTGATTGGCCGTTCTTCGACGCATCCCGAGGCGGTGATCCGCTATTGTGGCAACACTTGTTTTGGATCTTTGGGCATCCCGAAGTCTATATTGTGTTTCTGCCGTCGATCGCACTGGTGGCGATGATCGTGCCAACGTTCGCCCGCGTGCCGATGGCCGGTTATGGATGGATCGTCCTGGCGGCGGTAGGGACCGGATTTTTGAGCTTTGGATTGTGGGTTCACCACATGTTCACCACTGGCTTGCCGGGGTTGACCATTGGGATTTTTTCAGCAGCTTCCGAAGCGGTGGCGATCCCAACGGGAATCCAGATCTTTTGCTTCATCGCTACCTTGTTGATTGGCCGAATCACGAAATCCGTTTCGCTGTTGTTTGTGTTGGCTGGATTGGCGACGTTCATTATCGGTGGGTTAACTGGCGTGATGGTGGCAGTGGCGCCATTTGATTACCAGGCTCATGACACTTACTTTATTGTCGGGCATTTGCACTACGTTCTCGTCGGTGGCACGATCTTTCCCATCATGGCGGGCGTCTACTATTACTATCCGCTTGTCAAAGGCAAAGCGTTGTCCGAACGCTACGGACGTTGGGCATTTTGGTTGACGCTGATCGGATTTAACGTCAGCTTCTTTCCGATGCATTTGACCGGATTGTTGGGGATGCCGCGGCGAGTCTATACGTATCCTGCAGCGATGGGGTTTGACACGTTGAATTTGGTGTCGACCGTGGGCGCATTTGTGTTGGCCGCGGGGTTTGTCGTTTTTCTGTGGGACGTGCTGCGTCCGAAGAAAAACGAACCGCTTGCACCACGCAATTGCTGGAATGCCGGAACGTTGGAATGGTTGGCCGAGGTTCCTGATCAACCTTGGGGCATACGCTCGATCCCGATCATCACCAGCCGTTATCCGTTGTGGGATCAAGAGAACTTTGTCGACGACATCGACCAAGGAAAATTCTATTTACCCGACGCCGAAGAAGGGCTTCGTGAGACATTGGTTACATCCACGATGGATGCCGAACCAATTCAGTGTCTGCGCGTTCCCGGGCCGACGTTTGTGACCTTTTTTGCAGCGTTGTTCACTGGCGGTGTCTTTATCTTTTCGACCTATCATTGGTGGACGGCCGCGGTGATCAGTGGCGTGTTGGCGCTGGCAATGGTGATCGTGTGGTTGTGGACGGGGACGGCCGTGATTCCGGAAAAATCGCACAAGGATGTGGGGTTGGGATTGAGTCTACCGATTTATGTCTCGGGCCCGCGATCGGTCGGTTGGTGGGCAATGTTTATCACGATGCTGGGTGATATGACCGCGTTTATGTCATTGGTGTTTGGCTACTTTTTTTACTGGACGATTCACGATGATTTTCCTCCCGAAGATGCAGCAGGGCCTGGCATGCTGTGGCCGAACCTCTCGCTTGCTGTCGCGGCGGGGGCTTGGCTATTGACATGGGCCGCACACAAATTCAACCGTGCTGATAAAGCCTTGGGATTTTATCTCAGCACTGCATTCGCGATTGGCATGTCGCTGTTGGCTGCCGGTGCACTTGCCTTTAGCCCCATTTCGACGCAGATGGATCCGAGTCGTCACGTCTATCCGGCAATCGTGTGTGTGTTGGTGCTTTGGACGGCAGTTCACTTGTGTGTCGGAGCGTTGATGCAAACGTATTGTTTTGCACGCCGATTGGCCGGCAAGATGACGGATCGTTATGACGCTGACATCACCAATGTGATGCTGTTTTGGCACTTTTTGGCGTTGACGTCGCTGATCACGGTTGCCGTGATCGCGTGGTTCCCGTGGGTGGCCTAAAAGAAAGGAGCGCGTCCCTTGAATTCTAGCAAATCCACCCCCATACGACGCAACCACATCCTGTGGTTGGTGGTGCCACCCGGCGTTTGGGCGATTCATTTTTTGGCCAGTTATCTGACCATCGCAATTTGGTGTGCCAAGTTCGCTGACGAAACGGGCAACGCGTCGCCCGTGCGAATCGCGATCGCTGGTTACACGATTCTCGCATTGGCGATCATTGTCGTGGTGGGAACCATTGGTTATCGAAAGCACCGCAAAGGGGGAGTCCCACCTCATGACAAGAACACCGCCGGTGACCATATCCGATTTACTGGGCAAGCTACCTTTTTATTGTCGCTGCTAAGCGGGGTGGCGACGATCTTCACCGCGCTGGTGGTCGTGTTCATCCGGAGTTGTGACTGATGCAGATCACGGTGTGGAATCTTGGTTGGATCGTATTAACGGCAGCGTGGTTGGGGCCGCTTCCTGAGTTAGCAACCCAATCGTTTGCGGCGCACATGACACTGCATATGGCGGTGGTTGCCGTGGCGGCACCGCTGCTTGCGATTGCCATCGCCGGTAAGACATGGGATCCGGTGATCTGGTTTCCGCGATCCTTTTCGCCCGTTCCCGCATCGGTTGGTGAGCTGTTGATCGTTTGGGCGTGGCACGCGCCGGGGCTGCATCATTGGGCTCGCCATTCAATGCTAGGCTTTGTGATCGAGCAAGGCATGTTTTTGGCAGCCGGATTGTGGGTATGGATGTCGGCGTTTGGCGGCGCGGTTCCACGCGATCGCGGTCGCAGTGCCGCCGGAGTGATTGGGTTGTTGTTGACTTCGATGCACATGACGCTGCTTGGCGCATTGTTGGTGATGTCACCGCGGTTGCTATACATGCATCATGGCCATAGTGAAATGTTGACGCCGATCATGGATCAACACCTCGGAGGCGCCGTGATGCTGGTGGTGGGAGGCATCGCATTTCTGGCGGGTGGATTGTGGTTAACCAAAGACCTCGTGTCGCTTGATCGATACGAAATGAGGACGAATGTCGGATGAGCAACATGCGTACAAATTGGCAACGCGCTAAAGAGCTAGCGATCTTATTGGTCGGTCTAGGCGTGATCGGAGTCGTCGTTCTGGTCACAGGAGTGTTTCCGGTCAAAGCCAGCAGCGGGCATTGGCCGATCACGGCGTGGATCCTTGATTTCGCCAGTGACCGATCGGTCGATTTTCATAGTGCTGGGATTGAACCGCCGCCACTGGACGAACCCGGCATGATTCGATTGGGAGCAGCAAGCTACGAAGCCAATTGTCGCTGGTGCCATGGACGCCCGGGATTGCCTGTGCCACGTGTGCCCGCAGAAATGACGCCATCGCCACCCTACCTTCCCACGGCAACGTTCCATCAAACGCCACGCGAGCTGTTTTACATCATCAAGCATGGAATCAAGTTCGCGGGGATGCCGGCTTGGCCGTCACGTCAGCGTGATGACGAAATCTGGCCCCTGGTTGCGTTTTTAAAATCGTTCCAGGATATGGACGATGCGACCTACTTGGACCATATCAAGGTGGGGATGGAGATCGATTCGGCGACGACGCAGCTTGTTGCGGACGCCTGTGCGTCATGTCATGGTGCCGATGGTCACGGACGCGCCGGCGACCGAGTCCCCGTGATCGCTGGACAAAATCGCGAGTATCTCGAACGGACGCTCGAGGCATTCAAAACAGGACAGCGGCATAGCGGGATCATGGAACCGATCGCAGCTCGCTTGGAAGCCGAAGAAATCCGAAAGCTGGCCGATTACTTTTCAACTCAGCCCGAACATCGATCGGACGGCGATTCGGCCTTGGGTAGTAAATTAGCCTCGGACAGCGAATTAGGCGACCCCGCATCGAAGCCTGCCGCTACGCCGCCGTCTGATTTGGACCAAGCACAGAAACGACTTTACGAACTTGGGGAAACGCTAGCCAATCATGGTGACGGCCCGTCGAAGATCGCATCCTGTGTCGAGTGTCACGGCCCCAGCCCGATCGACCGTAGTGCCGAGTATCCTCGATTAGAAGGACAACCGGCGTATTACCTACGTCACCAATTGCATCTGTTTGCCAAGCAAAATCGAGGCGGCACGGAAAATGCCGATCTGATGCATCCAATCGCTGACAAGTTGTCTGACGAACAGATCGATGCATTAGCGTTGTACTACTCACGCTAACGGATTGATTTCCAATAGCGGCGATGTCGCTTCAGGAACTTTTTCGTGCTTTCAGCAAACATCTTTTCGCCTAGACGGAAAGCGCTCGATTCGAGTTGCGCAGAACGTTTGTCAATCAAGTCGACAAAGGCATTGGTGACTTTGCGGTTGCCGTAGTCCGTTGGCGAATCGGCGATGTGTCGCTTTAACACGGCCAAGTCGTGATGGACGCCCAACCAATCACCCAAATGCTCTCCCTCACTTTGCCGGCACTTCATCAACGCTGGCCATAGAAATCGCAATAATTTGCAGTGATACGAGTGATACTTGACTCGTTTTCGCCATTCGTGAAAGACTTCGGTCGATGGATTGCTCTGTGCATCCCGAAATGCCGTACGTGCACGTGAATAGGTTTCGCCGAATCCGGGACCCCAGGCATCGTACTCTTTCTCGTTGAATCGCCAGCGGCGGACGTCCTTGAACGCTTTGCTGAATTGCCCCCGCGCCTCGCCAAGTTGCGTTTCAACATCCACTTCGTCATGCAACAAATGTTGTCGATGCTGTGACAGCTGGTCGCGGATTGACTGGAAACGAGCTCGCTGTTTCGCGTTGGCACATTGTTCTAGAAGTGCATCGAAGGTATCGAGGTATATTTTGCTGTCTCGTGCTTCCGACAAAGGTTTTGCGATATCACGAAACAGAGCATTCGCATTTGAGTAAGGATAATCGTCGGTCATCGAATAGCGGACCAGACGCACCAAGCCACGTAGCTTTTTGCATCGTTTGCGAACTTGGTGTACTTTTTTCGATTGCGTCAGCTTCGGAGCTTCGATTTCCTCAATCGCTTTTTCAATCTGCTCTCTGGCAATGCGTCGTACGGATTTAGAGACTGATTCACTCTGTTTCAGTCGAAACGCCATAGAAAAAGGACCGCGAGCTGCTTGCTAGGAAGAAACGACCAAACGATTGCGAAGGGTCATGCCACGCAGATGCGGGCGAAGCGTTTCCTGGGCAATCTGCTTTAAGACATAAGAGTCAACACGTCCTTCCATGATAACCACTCGGCCTTCCACCGTGACGCCCACCTTTTCAAGCTGCTTGCGCCCTGTCTTTCGAAGCGCCGCTTCGAGCTGGTTTCCCTGCAAACGGTGTGCGGGATGGACCACAGCAGCAGGTTTTAAACTCGGATTGTTCGGATGGTTTGCAGGAGACGAGTTTGCGGGGTGTCGACGATTCGATGTTGGCGTCGAAATCATGAATGAGCCTTTTGCTTGGTGACAGGGTTGGGGCTCTAGCAAAGATAGCAATTTTTAGGCCGCTGTCATCTGATTCGCTGGGCCGTCATCCGGGCAGAATCTGATGGCACACAAATTGCGATTGAGCTAAATCGTTGTGGTGCAATCGAATTCGATTTGGCTCCGATGCGAACGTTGCTTCGCCAGGAGGTCGTGCCTGCGGAAAGAAAATAAATTTTGAGATCTGGCCAAGTGTTATGTGGACAATTCTGAGCCATCGCGGAGCGAAAAGTGCACAAGGTGCGCGCGACTTTGCTTGCATCTTGAGCGATCGTCGATCGGCCGTGTAAAGCGAGTGTTCAGCTAGATTGTTACCCGCTGGCAAGATGGTCATCGGTCTGGCTTGGAGAGGCGAGACGGTCGAGTCTGACATCAGAAACTCGAACTTCGGCAGCCTCCAGATAGATGCCCAGTTGCCCCTTGTCGAATGTTTGGTCGGCCAATGACAGTACGACTCGGCCATCGACCGTCAATTCTAGATAGCTGCCAAATGCGAGCAGTTGAACAGACGCCTCGCTGCGTGATTTTGAGTACCAAAACCCCGATTGTAGCGATCGGAATGTCATCATATGTTCACCGCTTCCGTCGGCGCCGGTGCCCCAGGCTCGGAGCTGGGCGACTCCTTTTAGAATGTCGAGCGACAAATAGTATCCATCGCGTGATTCGGGGTCCAAACGGAAGACAAGTCCGCATTTACCGAGCCCCTGCATTTCCAATTTCGCGTGAAAACGGAAACAGTCGATGTCGCCGTCAAAGACAAACGCTTGGAAACCACTTTCGCAGGACAGGTCCAGATGACCGCCTTCGACCCGGCAGACCTGGATTTGTGGTCCGACATCTTCGATCAAACTGTGGATACAGCGGCAATCGACACTCTCGCGAAGATAGGCATCGATCCCCTCAAACGTCACCGCTCGCAGCAGTCCAGATTTGCTACGCACCAAACGCTTCGGTGGCGGCATCAAGTTTTCGGACGTTCGGTCAAGCAGATTCATCGAATAGAAGTTCCAGAGCAGCCATCCATGTTCATCACGGCACACCCGGCCGGCGTAGTTGCCTTGAGCCAATAGAACGTTGTCATGATAGCTTTGCCACGGTTCGCCAATCTTTTTGGTATGCCAATAACGAATCTTGGCGTCTTCGCGGATGCTGCCAATCAGATAATAGTCGTCGTCAAAATAAATCAAATTTGGCACTTCGACATCGTCGTAAAGTCGTGGGTGGTGCAGTGCCGGTTGGGCTTCGAATTGATGCGGAGCGACCTCTTTCATTAACGCCACACAGCCGCGACGGACAACCGGCCCCTCCTTGACTCGCCCAGCCGCCAAAAGCCAGCCTTGTTCACCATCGTGGTAATAAAACGGATCGCGAAAACTAACCCAGTGTCGTCCTTCGCTTAGCGAGGATTCGTAATATTGCGAGTCGGGTTCAAGTGGCAGACAGCTGTTCGGATCGAACTCCGCATGCAAACAGTTGGCCCCGTCACGGCGGCTTTTCTGTACCGCCTCTTTGACTGGCAGGGGATCTCGGGGGCCTCGATGGTCTTCCCAATGAACCGGCGATTTTTGCCAATCATACAGATCGTCGCTGACCGCCATTCCGAGACGTTGATAGCGACCTTGATCGCGTCGGGATAAACCCGTGTAAAACATCCGCCAGCGGCCCGAGCGATAGGGATCGGGCGAAACATGCATCGTCCATAGCATCAAATCGTCCCAGCTGCCGGGGTCACCAATGAACAATGCGTTGCTGACGCGTCGCCAATTGATCGCGTCCGTGCTGACGGCGTGGGCGATGAAATCATGATTGGGAAGCACCAAGTGAAACAGATGGTACAGTCCATCGTGATACAGAATGTCGACGTCGCCAATGGTTTTCCTACTGCCATCGGTTTCGGAGAACATATTCGACTCGCTCAAACAGAAAAGGACCGGTGCTAAACATCTGATAGCAAAATTTTAACGCAATCGACATCCGAACACCATCTCAATCGATCGCTTTCTTTCGTCACGTCTTCATGGGTCGCGTTTTCTCTCGTCGAGCTGAGTCCGCGCTTCAGCGTAACGATGCCGTCTTTATCTATTGTCATTTGACTGCCTCCTCAATCGCAAGCAAACCCCATCGCAAGTCCCAAAAAAAAAGTGCCCCATCAAATTGATAGGGCACTCAGGAAGGGCGAGAATTCGCCTCGGCGGGTTAAGCGGAATTAGCTTTCTGATTTCGCTTGCTCGCGTTTAATTTCGTTTCGATCTTCGCCTTCACCCAAGGTTCGGGCCATCAAAACGATTCGGTCCTGTACCTTCACTGGCACACCCTGGACGGTCACTTGATCGCCTTCGCTAGGCGTTTTTGACAATTGATCTTTGCGGCCGAGGTCGACCATCATTGATTTGCCATTGTCGGTTTTAACTTTGGCCAGTAGGTGTTTTTGGCCCTGTACCGTGACCTCGCGAGTGCTGGCCACCTGACCGCTGTATTTGCGACCATTGCGGTCGATCGTCAAGTCCGACGACTTGGTCTTCGCCTTCGTTGCGATCAAGATCGACTTGTCACCCACTTTCATGCGATGTCCGCTAGCAGTCAATTCATCGCCCTCGGACAATGAATTGTCGTCTTGTTTGACACCGAGGTCGACTGGGGTCGCCTTGCCATCGTTGCCTTTGACGTGCGCCACAATATGATCGCGGCCTCGGACATCCACCGTTTTGATTCGGTCGATCGTGCCTGAAACCTCTTCACTCTTGGCACTCAGTTCCTTCTGTTTATTCTGTGCTTCCGATTGGGCCTTCTGGTCTTGATCGCCGGAGGAATCGAAACTGTAGAAAGTAAACGCGTCATAGACGCCGTCGTTGTCGGTGTCACGATAGCGGGTGTAGCTATCGTAGACTCCGTCGTCATTCGTATCTTGGTACAGCGAAAACCAGGTCATCCCGTCTTGGTTTGTCTGTTGACCCGAGCCATCGTCGTAGTAGTCGTAGAACCAACTATCATCGGACGATGTGCTGGATTGTTGAGACGCCGTGGTCGACCGGTTCGTGTCACTGGCGTAACCATAATCGCCATAGTTCCGTTCGGTGTCGTTGATGTCGTCGTTGTCTTGGTCTGAACTGGTAAGGTTGTCAGAGTATTCGAAGGTTTCGTTGTCCCAACGGCCGATCGCTTCGTCGGTCGGGTTGTAGTCGTTGCCATCGAACCATTCGCTGACGTCATACCAAGCGTCGTCTTCGTAGAACCGAGACGGACGTTCGTCGGCATTGGCAACCGGCATCCCGCAGTAACTCGCTGCGATTAGACTCGCCAATAGTAATCGTTTCTTACTCATCAATGTGTCTCCTGTGTAAGTGTTGTTCGTCGCGACCATGATGGTGACCATGATGGTCGCTTGGAATTTCGGATGCTCGAGATAAAAACGCAACGTCCATGCCGACTGGTCGTTTGATCGTGTGAAAATCGCGTTTTTATGCGGTGAAGAACGCGTCCATGATGATTCGGCGACGGTGTTTACAAAGGAAATCGGCCAGCGATGTAAACAGTTCGCTAGCGTCTGGCGTCGCTTTCCAAGTTCAGCAGGTAAAGACGGACCGATGTCGCAAAGCGACTTCTCTGAAAAGGGCGCGGGCAACGACTGCGATTACGGTGATTTCAAAGTACAGGGAGGGCGTTTTGAACACCCTGGTCGGTCATTGAACAGACCTAGGGTTAGATCCGAGAGCATCTTAGTTGCATGCATGACAGTGTCTTTTCGGCACGTCATTTGCCACCCTTCTTTTTCGCGAATCCTTCTTCATCTTGCGACATGCTTCGCGAGTGGGGCAGACAACGACTCTTCATGCACTGTGCATACACTACCTTTTTCACTGGAGCTAAAACTATGACCATCCGCAACCTAGCCGCCTGTTTGCTGCCGATGCTGATGATCTCATCCGCCCCCGCTCAAACCGATCGCGAAGCCAGCGATGTGGGGTCCCGCTACGAAGATGACGCGTGGTACGACGTCAGCGAGTGGTTCGATGGCAACGACTACAACCCGACCGACGAAGCGATCGGCCGTTGGGACGACGAACGTTTCGACTTTTACGACAAGCAAACCAGTTCGGACAGCGATAACGACGACGAAATGGTTTCTTCGGAAGAGTTCTATGGCGAAGACTACGATGACGGCTACGCCACCTACCAAGACAATGATGGCGATGGTAACTACGAAAGCATGTCGCGATACCACGACACCGATGGCGACTATCTGCACGACAGCTATGCCACCTACAATGACGACGATGGCGATGGCATGTACGACACCTACGACTTTAGCCAGATCGCTGGCGAAAATGCAGTGCATCGAAGCAATGTTGCCCAGACGACGCAAAAGGGATTGAGCGGTAAGGCACACAAGGTGTCGGGGACCGTCGAGGAAACTAAGATGGTCAAGCGATTCGGCGAGGTGAGCCTGTTGGTCAATGCAAAGACGGACGGCGGCAAATCAATGTGGGTTGATTTTGGCGACGGAGGACGATCACTGCAGTTGTTCCAAGGTGATTCGTTTACTGCGTATGGCCCGGTTGTCAAACGAGGCAACAAGGATGTTTTGGTAGCCACCATGATCGAACGAGACGGAAAACAACGCGAGATTCAACGAACAGGTCGCCGATTTACCGGAACCGTTCAATCGACCCGTAAAGCCAATGTGAAAGGCAACGAGCATTTGGTCGTGAAATTGGACACCGAGGATGGAAAAAAGGTGACGGTCGACATGGGAGATCCCGCTGCTGCGAAAGATCTGAAAGAAGGTAGCAAAGTGACGGTTACCGGCGTTCCAGTCAAAGTCGGCGATCGTGTGATTTTGATCGCGGATTCGAATCGGACTCAAAAGCAGAACAAATAATTGTCTCTGATTCGTTGATTTGCGATCAGCTTCGGTATGCCGATCGCACACGAAAAAACGTGTTCAGTTGGCGGCGTTCCCCGTACCAAAAGGGATCGCTAGCGAACTGGACACGTTTTCGTTTTGGGGCGTCGCTTACGTCGCTCTGACGCCCCAATGCTCAATCCGATTTCTGTTTCATTCAGTCCGTTTCTTCCCCCATCCCCAGGACATTCGTTCGATGACGATCACCAGCGTTAATCCCGCCACAAGTGAAACACTCAAGACGTTCAAGCCGCTCACCAAAGATCAAACGATCGACGCGATCGAAAAGGCTGACACGGCGTATCGCAGTTGGCGGAAAACCTCATTTGATCAGCGCAAGACGATGATGCTGAAATTTGCAGATCATCTTCGCCAGCATGCCGACGAATATTCGCGGCTGATCACGCTCGATATGGGGAAGCGGATCTCCGAAAGCCAAGGCGAAATCGAATATTGTGCGAACATCGCTGAGTTTTATGCCAATGGAGCCGAGTCCTTTTTGGCTGACGAACCGATGCAAGTTGAGGGTGCCAACGCATTCATCCAATACGCGCCGCTAGGCGTCTTGATGGGAGTGATGCCTTGGAATTTTCCCTTCTACCAAGTCGTTCGCTTCGCGACTCCCAATATTATGGCCGGCAATACCGTGATGGTGAAACACGCTAGCAACGTTCCGCAATGTGCTGAAGCGATTGCCGAGGCGTTTGCCGAATGTGGGTTGCCCGACGGGGTTTATACCAATTTGTTTATTCCGTCCGAGTTTGTCGAGGTGATCATCTCGGATTCGCGAGTTCAAGGAATCTCGCTGACCGGAAGCGAAAGAGCCGGAGCGTCGGTGGCAGCGTTGGCTGGCAAGAACTTGAAGCGTTCCGTGCTGGAACTCGGCGGGAACGATCCATTCATCGTGCTCGAGGAAGCTGATCTTGACGAGACGGTCGAGCTTGCGGTGCAAGGCCGAATGGTGAATGCCGGGCAATCGTGCGTGGCGTCGAAACGCTTCATCGTGGTGGAAGCCGTTGCCGATGACTTTTTGTCGGCATTCAAAGAAAAAATGGGTAACATGAAGATGGGAGACCCTATGGACGAGGAGACAACATTGTCGCCGTTGTAGACGGAACAGGCCGCAGTCAAACTGCAAGAACAAGTGCAAGCATCCATTGACGCCGGAGCCACGGTGGTGCTTGGTGGTGATCGGCCTGACCGCGAAGGCGCCTTCTTTAATCCGACGATTTTGACAGGCATCACTCCCGACATGCCTACGTTCGACCAAGAGCTGTTTGGGCCTGTGGCCAGTGTTTATGTGGTGAAGGACGAAGACGAAGCGATTGAGCTGGCCAATCACTCGTCCTATGGCCTTGGGGGCAGCGTCTATACGAAGGACATCGATCGAGGCCGCCGCGTGGCCGAACGAGTGGAGACTGGCATGATGTTCGTCAATCAGCCGACGAATTCGCAGGCCGAGTTGCCTTTTGGAGGCATCAAGAACTCGGGTTACGGCCGAGAACTATCGCATTTGGGGATTCTCGAGTTTGTAAACAAGAAACTGATTCATCTGGGAACAAAATAGGCCGTATGCTGACGCCCGGTATGGTGCAAGCATCGCCGCGGCGTTTTCGTGCGCAGTAAAGTCAATCTAATCAAAGAGGAACAAACGATGGCAACGGAAACCGCAAAGAAAACGGAAAGTCACGAGATCCAGCTCGCCTCTCGCCCGGAGGGAGTGCCGACGGCCGAGAATTTTAAGCACGTCAAAGTTCAGTTACCGCCGCTGGCCGATGGAGAGTTTTTAGTCAAAAACGAATGGATGTCCGTCGATCCCTACATGCGAGGGCGAATGAAAGAGGGCAAAAGTTACGTTCCTCCGTTTGAGATCGGAAAACCGCTCGAAGGCGGATGTGTCGGCAAGGTGGTCGAATCTCAACATGAATGTTTTTCCGTTGGTGACTACGTGCTGGGCAACAGCGGATGGCGTGAATACTGGATCTCCGACGGAGAAAACGTGAACAAAGTCGACCCCAACGTCGCACCGATTCAAAGCTATTTGGGAGTGCTGGGGATGACCGGATTTACCGCCTGGGTTGGGCTGAAACGGATTGCCAACTTGCAGTCGGGCAACACCGTGTTCGTTTCGGCTGCGTCCGGCGCGGTGGGCTCGGTGGCCTGTCAGATCGCCAAAGCGTATCACTGTCGCGTGATCGGCAGTGCCGGTTCGGAAGAGAAAATTCTTTGGCTGCGTGAAAAGGCGAATGTCGACGAGGTCATCCACTACAAACAGACAGACGATCTGTCGGCCGCGTTGGGCGACCTTGCACCTGACGGAATCGACATCTACTTTGACAATGTCGGGGGCGAACATTTGGAAGCGGCAATCGATCACATGAACAATTTCGGATGCTGCGTCGAGTGTGGCATGATCTCGACCTACAACGCCACCGAGCCTCCGGCGGCGCCTCGCAATTTGTTCAAAGTCATAGCCAAGCGAATTCGCATGCAAGGGTTTATTGTTCGCGACCACTTTGCCGATCACGATGAATTTTTGCGTGACATGTCGGCGTGGATCCGGTCAGGTCAAATCGAGTGGGAAGAAACAGTAACCGAGGGACTCAAACAGGCTCCCGATGCCTTTATTGGATTGTTCTCAGGCAGCAATCTCGGCAAGGCACTGGTACGAATCGGTTAGCGGCTTGTTGATTTATTGAGCCGCGACGCGTCAGAGAACGTCCGGCTTAGGCCAGAGGCCGATACATCCTCTGCCGTGGCCGTAAGGCCACGGGATGTAGCGAATGAGCTGCAAAGGCCGGAGGCCGACACAATGACGGTGTAAATGTGTCGGCCTCCGGCCTTGGATTTGCTGCATTCCAAACCGGTGGTTAACACCACCGGCATGAAATGTACCGGCCTCCGGCCTTAAAAAAGAACGAATGCGAGTTGTTAGAGTCACCCTAAGCCGGACGTTCTCCTCAGCGGCCGGGGAGAACCCACGACCCGGTGCCTCATGGCTCACTGTAGCGATTGAAATTTAGATTAAATCAGCAAGCCGTTGACTCAGCGGACGGCATCCACCGCTTCGCTGCTGGGGGACATCCCCCTTTCACGCCATCGCATCTCACATATTCGCATCTCACGTCATCGCATCAGCTCGGGCAGAATGAAGCTTTCACCCGCATGTTTGCCAATAAACGCTTCGATCGCTGCGGCTTGGCCGTTGATTGCGTCGTCAGCCGCCTGTTGGACTCCCGCGTCGGCGCGGTACTTAAATAGGCTTGGCACGTTGACAAGCACGTCCAATGCGACGGTCAATGCGACTCGGGTGCCTTCGGGATCCGGTTTGGCATCCAGCGTGGTTTGGTAGTGTTTCAATCGACCTGCGGGACCTTTGGAAACCGTGGTCACGTCAATGTGATCGGGGTGGATGTCTGCGTTCTGGGTAAGCACAAGTTCGCTGGCTTCGAGCATCGGGTTCTCGAGTTGGACCATCAACTCCTTAACCGCCGAGACTTCGGTTTTCGTGACGCCGCGAATGGCGTTCAGTAGCGGACGGTCATCTTGCGACGTATCCATGACCACGCCTTCGATCCGTTCGCCAATCAAACGCATTCCGGTATGCTCGACGATCGCAGCAGTCGCGTTCTTGCGAACCATGATTTGGCGAAACTTGTCGAAATCGCAATCGACGACGAAACTGCGTTGCTGTTGACCCGTTGCGAGATGCTCGATCGACCGCAATTGCCAGCCAAGGAGCAACGCAACCAATACTGCAAGAAGGACCACAACAATGACGCCGGTCCGGCGGAAATGAGAGGGCTGAGGCAAGGAAGTTTTCATTTGAATAGGATGAGGAGCCCGGAACCGCTTAGCGAGTTTCGGAGAGGTAAAACGCCACCAAGTTCATCAGCTTTACACCATCGATTGGTTTGGGGAAGTAGTCGTCGCATCCCATCGCGATACAGGCTTCGCGTTCGCCTTCCATTGCATCGGCGGTTAACGCGATGATCGGCGTCTTGAATCCGAGTTCACGGATTTCTGCCACAGCTTCCTGTCCGGTCATCACCGGCATCTGCATGTCCATCAAGATCAAGTCAAACGGACGTTGTTCTTTCTGAGCCCGCTGCGTTTCTTCGACGGCTTGCAAACCGTCTTCGACGACCGTGACATCGGCGCCGCACTTCTCTAAGAAATATTTACCGATTCGCCATATGTCGCGGCGGTCATCTGCCAATAACACACGTGCACTGAACTTGGGAAACAAAGCTCGTTTCGTTTCAATCGGTTCACGTGCTGGTTCTTCATCCGACGCAAGCGTTCGGCGATTGAGGACTTGATCGGGCGTCAGCGGCAAGGTGAACGTAAAGCAACTGCCGACACCGAGTTCACTCTTTACTGTGATTTCGCCTCCCATCTCTTCAGCCAATCGTTTACTGATGCTCAATCCCAAGCCGGTCCCGCCGTATCGCCGCCGCCGCGCGGCACCGGTATGGCTAAACGGGGTGAACAATTCAGTTAAATGGCTTTCGTGAATGCCGATTCCTGTGTCGTGGACGGCGATCACCAGCGTGGGCGGATTCGTTTCTTGATTCATTCCGATCGCGACACGCACATTCCCTTCGTCGGTAAACTTCAGTGCATTGCTGATCAGATTAACAAGCACTTGGCGAACGCGAATGGCGTCGGCGGTGATCTCTGAGGGGCTGTCGGGATTCCAATCGAACGTCAACGGGATACCTTCCTCAGAGGCCCGGACCTGCATCAATTCTTGGACTTCGCCCAACAGTTTGCGAACGCTTAGCGTTTGTGGGTGGATTTCCATCTTGCCCGATTCGATTTTGGACAAATCGAGAATGTCGTTCAGTAACGCCAGCAGGTATTCGCCGTTGCGTTTGATCGTCGAGACTTTTTCGAGCAAGGGATCGTCGCTTAATTCTTCGCTTAACATGTCGGCAAATCCGAGCATGGCGGTCATCGGTGTTCGCAGTTCATGGCTCATGTTTGCCATGAACGAGCTTTTCGCCTCACTGGCCGCTTTGGCTTCTTGATTGGCCAATTGCAGTGCTTCCTGAACTTTCATGCGGTCGGTGATATCGTTTTGAACCCCGACAAAATTCACCAACCGGTCGCGTTCGTCAAACACTGGGGTGATCTGCAGATCGTTCCAGAACGGCGTGCCATCTTTGCGGTAATTTCGTAGCGTCACGTGACAGGATTCTCCTGCGGCGATCGCCTCTCGCAACTTGGCCAACGTTTCTGAATCGCTATCGTCACCTTGCAAAAACCGGCAGTTGATCCCCGTTACTTCGTCTCGTTCGTAGCCCGTCAAGCTCAGAAAGCCAGGGTTGGCGTAAGTGATCGGGTTGTCTTCGGCGGTGGCGTCCGTGATGACTATTCCATTGAGCGTCGACTCAATTGCAAGATGTTGCAATCGCATCTCCAATTCCGTGGCTCGCCGATCTGTAATGTCACGCGCATTAGCGCACAGGAAACGATCGTCATCAATCTGTAGACTCGCCACACTGATTTCCATCGGCAACAGCGAACCATCGCTACGTTTCCAATCGGATTGGAACGGTTTGAGTTGTTCTTTGGCGGCGTCCGCAAACAGTTTTTGGTAATTCTCTTCGGCGAGTTCGCACTGCACTTCCATCAAACTCTTGTTTTCCAGTTCCTCGCGATCCCACCGCAGCGTCTCACACATTGAGGGGTTGACGTACCGGAATCGCCCCTTTTGGTCCGCCAAAAAGACAAGGTCACTTGCCGTTTCGGTCATGAATTTAAATCGTTCTAGCTGTGCTTCGGCAGCACTCAGCGATGCAATGTCGATCAGCGTCAACACGACTCCCTTGATCTCGCCGTCCGATAGATAAGGGACCGCGCGTAACAGCAGTGCGTGGCCTCCCGAATCGAATACTTTTGTTTCGAATTCCTGTTCGGACTGCAGTACGTTTTGCAGGCTTTCTAGCAGATTGTCATAACGCAATCGGTGTGTGAAATCTTCGATCGAACGGCCGATGTCGTGTTCTTGAATCCGCAGGATTTCCGCGATTTGCGGCGTGTATCGGCGAAGGCAAAAATCACGATCTAAAAAGACGACGCCGACGCGAGTGGTTGCCAACAAATTGTCCATGTCCGCATTGGCTTCGGCTAATTCGACCACGCGGCGTTGGTGTTCGGCGTTGACGGTATAAAGTTCTTCGTTGACGCTATGCAGTTCTTCGTTGGTGCTTTGCAATTCCTCGTTCGAAGCGACGAGTTCTTCGTTGGCTGCCTGCAGTTCCTCGTTGGACGTTTCCATCTCTTCGACGGTGGCTTGCAGGTTTTCTTGGGATTGCTGTAGCTCGGACTCCAAAATCGTGACGCGGTCGCCATCGCTATCGCGGGTCGACGAAGCAACATGCTCGGCGACATTGTTATGCCAGTAAGTCGCCAGCGAGGATGTCTGTTCGGTAAACGAAATCAGAAACGTGCCAGTCCCATCGTTTTGCTTGCCAATGGGTTCGACAGCGATGTCCAATTCAGCGGCCTCGGGTTGAGACTGCAGCGAGGCGACTTTAAATTTCACGATCCCTTGTTTTTTGGCCGTATGATGTAACGCCACGGATAGCGAGGATTTGACGCGAGGAACAATGGCATCAAGTATGTGGCTGCTCGGTCGTCCCGATGCGTATTGCAGATATTTCTCGGCGCCTCCGAAAACATGCAGGATCTGGCCATTCGGTTCGATCAGAATGCTGCAGCCCATCTTTTGGTTCAGCAACGCGTCGTAGATGCTAATCAGTTTTGCATCGACACGATTGCTTTGACGTGTTGTTGGAACGAGCGAGATGGATGAGAACTTTTCACTACGTGGATTCAAGGGAAGCTCGGTGCCCGGTGGCATCCGTAAATCGCGACGTTTGCAATAAATTCGCCAATGGGTATTAAGCACATCGAATTCGTCACTCAATTCGCCCGGAGATTCGCTGGGGCCAAGAAACAGAGTACCGCCGGACTTTAATGCAAAATGGAATAACGACAGTGCTTTGGCTTGCGCGGGTGCCTGCAAGTAAATCAACAGATTGCGACAAGTCACCAAGTCCATTTGAGTAAACGGGGCGTCGCTGATGACGTTGTGTGGGGCAAATACGATCATCTGCCGCAGCTGCGGAGTGACTTGGTAACGCTCATGATCGCGACGGAAATAACGAGTCAGTCGATCGTGCGACAAGTCCGCCAATGCATCCGCCGGATAAATGCCTCGTGCGGCAGTCTGTATCGAAGAGGGATGAGCGTCGGTGGCAAAAATTTTGATGTCGTATTTCGCATCCCGCTTGCGGCGTTCCTCGTCCAACAGAATTGCAATCGAATACGCCTCTTCGCCCGAGGCACATCCGGCGACCCAGGTACGAACCATTTTGGTTTCCGAATTGGCATCAAAGAGTTTCGGAATGACCTTTTGGGCAAGCGTCGCATAAGCATCGGGGTCACGAAAGAATTGGGTCACGCCGACCAACAGATCACGATAGAGGTCGCTTTGTTCGTTGGGATGGTTTTCGATATAGGAGACATAGTCCTCGAAGCTGCGAATTCGCAGCATATCAAAGCGTCGTTGTAAACGGCGTCCGACGGTGGACGATTTGTACTGGGAAAAATCGATCCCAAAGGATTGGTTGAGCAACTGAAAAATACGATCGATTCCCGCCAACGACTCGCTCGGATGCTGGTCTTCGCTGAGGTCGTCGCGTGTGATGTCGCCTTGGACATAACGCATCAAAGCCTTGGCCATCCCGTTGGGCGGCAAAACCAAATTAACCAATCCGGTCTCTTGGGCGCTGATCGGCATCCCATCAAATTTGGCGGATGCCTGGTCCTGGCTGACCACCAACCCGCCCGCTTCGTGGATGTCGCGAATTCCTCGTGAACCGTCGCTACCGGTGCCTGAGAGCACCACGGCAATCGAATTTGCTTGCTGATCCTTAGCTAACGAACAAAAGAATTTGTCGATCGGGTGCGAAAAACTGCGGTCTGGATTTCGCTTGGTCAGCCGCAGTCGCCCCCCCGTGATCTCCATCTCCATTTTCGCAGGCAGCAAATAGATCGCATTGGGACTGACTCGGACGCCATCTTCGACTTCCAATACCGGGATGCCCGTTTTGCGTGAAATCAACTCGCCCATGTGGCTTTTGAAGTCAGGCGAAAGATGCTGGATGACAACAAATGCCATCCCGCTGCTAGCAGGCATTTCCTGAAAGAATGCCTCCAAAGCTTCCAATCCGCCCGCCGAGGCACCAATCCCCACGATGTAAAAGCTTTCTGTTGGCTCGGAATCGGGCTGCGGTGACGAACAAGA
>NZ_ANOG01000800.1 GCF_000346295.1 Rhodopirellula maiorica SM1 | reverse complement strand
TAGAATAGCGTTTTCAATCCTTGCTCGCCTGACTCCAATCCTGTCGACTCATCCTCCCCCTGGCAGCACCCATACAATCCAACCAGCACTCGGTCGCCATGCTCGTATTCTATTCGCGGAATTGCTTATCACGGAAGACATTTTGCCATCGAGCCGTTCGTTTAACGATTTATGTTTTGGCAATAACAGTGTCGATGGCGGGCAGTTGTGGTTCGTTAGCGCTGGCCGAAGGCGAACCCGCCGAAGACTTCCTCAAACGGCTCCGCGCGGCCGGCTATTACGATATCGCGTTGACGTATCTGGATCGTCTGGATCAATCCCCCGGCGTGGACGGTTCACTCAAGGATGCGGTCTCGCTCGAAAAGGCACAGACCTATATTGAAGCCGGCGTCAACGCTCGCACCGCAACCGAGCGGGACGAGTATTTTGCCAAAGCTGAATCGTCGATCGCCGATTTTCTAAAACAGGAATCTCATCCTCGTGCCCCCGAAGCACGACTGCAGTTGGGCAAGCTGCAATTGGTGCGTGCCAACACGCTGATGATGATCGATCCCGACGATGCCAAAAAGAAAGCGGCACGCGAGTCGTATCTAAACGCCGCAAAAACGTTTGACACGATCGTCGAAAACCTGCGAAGCAAACTTAAGGAGATGCAGGGCGAAAAAATCAACGCCGACGAAAATCCCCAATTGGCCGAGCAGCGAACACAGTATCGCGCCGATTTCCTGGAGGCCAAACTCAATGCCGGAGACGCTCGCCGTTTAGCCGCGACCACCTATCCCAATCCAGCCAAGGATGGAAAAAAGCTGCTCGAAGAAGCGACCGCTCAGTTCACAGATTTGGCCGACAATTACGGCGGTTATGTAACTGGGGCGATCGCCATTTTGCATCTCGGTCAAACACAACAATTGCTCGGACAAACCGATGCGGCGTTGGATAGTTTCTTAAAGTATCTCGAGCAACCCGATGCCGCCCCGCTTCGCGAAGGTCGGTTCGAAGCGACCAGTGCCTTGACGCAGTTATGGTTGGCCAAATCACCGCCGGACTACCAACCGGCCATCGAACGAGGCCAGGGACTGCTGGACACGATCCGCCCCAACGAAAAGCGACTTCCTGCAGCACTGCAATTAAAATTGGACGTTGCGAAAGCCTATCTTGCCAAATCGAAAGACACCAAGGGGCAAAAGAAAACAGACATCAAACGGGCCGAGTCCGCAGGCCGTCAATTGTTGATCGAGATCGAAAAGCTGCCGGGCCAGCACGCCGAAGAATCATCAAAATTACTGGCGGACATGGGCGTGGATTTAACTCCAGCCGAACTGCCAAAAGCAGACGATCCTGAAAACCTCGAAGAAGCCTTTGCGTCGTCGCGAGAACTGTACCAGCTGAGCGAAGATCTACGTCAAGCACTGGAGCTACTAAAACAGCAAAAGAAGGACGACGCGGAACACAAAAAACAAATCGAAAGTCTTGAGAAACAACTTGCCGACACACGTTATCTAGCGATTGAAACACTGCGTCGCGGTATGACGATGATCCAACGTGGTGCCGACCTGAGCACACTGAATCAAGCCAAACATTTTTATGCCGTGCTGCTGTATCAAGTCGATCGTTTCCGTGATGCCGCGGTGGTCGGTGACAATCTCGCACGCACATCGCCGGGAACCGATCTCGGTTTGAAGGGCGGTTTGGTCGCGCTCAGCGCATTGCAGAAGCTGTTGGTCGAAGTCCCGCAAGACGAGAACACCAACCTCGTCGCTCAGCTGAAATCGATCGGCGATT
>NZ_ANOG01000799.1 GCF_000346295.1 Rhodopirellula maiorica SM1 | reverse complement strand
CCCCCGTCGGCCGCGTTGGTATCAGGAGAGCGGATGACTGGTCACGAGCACTTCAAGCAGCGAAAGCTCGCTAAATTAGGAACCTGCAAAGTCCCGGTTCGATAACCGCTGCGCCGCATCTCGAAAACCAGCACTCCAAAGCGTGCAAAGCATGCAAAGCACGTCTGGCAACGGCGTCAAACGCTTGCAACCAGTGTTCGGGACCGGCTAAAATCATCACTGGCATCGATCAAAGTTCGATTGAAATCACCAAGACCCAAAGCGGTCACGTTCAACGCACGATCTATCCGTCTGTAAAAAAACCGGATAGATTGCAATTCGTTACCCGACCGAAGAATTGACGCTGGATTGGATCGTTACGATTGACTGAACATTCAAATCCATTTGATCCTCCGACGACGATTGCCGATTACCCTGCTGACTCTGTGCGCTCGGATGCTTGTCCGATTTGCGCTGAGCGACAATCGTTGATTCGACATGCCATAACGCCTCATTGCGCACGATGCAGAAATTGCGGCACGCCTTTACGGCGAGCATTACCGGGACGATTGGGCTTCGCGACGCCAGTGGGAATAACTGCGTTCGTTTCCGTAGGTGCTGCGACGATCCGCACTCCAGGTTACACTTGTCTCGTGTCAATGCTTGCGATAGGTTTCGTTGTAGTTGTTTCGTTGACGGTCATCGAGGCTCGCTATGGCGTGTTCCGATGGAAATAGCCAACATGCAACGACACAACTCGAACTGAATCGCGGGTAACAATTCCGTGCACTGAAGGACGGCTTGCGTGGCTTTATAAGTGGACAATCAATCGTCCGCGCTCGGTTACCGCCGACGTTCTGGCACTCGATTCTTTCCCTCGCTCCTACTCGTACTCAGGCCGCAGGCCGTTACTCGTACTCGTACTCGAATCTGCGCGACAGTCATGAACGCGACGCGCGGTAGAGACGATTGTTGATTGCAAACGGCTCGCCCAAATCCACGCCGATTCGAGTACGCGTACCGCTTCGCTGAGTACGAGTACGACGGTGCGCTCGGTGAAAGAAACGCGGTCGATTGGTACGTTCGAAGTTGCGCGGTCAATAATTTGATGGTATGTTGATGGACGACGAGACCGATTCGGGTTGGCCGAGTCGGTACCCGCCGCCAAAGCCAGAACCAAGAAATGCACGGGAGCGAATCGTAGCGATGTTGACTTGGATGGCAATGAAGATTGGCAGCGTCC
>NZ_ANOG01000798.1 GCF_000346295.1 Rhodopirellula maiorica SM1 | reverse complement strand
AGGGCTATGTTTTGCCTCCTCCGCTAGCCCAATGTCATCTACTTTGGTAGTGGGACTCGCCAGAGTTCCTGGTGATTCAACGACAAAGATGGGAATTCTGGCGAATCCCACTACTTGAGCATCCCCCAATGGTTGCCAAAGTAGATGGCATTGTCCGCTAGCCGGCGGCTTACGCCGCCGACAGAGGGTGTGTCGGCCTCCGGCCTGTAATAAATGATGCTAAATCAGCAGTCTCCTGAAGCTTAGGCGAGGTAACCCGCGGCAACTTCGTCGCGTATGTCTCGCAACAGGGCGAGATCCGCTGCACTCCACTGCGCTGTCTGTCTACTTTTACTCGGTCTACCTTCGAACGGATCGCCAAGACCACTCGATCGGCTTGCACCGATTTTGAACATCAACAGCTCGCGGATCTCGTTTGCGTTGTCGAGTCCGATCATGATCACGCGATTCCCCACGCTCAACGAGTTCGCATCCTCGGCTGCCGAGGCGCCGGCGGTCTCGACCACCAAGGTTGCGATCCCCAAGATTTGCTCAAGTGGGTCGCGAGTGATCGAAACATTTTGAATATTCGCAATCGAAATTGTATGCTCGGTGATCACCCAAATCCCACGGCGAAGATGAACACCTCGCTCCGAAACCGCATACCAAATCGTGTCATACATCAAATGCAGTGCGATGTAGGCGATGATGTCTGGCACAATCGCCAACGTGAGTGCAGGTAGCGTTAAAATCCAAGCCCAAACGGGAGATCCCCAATAGAGCAGCATCCATCCGGCCAGAATCACAGCATCGACCAGCGCCAGTGCTAACCAAAAAACGACCTTCAAATACGTCAAAAAGCGACGCGATGGATGGAACACTCGCAGCTCGCCTTGCATGGCACTCGGTAGCACTGGAGGTTGATCAGGAACACGAAACCACTCCACCAAGACTCGCCAAATGCCGCGATAGATCCACTCGGCCGACTTCTCCACAACGTGACTCACCGTTTCGCCTCACGCTGGCTGCGTTGCTTTCTCAATTCGTCACGAATTTCGCGCAGCAACTCGGTACTTTCACTTTCCAAATCGGCGTCCGATTCGATCTCGTCGTTCACGTCACGCATTCGCAAGTACAGAAAATCTCGCAGCGGCTCTGGGTTGCGAATGCCTTCGATCTTCATCGTGGCTCCCGACGCCCCCGATGCCGTTTGGATTGGCAACTTGGCCAGCCCCATCCAACGCTCGATGATGTTGCGAGTGACGTGGATGTCCTGCAGTCGAGCATAAGTCAAATAGACCTCACGCCGAAAGAAATAGCCCCAGCACATTGAGACCCCTTGTTCATCAAATCGATACTGCAGCGTTTTGAAGCGGATAAACAAAGGCACGAACACGATCGGAAATCCGATCGTCGTCAGCATCGAGATGATGAAATAGTAAACCAGCAACGAATCATCAGGCCGTGTGATCGTGGTGGCATCGAATGCCGGCAAAGTTGCGTTGTCGCTAGGATCGGGATCACTGTGCATTGGCTAACCCCATCGGTTTACGGTTTCTCAGGACGCTCGGCAAGATACTCTTGGACGGCGGCTGCCAGATTTGCGCCGACCGCTCGATAGCCCGCAGTGGTGCTATTCTCAGAATTCCAGACCGTTTCCAAGCACAGACTCACTGTATGCGGATTTCCATTCATGCTGACCCAATTGGAACTAATCTGACGCCATAGCGGATGATAATTCGATCCTGTCACCCTAGGCTTGTTGCTCATTGGAATCAACGGCTTCATCTTGCTGATTCTTGTATAAGCCAAGTCGATGAAGCGATCACGCAGGCTAAGCATCGGCTCGGACAGCATGTCGCGAGGAAGCACATAAAAGAAGCTGGTGTCGCCGGGACCAGGATTATGGAGATCTAGAAACACATCCATGCGGCCATCGCCGACAAGATCGCCGATCCTTCGTTGGGCTGCCATAATCTCGTTCCAATGAGGTTGCGGAGACCAGTCGCGATTGTGGTCATGGGGCACCGCGTTCTTGCCGCCATTGCCCGTCGCGGTGTTGTCGACATCCATAATCGGAATTAGGAAGACTTCTGCATGCTGCCGCAACCAAGCCGCATTCGCGTCGTCGCTGACCAACCATTCACCAAAACCCTGTGCCACCCAACTCGAGCCGCTTTCCCAAGCATGCTGCCGGGCCTGGACCCAAACACCAAATCGCTTTTCCGTTTCTAACTCTCCTTCACGCACATACAGCATCGGTACGGCGCGGCCTTCGCGAGAACGACATAGCTCGGTGGCTTCGGCATGCGGTGATTTCGCGGCCATCGCATCTACGAATACCTCTGCCGTTTGCGGAGTGTAGGGCGGTCCCCAAGCGACATAAACCGACGCGGCGTTCGGCGTCAATGTATAGATCATCCACTGGCCATCGCGTTTCCCCTCGTCCGTGTGCAGCCAAGTCACGCCATCGATCGAGTAGGTCGCACGTTTGGGCATCGCCCATGATGCCGCCAATGGCTTCTTTTTTTCGACCGTTGCCGTGGATCCACGCAGTCGCAGCGCTATCGCCTCGTTTGGCTTGATTCCATCGACGCGAAAGTACCACCAACAAGGCCAACCTCGCTGGGGATCGCCGCCAGGCATGAAGCTGACGCACCGTGCCACGTCGTCGACGAGGATATCCCCGACCGACGCGCCTTCAAAATCGGCTACGACCGTCAAGGGATCCTCAGCAGTGCAATGATTCGCTTGCAGGATCCCCCCCAGCATTGCCAGTACGACAATGATCGATCGCCCCAACAACGAGCCGTTTGCCAGTGTTGTTTTGTGTAACGCCGGAACGATCACGGACGGATAGCTGCGGATCGCTCTGCGATCAGAACGATGGATCGAAGCGTGATCGACGACACAAATTACTCCCACGTTCTTCTGAGCAAAGAGGTTTTCCGTTTTCATTTTGCAGGTAGGGTGGTAAGAGCCAGATTCGGAAAGATGCTACGGGTCGGTCTATAGAATACAGGATCATTGCCACCGAAAGGCAACGACACACTAAAATCAAACGCTGCTAAATTTGATTGCGATCGGGTCATGCATATCCTCAAATGAAACTCGATCCCCTTACATACTTCATCCAACTTGCTTAACGGACGGGGTCAGGTTCCACTATAGGTGCCCGCGAGAACCGCAACCGACCCTCACCTCTACGGCAAAGCCAGCGAATGAATACCAATAAAATCACCGATGTTTTCCCGTACTTGCGTGTGCGAAACGCCAATGCGGCCATCGAATTCTACCAACGCGTTTTTGGTGCACCCGAAGAGAGAGCAAGTGATTGATGAAACGAGTGAACTACTGCGTTGGCTGCATATTGCTGATGTTTACCCAGGTCGCGATCGCGACAGAAAATGCCGCCCCCCAAGTCGAGGCGGCACGCCGATCGCTGCCACGCGATGTATTGCTGCAGTACCATGATGACAACGGAACCGTCCAAACAGCAAAGTCGATCGCCCAGTGGCAGCGGCGGCGAGACGAAGTCATCGCGGCAATGCAAAGCGTGATGGGGACGCTGCCCGTCGAAGATGCACCACGCGAAGCTCCCTCATACCAGGTCATCGAGGAAGTCGATTGTGGATCGTATGTGCGACGTCAAATCACTTACCAAAGCGAACCGCACTGCGAGACGCCTGCCTATCTATGCATTCCCAAAACACGACTCAGTGGCAACACGCGTGGCCCCGCGGCACTCTGTTTGCATCCGACCGACAATCAGATTGGGCATGGCGTCGTCGTGGGGTTGGGCGGAAAAGCGAATCGCCAGTATGCGATGGAGCTTGCCGAACGCGGTTTTGTGACGCTGTCGCCCAGCTATCCGCTGCTAGCCAACTACCAACCCGACTTGCACGCCGGCGGTTGGCAAAGCGGGACACTCAAAGCAGTGTGGGACAATCTCCGCGGGATTGATCTGCTGCAGTCGTTGCCATGTGTTGATGGTCAACAGATCGCTGCAATCGGTCATTCACTCGGCGGACATAATTCGGTCTATACAGCGGTGTTTGACCAGCGTATCAAGGCGGTCGTTTCCAGCTGTGGCCTCGATTCATACCTGGATTATTGCGAGGGAAATCCAGCGAAATGGCTGCCGGAACAAGGATGGACACAAACTCGTTACATCCCTCGTTTGCGAGAGTATCGTGGGCGACTCGAAGAGATCCCGTTCGATTTCCATGAAATGATCGCTGCATTGGCCCCGCGAGCGGTGATGATCATCGCTCCCACCGGCGACAGTAATTTCCGTGCCGACAGCGTCGATCGAATCGCCACAGCGGCTCGTCCGGTTTATCAACTGTATGGAAAAGCTGATCAGCTACAGGTACGTCATCCCAATTGTGGTCACGATTTTCCAGACGAGATGCGGGAACTTGCCTATCACTTTCTAGAAACCTCGCTGCGCAACCAAGAGAACAAGAAGAGTATCGATTAGACTCTCCGGTACGTTCTACTGAGCCACGAACAGTAAATTACCAGGCACTTTCATCATTTCGCCAAAGGACAAGTACAAATAACATGCGTATTCCTAGCAGTCTGATTGTCGTTCTCGCGATGGGCATCGCCTCCGTCGCGGTCGCACAAGACGCCAAACCCAACTACGACGAATCCAAAATCCCGGCTTACACGTTGCCTAATCCGCTCGCCGGAGTCGAATCGGCAGTCCAGTGGCCCGCTCGCCGCGAACAAATCCTTGCACAGTTCGCAACGGAGATGTTCGGTAAAGTACCGACCGACAAACTTAATGCGATCTCCGTAAAGGATGCAGGAGCAAGGAAACCGGTGCTCGGCGGCAAGGCGACGATGTGGCAACCGGTCATCACGCTGGCCGGTCGTGATCTGCACTTGTTGGTTCTGCTGCCGAAGGAATCACGAAATGTCCCCGCCTTCTTGGCCTACAACTTCCATGGCAATCACACCGTGCTGGATGATCTCGATATTCCTCTGACGAAAAACTGGGTTCGCAGCAAACCGGAAAATCGTGCCAGCGACGAAGATCGTGGCAGCGCCGCATCACGATGGGCGGTCGAGAAAATTATCGACAATGGCTTTGCTCTCGTGACGCTTTATTACGGCGATGTTGATCCCGACGTGGATGATGGCTTTGAAAATGGCGTCCATGCCGCGTTCCCTAATAAACCGGCTTCGGACCAATGGGGCTCGATTGCGACCTGGGCTTGGGGGCTGAGCCGCGTGCTCGATTTCCTCGGCACAACGTCCGAAATTGACGCGACCCGCGTCGCCGTGATGGGACATTCGCGGTTAGGCAAAACGTCGCTGTGGGCCGGCGCGAATGACCCGCGGTTTGCCTTGGCAATCTCCAACAACTCAGGCTGTGGTGGCGCCGCGATCTCACGCCGCCGCATCGGCGAATCGGTGGCACGGATCAATACCGTATTCCCGCATTGGTTCTGTGACAACTTCGTCAAATACAATGACAACGAGTCGCAACTGCCGTTTGATCAACACATGCTAGTTGCATTGATGGCGCCACGTCCCGTTTACGTCGCGAGTGCAGTCGAAGACACCTGGGCCGATCCGCGAGGCGAATTCCTTGCCGCCAAACACGCCACTCCGGTCTACGAACTTCTCGGTCGCGAAGGGCTGCCTGCGGCTAAGATGCCGCCGGTAGACGAGCCAAGCCAAGGCAGCATCGGCTACCACGTCCGCTCCGGCGGACACTCGGTCACTGATTTTGACTGGACGCAGTACATCAAGTTTGCCAAACAGCATTTGATGGAGAACGAATAACCGCAGGTAGCGGACGAGGTTAGCTGCGAAGGACTCGTGGCCTCGTCCACTACGGTGACGGACGCGGAATTAAGAAACGAAGATGATGGGCTGCGTGCGTTGCATGCAGCGTTTCGAGTGCGTCGCGATCCATGCGGCCAAACCCAGGATGGGCTGCGTACTTGCCTTGATGAGACTTGAATCGCACCACGCTGCGGTGAAACAACAACACCTCGTCGGCATCGTCAAGTTCTGCGGGCGGAACGAAGATAGACGAGGTCGGAATCCCGATCGGTGAGTTGCCTTCGATCAATCGCGGCAATAGCGTGCGGCGCATTACCGGCCGCAAGAAAGCAAACAGCGACATCCACCGTGGATAGCCATCCATGCTGGGATCTTGGACCAATCGCAGATGGCGACATATCTGTGCCAACGACCAATTGCCGCAGCGATCATATCCCGATTGCAGCAGCGACTGTGCATCGTCGCTCGCGGCTTCGAGATTTACAAAACGTAAATCCCGAAGCTCGCTGGCGATTGCTCTTTTGCTCATCCTCCGTCTCCTATACGGATAATCGTTTTTCCTTTTGCACGACCGGTTTCGATATGACGGATCGCGTCCGCTGTCTCGATAAGCGAGTAGGTTCGACCGATGACCGGAGTTATCGCCGCCGACTTTAGCATTTCCGCCAACACGCTCAGATCTGCCGCGTTGGGTGTCGAGAGATAACGACACAGTCGCTGACGCAAAAAAGGAGAGATGAGCAGGGGTTTCAACAAGCGAACGAGAAAGGAGACTCCTTGTGCTCCCGTACCGCTGTTCAAAATCAAGGTTCCTGTTGGCGTCAATGCACGTCGACAATCGGACAACGAGCGGTTTTCGATATTGTCAAAGATGACATCGTAACGCCGGCCACTCTCCGCAAAATCTTCGCGGGTGTAATCGAAAACATGATCGGCACCAAGCGAGCGAACGAGATCGACATTGGGTGTGCTGCAAACGCCCGTCACTTCGGCTCCCAGCGATTTGGCAATCTGTACGGCAAACGTTCCAACGCCCCCGGATGCTCCGATAATCAAAACGCTTTGCCTCGCCTGGACTTTGGCAACATCGCGAAGTGCATGCAGGGCAGCGAGCCCCGATGTGGGAACCGCAGCCGCTTGCTCGAACGTGATCTCGCTTGGCTTTAACGCCAGCGTGTCTTCGCCGGTGCAAACCAATTCCGCACAAGCTCCTTGGCAGCTGCCGAACACCTGATCGCCAACTTGGAATCGGGTAACGTCCTCGCCGACCGCGTCGACGTACCCCGCAACATCGTAGCCAGGAATCCCATGCTTTGGCTTCCGTAGCCCAGTCTCCATCCGCATCAACAGCGGTTTTCCCCGGACGCCGAAACAATCCCCGACGTGAAGGGCGGCCGAGTGGACTCGCACCCGCACTTCATGCTTCGCAGGGACCGGCACCTCAATTTCACGCAGCGATAGCAGATCGGGCGAACCATAGACGCCTTGAGAAATCACTTTCGTCGTTCCCTGGTCCGGACTCGAAACGTGGGCGGTGGAGCTGCTCGACAAATTGGAGTCCACTCTATTTGGAGAGTAGTTTTCAAGCGAAAGGGTTCTATCTTGCTGTATGGCTGATGAATTCATCTCACTTCCTTAGCGAACGTGACAGCATTGCGAGGGCACCGCCGAAACTTACACTGTAAGCATCGACCAATCCATGCTATACTTACAGCGCAAGTCAGGGCAATAGGCAAAACGGTTGAAAAAAGGCAACTTTTCGGCTTCTCACCGGGGAAAGGAGAGAATTGATGGCGAAGAAGGCGGCGAAAAAGCCAAAGACAGCGCTGAGCAAAGACCTTGTGTTGCGAACGGCGATAAAGTTTGCAAACGAGCACGGCATCGAGTCATTATCGATGCGAAAGCTGGGTGAACTGCTCGGTGTGGAGGCGATGTCGCTGTACAACCACGTGTCCAACAAGGACGCGATCCTCGACGGGATCGTCGATATCGTGGCTGGTGAAATCGCACTTCCCGAGCTCGATGGCGACTGGAAGAATGCAATGCGCCGCCGCGCCCTGTCGGCTCACGAGGTCCTGATGCGTTACCCCTGGGCGACGATATTAATTGTCTCGCGTCCCAATGTCGGTCCGGCGATGTTGAGATACGTGGACGCCACGATCGGCTGTCTTGTCCAGGCGGGCTACTCCTACGCGATGGCCGACCACGTCTGGAACGCGATCGACAGCTACGTGTACGGGTTTACGTTGCAGAAGCTGAATTTTCCGTTCCAGCCCGAGGAATATGCCGAGGTCGCCAAAGCCTATCTTCCTCAGATTCCTGCCGACCAGTACCCGCATCTGAACGGGATGTCGCAAGAGGTGATCTCGGGGCACCATAACGGAATACATGAGTTGCAGTTCGGGCTTGATCTGATTCTCGACGGACTGCAGCGGATGCGTGATGACCATTGATCGAATTCCAATGTTTGTCATTACATGGCCCTAGCAGGACTGCACTGCTAGAATGAGTTCTGCACCTCCGTCACCTTGGGAGCCCATCGTTTGAGCACTGCACCTCGCTATATTCCTCGCTACACACTTGATGACTACAACCGCTGGGAAGGGGATTGGGAGCTGATTGACGGCGTGGCAGTATCGATGAGCCCATCGCCATTCGGACCGCACGAGCGGGTTGTCACGGAGCTTTCACGTCAGATCGCAAACCAGATCATTGAAAAACGCTGTCAATGCCGAGCATACGCAAACCTCGACTGGATCGTGGACAACCACACGGTGATCCGTCCCGATTTGATGGTGGTTTGCGGCGAGCAACCCCAGCGACATCTCCAGCGGCCGCCCGTCGTGATGGTGGAGGTGCTCACCGACGCCACTCGCGAACGAGACTTAACGGTCAAGCGAACGCTTTGTCTGGAGAACGATGTTGCCCATTATTTGATCCTCGATCCGAGTGACCGGTCCATTCTGCATGTCACGGGAAATGACGAAGCAGCAGTCGATACAACGCAGCCGCAAACGCTTCGGCTGGACGACCAATGTGAGATTGCTTTGGACTGTACCAAGCTGTTTCAGTAATTAGGCTAGGTCCCTCCGGCCTCGTCCAAGCAGAAAGACACACCATGACCCACCGAAACCAAAGCGGACTATCTCGCTGCATTGCAGTGCTTGCCTTGTTGACCTGCTTCGCTCTCTTGTCGCCGGGCGCGAGTGCGGCCGATGCGATCACGATTTTCATGATCGGCGACTCGACGATGGCCGACAAACCGATGATTCCCGAAAATCCCGAACGGGGCTGGGGTCAATTACTGACGCTCTATTTCACCCCAAACGTAACGGTCGATAACCACGCCACAAACGGACGCAGTTCCAAGAGTTTTCGCAGCGAAGGACGCTGGGATGTTGTTCTGCAGCAGATTCGGCCTGGCGACTTTGTGATCATCCAGTTCGGACACAATGACGAAAAGGCGGATGAGGCTCGCCACACTGAACCGTTTGGTAGCTACACCGAGAATCTACGTCGTTATGCAAAGGAAGCGAGCGAACGCGGCGCGATTCCCATTTTGGCGACTCCGGTGGTTCGACGAGTGTTCGATGACGAAGGTGTTCTTCAACCGACCCATGGCGATTATCCCGACGCGGTTCGCAAGCTCGCCCAAGCGATCGATGTTCCCCTCTTAGATATGACGCTTCGATCACGTGACCTGATCGAGCGGCTTGGTAAAGAACGTTCCGAGGGACTGTTTATCTGGACGGTTCCAGGCGAATACAGTCGCTTTCCCAAGGGCAATTCAGACAACACCCATTTCAATGCACTCGGAGCGACTCGAATGTGCGACTTGGTCATCGCCGAAATCCAAGCCAAGGTCCCCGAGCTGGCGGTCCATTTGAAGACCGGCCGTTAACTGCAATTTTCATGTAGTGGACGAGGTTACGAGTCCCGTCGTTGTTTTAGTCGCGGGGACTCGTTGCCTCGTCCACTACCTTCACGCGGGACTCGTTGCCTCGTCCACTACGGTTATGCCAACCGCTTTGCGGTGATTTCGGCAAAGTGGAGTGCGAGACGCAGATTGGCTTGACTCCACAGCAGCGGTGTCGAGTCGTTGGGTACCCAGACGCCCGTGTCCAAATCCTCGATGTAGTACGCTTCGGGACATTTGTGTGCGCCGAACGGACTATCGAGGGGAGTGAGCTGCTGTAGCGAGCGATTCAAA
This sequence comes from Rhodopirellula maiorica SM1, assembly GCF_000346295.1. GTDB lineage: Bacteria > Planctomycetota > Planctomycetia > Pirellulales > Pirellulaceae > Novipirellula > Novipirellula maiorica. The sequence continues at coordinate 4,631 of NZ_ANOG01000798.1, read as the reverse complement.
TAACGCAGTTGCAACTCTAAGTCCTGGGGATCTTCGGACGCTTGGAATCGCTGGGCGTAAATGCATGAGATGATCGAATCAAAGATGCACCACTGCGCTTCGGTTCCCCGCCGCACCTCTAGGTGGCGGCGTTTATCATTGTCGGACACGGCATCGGTGCGATCCTCTTCGTCAAATTGCTGCTTATATTCTGGCGACCAGAAACTATCGTGCTTGTAGCGAGCGATGCCAATCTCACCCTGCAACTGGGATGTCACCCGCGACAAGATCTCATCCGCCATGTCGCCTTTGACGATCCCCAGCGGATAGATCAGAAACAAAAGGGCGGCGTCCACATCCCGCTGCTTCCCGCCGCCTTGAATGCACTCGTTGGGCAAGATTTCATCGAGTGCCGCCACCCCCGGCTGGACCAGTAATTCAAGAAAACCGCGATCGATGCCCTCTTTGTGTAGCGTTGCTTGGACACGAGGAAACTCAAACAATTCCTGGACCGCCTGTAACGCAGCAACCACCACTGCGATGCTGGAAGCTTCGATCTTGGGCCATTCTTCCCAGTGCCCACTGTCTTCGTCCTGCCAGTATTGAACTCGCGAGAAAAAGTGGATTAGCAGTGCGAGTATTTCAAGTTGTTCCGACGTTGGTCGCAGTTTTCCGCTAGCGACTAGTTTGGCGAATAACCACACATAGTATCCAAGAGCATCGTTCTGCTTGTGGTTCCAGCCTGCGCCCGACGAACTGTCCGAATCAAGTTCCGAGAGTGTTTTTCCGTCAAAACGAACATGCGGACGGTCGATTTCGAGTTGGTTGCCAGACGAAGGCTGCAAGCGATGACGGTACTTTGCAAAGAAACGGCACAATGCCTCGACCGTTTGAACGGCTGCCGCATCGTTGCCAATCACCAACATCTGGTGGGCGATGTGAATATTGTCGCGTACCCAAACCAGCTGGTAGTTGGTGTATTCACGCTCGCTGCCCGCAACGTTTGCCGCCGGGTAAAGCCCCGTATCCAAGACAGGCATTTGGAAGGTGCCAAGATGGTCAAGTCGCTGCTGTATAGCTTGCAGCTGATGGGCCATATTCGTAGCGTTCACCGATGGAATCGGACCTTGCCGGTTGTCGGACATCTTGTCATTGCCTTTGTTGCGTTGTCTTATCGCTATTCCAGACGAAGCTCGTGGATGTCCAAGACTCCGGAACCTTTTGTCGGACGCTGCTCGAGTTCTTCAAAGCCACCGAGACTGAGATTGACGGAGGCGATGACACTGAAATCAGGTTTTAGCGGTCCGCGATCGACAGTGCCATCGGCATCAAACAACTTCCAATTGCTATGGTGCAGATCGACCCGCAGTGGTTTTCCAAACGTATTGGATTCCACCGGCAGCACCAGCCGGTTTTCTTTGCTTTGATGCAATCTCCAGTGCTGCATGTAGCCATTGACCAGTCGCAATCCGATGCCAATTCGATTCAGTTTCGAGTCCTCACCGATCCGCAAATCGAGATGTAAGTACCGGCCTACGTCGGATGGGGAAGGTTCCACCAGAAAATTTCTGTCGCAAGTATGCCGCGACAGGGTTTGGTGGTGCCGTCTACAAACCGCCAAAAGCAGATGCGGTTAATTGGCAAATGGATTGGCTTGGATGCCGCTTGATACGGGATCGGAAGGCTCGGGAGGCGTGGGACGTCGACTGCGGCAACCACTTTGACATCCCTTTGATGCGGGCGTCGGATAGGGACTCGCTTTTTCATCGCGGAAAAAATGGTCCAACAAACCTCCCGATGAATTGCTCGCGGGCACAACACTTGGTAATTGCTGTGGTGAACTCGACGTCATATTGTGATCGACCTCGCTGGATTCGTAGCCGTAGCCGATTCCCTGCCCGCTCACTTGTTGGACCTCGAAATCATCGTTGCCGTTGTCGAAATCGAATTCGCCTGAGTCCGCTAAAAACGACTCTCCAGTGGCATCGGATTGCGCGTTTGCCAGATTGTTTTTGATGGGTTCGAAATCGATATCACCCAAGTCACTTGTCCCGCGGATGACCGTTACCCCCAGCAACAGAATCATGATCAATGCGATCATACCAATCACACTGAAAATTGCATTGAGAATATAGGCCACGACACCTCGCCCGATACTGCAATGGGTGATCGCAGAGATGATCATCACGTACGTGCCAATCGATGCGACGCCAGCGATCAATCCAGCAATGGGCTCGCCCGGCATCGCAAACATGATCGCTGTCGACACAAACGTACCGGCCAACATCGTGGCAATCACGATCCCAATGGACTTCCAGAAACCAAATTTGCCTGCCCCAGCGACCGAGAGCGCAAACTTCATCGAATACCCCACCACCAAGACCATGCCCACAACCAATACGATTGCGAGCAGGGTGATCGGAAGCATCGCCGAAGCAAACGCTTCCTGAGCGGATTGGAGGTTGGAGTCATTCATGGTGTTTGTATTCTCGATTGCAGAAATCTCGCTCACGCACGGGCAAAGTCCGCGCAAGGGTAACCGGCGGGGTTACAAGACCGTTCCCCGTTGGAAACATAGGTCACGATTGCAGTGGTGTCCGCAAAAAAACGATCGCCAAAAACGATCATCGGATGATCAAAGCGATGCGGATTTGTGCACGTCGATGCGTCCAATCGAGCAACTGCGCACAATCGGATTTTTCCTGGAAAAATCAACAATTTGTGCCGAAAACCGGTATAAAACATTGTTTGCCATACCGCCGGATCAAAGGCTACGAGTTCACCGCTCAGCCTCGTCCAGCAGCATTCCGCGAATCTTGTCGTTCCACAAACGTTGCGACGATTGCGGTGCAGGTTAAAATACAAATCGCTGCTTAGCGCGGCGGTCGCCCCCCATTTCCCACCAACCACCACCTACCCGCTGCCGGAAAAGCCGATAACGATTTCCCACAGCATTGCTCTCCGCTGCCCATCTGCCTTGCAGCAGGTCGAACCGATTTGCAATCCAACGTCGGTGCGGATCTCGTGATCTCTGTTGTGAAACAGCCGGAAAACCCATCGTTCCTTTGATTAGTAGAAAGATCCATCATGCTCAGCCGTCGAAAAATGCTCCAAGGATTGGCCGCCAGCACGGGGGCCGCATTTGGCGTTTCACTTACGCCGGAACGTCTATTGGCATCGCCCGCCACGACCGCAGCGCCAAAACGCATCGTCTTCTTCCTGCAGAACCAAGGGTTTGATCCCAAAACCTGTATTCCCGCCGGGTTGAAACACAGTGGCTCGCTAGCAAAAACCAAGCTTCCCGAGCCCATCAGCGCGTTGGAGCCTTACAAGGAACGACTGCACATCATCAACGGTCTGCATGGTCTGCACACCAGCCCCTCTCACAGCGCCTTCTTCGGTGCGTTGGGCGGCTATCGCGGCAGCGATGGAGTGCCACCGAGTGCATCGACGATTGATTACGAATTGAGCAAAGCGCTACCGCAAACGCTTCTGCCTCATTTGTGCATCGGCATGGACTCGATCGAGAACATGAAAACCAAACCAACCATTGCAACGCTGTCGGCCAGCGGTGCCGGTTCTCCGATCTTTATGCATTCCAATCCGAACCACCTCTACCAAATGCTCTACGGTGGCATCTCCTCAGGAGACATTCGGCTGCAACACGAAGCTCGCTCGAGTGTGCTGAGCCAAGTCGAAATGTTGGCCGCTGCAAAAGGTCAATCCCTTCCCACCGCGGATGGCCAGCGTTACGGCCAGTACGTCCAAGGGTTCAGGGATGTCAACGGCTTGCGAGATCGCTTGGACACCGTTGCGGATCACTTGCGAAAATTCGCCCCCAAGATCGACGAGCGATACTCGACGCCTGAATTCGAGACCGACTGGCACGATCGCTTGTTGGACCTCGGTATCTCGGCGCTCACCTCCGGAATCACCAATACGCTGACGATCGGTTCAGGTCGCGGCGAAATCTTCGGTGCCTGGAAGGGATTGGGAATCGATCAACAGGGACACAACCTTGGGCACATGGAACAGCCCGACAATCCAATCTGGATCAAGATTCGCCAATACAACAGCCGCATGCTGGTGCGAATCATGGAAAAGCTAGAAAGTGTGCCCGAAGGCAGTGGCACGATGATGGACAACACGCTGATCGTGTACACCAGCAACAATGCGGACAAACAGCACACCAATGGTGCTAACTGGCCTGTCATGCTGCTGGGCAACTTGGACGGCGCATTCAAATCGGGTTGCTTCACCCAACTTGATGGCAAACGTCCGATCAACGCACTCTATACATCGCTGCTGCGAGCCGCTGGCCAAAACGTCGATCGATTCAACATGGACGACAAGATGGCCAAGAAGTTTGACGACAGCAACGGTCCGCTAAAGGAAGTCTTGGCATGACCCTGTGTTGCCCTACGCTCCGCGAAAAATGTGGGATAGGTTTCCAGCCTGTCAAATCTGAAAGTGGCTTCCAGCCTGTCATACCCGAAAAGACAGACGGAAAGTCGATCCGACTTTTCCTCCCATTGATCCTACTTCTATTCAGCCCGCTGTCCGTCGCGAGCGGCGAAACTTACACGCCTGGCCAATCGGTCCACAAGGACTTTGACAGCTTCGCCAAGTCGTTTCTCGTCAACCATTGCGTC
>NZ_ANOG01000797.1 GCF_000346295.1 Rhodopirellula maiorica SM1 | reverse complement strand
AGCATCGCCTGACTTTGGCCACTTGCATCGGCGAGCGGGTAGACCAGATAAACCTGCTCGACGAATCCCTTGGTTGGCGTTTGGTAAGTCTTGAAATCCTCAATCGATTTCGCGGCGTGATCATTCATCGGTTCGACCTTTTTAGCTGCAATCACGGTGCGAGCGTTTTTCTCCAACACAGGCGTGCCAAAGTTGGTGTGATAGATCAGTTGGAACTCTTGCTCGTCGGCGCCGTGGTTCACCAGAGTGTCGGTAATGCGAAAGGTCGATTCGCCCGGGACTGTCGAAATTTCGGTAATCAGCTCGAGTTTTGGACCATAGAACATTCGCTCGTTGACGATGCCTTGCACCCGAATGCGATGCGGAGCTTCGTGATCGACCGAGACGGTGACTTTCGACGCTGGGATGTTGCCGATCTTGCCGTGTAGCGTCAGATCCATTTCAACCTTGTCGCCCACGTTGTTCGTGAACACGTCCTTGCCGGGATGCCCCGCATATTCCAACCCGCAGCGAACCATCCATTCGTTGAAGCCTTCGAGCCAGCCCAGGCCGCCTCGGCTTTCGAGATTGATATGTTGAGGATGGACCACCTCTTTGACGGGCGAGTCCCAGCCGAACCGAACACCTTCACCGTCGGAGTGATTTGAGTTCGCTCTTTTCGTGACTCGCAACACGCTCATGCCACGCGTCGGAATCACGACGATTTCGAGCACGCCGTTATCGATTGTGACGAGTTCGCTGCCCTCTTGTTTGCCGCCGTGCAGAGTCGTCTTTTCCACTGACCATGCGGG
>NZ_ANOG01000796.1 GCF_000346295.1 Rhodopirellula maiorica SM1 | reverse complement strand
CCGTTTGGGCGTCGAAGCCCCACGTCGAGGTGCCCGTTCATCGTCGCGAAGTCTATGACGCGATCCAACGTAGTTTGGAAGCAGGCGATACCCCTGTGGAATCGTAATGGGATTGGGTGAGGTCCCATGCCCCCCTGGGACCTGCCTCGTACCTCTTCTCTTCGCCCCCACCTGCTACTTTGCTCGCGATCAATCGATCCTGCGAGTGTTCTCCTCTTTTTTCACGCTGCCCGAGTTTCGGGCTGATAAAGCGCCGAGCTCCCTTTTCGGCGTTCGGCTTTGAATAGCCCCCACTTCCGCACAGGAACCGATGGCGACTGCTGCCGTTTTGGAGCGACGGGTTTTGTTAGGCAGGGTTTTGTTAAGCAGGGTTTTGTTAAGCAGGGTTTTGTTAAGCAGGGTTTTGTTAAGCAGGGTTTTGTTAAGCAGGGTTTGATCGTGCGAACACGCGGATTGTGACCATCGTCCGGACATCGCCGACGGCAGAGTGCATTCTTCATGCCGCTGCCAACTTCTGGCGGCGGGATCAGCAGCTTTTCGAGAGGGGGATTCGGGATGGTCTCGGCTATGACCCGCCAAAATCAAACATCCGAAAGCAAAAAGCGAACAAAAAGTTTTTGGCTTAAACCCCGTGTTTTATGACAAGCTTGGACTTTTTTCGGCCGAGAATGAATATCAAGGGAAGTGAACCCTTGACGAGAGTTAGTGGTCTTAGCTAAAAACTCTCTCACAGTGATCAACGCGTTGCGGAGACCGTCACACGCCTCACCGGCAATGACAATTTCCACAATTCATGGCCCCTTCGTCTAGCGGTCCAGGACACCGCCCTTTCACGGCGGTAACACGGGTTCGAGTCCCGTAGGGGTCACTGATACACACAAAACCCTGTGGTGAGAGCAATCGCTCAAAGCCACGGGGTTTTTTCGTTGTCGAGATTCTTAGCATCAAGCCAAGGATCTGGCACGAAGAAAAAGATCAGGAGCAAGGAAGCAAACTCGTCCGTTAAAAATTTTTGGACGAACCTCGAAAGAGCAACCGAGCTCCTCTTCTGAACGAAGCAAAGTATTGCTAAACTAAGCGAAGTTCTACCCCGTGGTGTAATGGTAACACTACTGATTTTGGTTCAGTCATTCAAGGTTCGAGTCCTTGCGGGGTAGCTCTCAGTGTGGAAAACACCGGGGGTTTGGAAGGTGACGTTAAAAGCACCACCAAATCCACCACCTACGCAGCTCTCTTTGCGAAATGTGTCCATGCTCAGCTACCGGAGTAGCAAACCAGCAAGCTGACCGGCCCTCTCACGTCATCGCGCGGTTCCATCTCACGATTGACCGGTTTTCTCGCGTCGATTTCTTAGTTTTAAGCAGCTAGGCAGGAGTCTTTCCGTCTAATGGCCGCTTTGACGTAGCCACCGTTCCGGCATTCAGCCGCGACTAGCAGGCTGTTTGGTTTAGTCGTACGACGGACTTCCTAGTCCGTCGAATTTACTTCATTAGATCAACAGCCCGCCAGCGACCAAACGCAACGCTGTGAAGCATTTTTTCGTAGCGAAGCTTGCAGAGAGTTTCGGTTTTACTCGCGTGGCCGAAAGTCTCTGCGGCTTTCGCTACAGTGAATTCGCGTTGCCTAAGTTTCGATCACGGTCAGTGGTGTCTTTTGCCGATGCGCGTGGCGACTCGCACGACACAGCCCGCACCTAGACTTCAATCGCAAACGCCCCGCAGCGTCCATCGCATTGAGCGTAATGAATTTCATTTGACGAGGCGGTTTTGAAGAGGCGGTTGAGCCAAGCCTTCGCGCACTTGTCACGGCTCTCACGTCACGTCGCTGCAGGTTGATTCGCCCGTGTTATGGAAACGCGAATGACCGCGAACATCGGCCACCGCCTTCTCCCACAACCGCTATTCGTACACGTCACGGGCAATCCAGCCATCCTCGCGCGAGCGGACGGAGCGGTCACAGCGCCAGTGAATTTTCTTGTAGCAGGACTCCAGCGAGGTCAATGCATCCAGCGCACGAATGTTTGCATCAAAATTGCTTGACCTGGGGGCTGCGCTCCCCCATACTCATCGGAGCTGGAGCAACCGGCGATAAGTCCTTCCCGAACCGGCGATAACGCCCGCAATGTCACCGACCGTACCGAAGGTGCAACCGGCGATAACAGCCCCCAGGATCCGCTTATCGCCACCCCAACCGGCGATAAGTACCTCGTTACCCGACTGACTGTCCTCAGCGCTTCTGATGCTGACACCGTACCTCTGTAACTGAGATACTCATCTACTGCCGATTACAAACCCTCCGTTCTTCGCACTGTAAAGGATTCGAACCATGACACGTTTTGCCGTCTTACTTGCCTCAATCTTCACTGTATCATTTGCTACAGCGGAACCACCGACGCGTAACGCGTCAAAAGGGCACAGTCTCCGAGAGACTGATGCGGATGTTCCAGCAACCACAAAGGATCGCTACAGTTCTGCATTGCATGAGTACAACGTTCGGCTTGGCGAGTTCGACCGCGGGAGATCTCCGGTGAACGTGGTGCTTCAGTCAGCAAAAAAACTGCTGCACGCTTCACTGGATGCCGAGATCGCGGATTCGACGTCGCTATACGAAAAGCGAGTTGGGGACATCGAGGTAATTGCACGAAGAAACTTGGGGCTGGGGACATGCACAGTACAAGAGGTAGCTCAAGCTGAATCATCGCGACTTGACGCTCTACTCAAGCGGTCGCTTGAGCAACCTTCTAGATAATCGATCAAAGCGGGGAACCATCGCGTGCACCTGAGAACGCGAGCCGAGCGATTTGGCCGGACAAAACAAAGGTGGACAAAACAAAGGTGTCAGACAAAACAAAGGTGTCAGGACTCTTATTCAGAATAAGAGTCCTGACACCTTTGTCCTACCCGGCTTTCCGGTAATCTGGATGGGGAATCCGTACCAAGACCCAGAGAATCCGCGGCCATTTCTCGGTGAATGGGAAACACACGGAGCATTCGGCGACTTTCGAGTCATCGTCACGGCGGGCGAAGGGCTGTCGGTCCGTTGTACGGATCTCAGAGTCAATGCCGATTTGGATGTATACGATCAACGCATAGCGTTCAATCAATTGTCGTTCGTCACTCGCACAGATTCACAGAACGTTCTGCACACGATACGGCTCGATGATGGCAATGTGCTAAACTACCAGCTGACCATAGGCCAGTTCGCCCGCAGAACAAACAAAGGGGCGTAACGATGACGATGCATGTGAGTCGCCGAATTGAGTTTTTTGAAGTGGCAAGTCGTTTGCGGCGACCATGTGATTGTTGATATTCTCCTGCAGGAATAAAAACTTTGCGTATTTCGCCCGTCGGTGCAATTGTCGGAGCAGGCCTCTGTGCGATTGGTCGAAGCTTAGTCGTCTTTTCGGTGATCCAAGAACCGGCGGTGATCTTAATGCTTCCGTCCGCAGCAATTGGCTTGCTTGTGGGCGCCATCGCAGGAGCCATTGGACGTCCTGTTGTGTCTGCCGTGGTCGGCGCACTTCTTTCGGCGATCGTTTTCGAATTGTTCATGTTGCCCTGTGTCTCGCTGATTGGCATCTTTGGCGACATCACCGGGAACACGAATGCGGATTCCGACTTCTTCCGAGCAACGCTGAAGTACTTGATCGGCATGGCAGTCGCGGGCGGTATTGGAGGCGGAGTCGGTGGGGCGGTTGGCCTACACGGTAGTGAAATTCCAACCGAGTCCAGCGAGGACTTGGGGATTGGCGAAGCAAGCGACGAACCGAAGTCGCGGAAGCCGGGCGACTTTGAAAATTGAAAATCAGCTCGCATGACTCGGTTACCGATAACGTTCTGGCATGAAACAAGTCACGCTATCGAAACATTTTATTCACTGTACTACCGACAAAAACATGCGGGGCAAAAAGATGGGGGCAGGGTGGAAAGCTGTCGGCGTTTCGATCTCCGGAATCGATTCTTCATATTTTTGCCCCTTATGTTTTTGCCGGAAAATCAGCGCGGCTGAATTAGTCAGGAGCGGGCTGAGTGCACTTGTTCATTGATCTATGCAGCGAACAGCTCATGCTTGGATGAGGTGATCACCATCGTACTGGGGCTTTTATATCGTTTTTCGTTGGCACTCTCAAAATCTGGTTTGCACGGATGGGTTGCGCAGTCGGGATTTCGTGGGCTAACCGTAATAACCCTTAAGGAATATAGCGAAAATGGACGCATCGGAGAAACAACATCGGTGGTTCGCACGAATTGGACTAGCCTTTGTCGTCTGCTGGTTTATTGGTGACGTCGGCCTGACCTGGTCGACTCATGTTATGCACCAGAGCAAGATGAAACGAGACGCGGATCGTATGCGGGCAGCGAGCTTTGATGTTTTACGGAATAGGGCAGAAAGATACGGCGGCGGACAAGAGGGTCAACTGCTTCCAGCGATGACGTCGCTTCGCGACTTAGCGAGGGTGCCGCTGCGGATAGCGGGCGTGGTTGGCTTGGTGATCTTCTTTGCCTACGCGAATGTCAGAGTCTGGTTGAACAAGAAAGAGTCATCGTTTGTTCCCGACCCGCTGATGGGAGGAATCTCGCGAGTTGGTCTGTTTCTCGCCGTCTTATTGTTCGCTACCTCCGTTGTCTACGGCCAAAGTCGCACGTCGATGAAGGCGGTAGATCGGGTGTTCTCGATAGAAGAACGCAGAAAAGATCTTGAGTTGCGCACCGTACGGATTCCCCAGAGTCACCCCAACCACGGCACGACGACGTATGGTCGTGAACGAAGAGGAAAGACGACGATGGCTCAGATTGACGAAAAATCTCGTCGGCGCATCCTCGTCATCAGGCTGTTCTCAGGTGCGTTGGCGATTATTGGATTCGCGTCCTTGGTTATGGGCTCCCGCCCGAAACGCAAGGAACCGACGCATCACAAGAGAAAGTTACCTGATATTCTTGAAATGCCATTCTCAAAGGAACCGAGTTCCGAAGATGGCGAACCGCTCGGTGATGCCTAGTGTTCCCAAACGCTGGCATCGTTTCCAATGGATGCTTTCATGGAATGGGTGCACGGGATGCTGTTGGTGCGCGGTTGGGCCGTGCTTGAATTTTGGTGGGACTGATTCAGCTTGTTAAACTGACGCAGTTGCTTCGGGGCCGCGAACTACGCCGTGGACCGGCTTGCACGCGGCAGGAACCATGCGATCAACCGAAGTCGCGGATGGACCGATGTTGGCACCCAAACCGCATTGCCGCGATTTGGGTTTTCACTATCGTTCTTGCCGTTCGTCGATTCCCGGTCGACCGGCGCTGATTTGTTCGGTCGAAGGTCGGCCACGAATTTCACGGATGATCACGAATGGCACATGGTTTCCCGATTCGTGTTGATTCGGGAGATCCGTGGCTAGTTGCCCGCTGCGGCTTTTCCCCATTCTGCTGGACAAAGTCGACTCTCGCAAGTCACTCTCTTCTCATCTTCCTACCTCCATCTTCCTACCTCCATCTTCCTACCTCCATCTTCCTACCTCCATCTTCCTACCTCCATCTTCCTACCCATTTGTTCGGTCGGATCTGGCAGGAAAATGGAGGCAGGAAGATTTCGGGAGTGGCTGAGTTGTGGAGCGAATGCTGCGCGGTCGATTGTTGCTCGCTCCCTCTTTAACCAGTATTCTAAGTCTGCGGAGCGATGCCGATTGGCGAATCGTGTGCAGCACAGAACCATCGCAATAACCAAGTGGTGCACGCGAGCGGCGGCAACGCCTTTGCTTTCAACACAACATCTTGGGACGCCGCCGTGTGACCACCGCCGTTGTGGCATGGAAGAGGTTGCGCTTTCGAACATTTTTTTTATACCGCATTACCGGCAAAAACATGGGGGGCAAAAAGATAAGTACAGGGTGGAAAGCAGTCGGCATTGCGATCTCCGGAATCGATTCTTCATATTTTTGCCCCTTATGTTTTTGCCGGTAAATCAGCGCGGCGGAATAATTCAAACGCCGGCTGAATGCACTCGTTCATTGATCTATGCAGCGAAGAATAATGCTCGGACCAGGTGACCAACACGGTTCTACTATCGAAGGGAGACGTGCATGCTAAGACTAAAACGCGTTGTTCGGTTTCGTCTGGTTTCACTCTTGATTTTCACCGCGTTCGTTGCGATTTGGGTCGCGGCAACGATTCGGCCGCTTCGATACTTAGCCGACGCTCAGCGTCTTCGCGATCTGGGTGGGCGTGTTGCAAACCGAGGGACCGATCTTGGCATTACCGGCGTTCCCTATCTCGTGTTCTGTCGGTTGACAGGACGGCACACGGAACTCCCCTGCATTCTTACGCTTGACGAGCAGTGCCCAGAATCTGCACCAGCGTTGCGGATCGCAGGACGCATTCCCACGTTCGCAGCGATTGACTTAACTCGATCAGACGTCGATGACGAATCCTTCGCTTTTCTCAAACCCCTGCGTGACGTCCAGGATATTCGTGTTCAGGGGCGTCCGCTGACGAATTCAAGCATGCTTATTGTGCGCCGATGGAACGGTTTGCGGTCTGCTTCCTTCCATGGAACCGAGATCGACGATGCTGGTGTTGCTCACCTCGCCGGGTGCGAACAACTCACCGAACTCTCGCTACGTAGCACAAGATTGACTGACCGCTCCGTTGAAACGTTGGTTTCTCTCAAGCAATTAGAACGTCTGGACGTTACAAATTGCAGATTGTCTCGAAAAGCAATAAAACAATTAACTGAGGCGTTGCCGAAATGCAAAGTTGAGACGCGTGATCCGTGGCATGTGGAAGCAGAATAATAACATGCAAAGTAGACATGGTTCGCAGCTTGCAAACGGTTTGGCTGCAATGGCGTGGTCGCAGAGACTTTCGGCCATGTGAGTGAAACCGAAACGCTCTACGATTTTCGCTACGGTAAAATGCGTCACAGCGTTGCGTTTGGGCGTTAGCCTCGGTTGAATGTCGAAACCGTGGCTAGCGGGCCGTTGATTTAATGAAGTTTTCTGTGGTAACGGGCGGCCGATGGACTACCTCGTCGGTCATTGGTGTATTCGACGGACTAGGAAGTCCATCGTACGACAAAATCAACAGCCCGCTAGCGCCAAAGCGGCTGGATTTACGGAATGACTTCCGCCTAGCTGCTCAATTGAAAATCATTCGTCCGTCCAGGGTGACGGCGACCGTTATCCTGCTAATTCAATCACTACGGAACAATCGAGAAAATCAGCTGTATGAACCTTCCTCCAGTGCTAAACATGGCGATGGGCGTTGCATTTGTTGCCCTGATTCTTTATTTGCAGATATCTCGAGGTATGTACCGAACGGTGAAAAAGAGTGCGGCTGAGAATCCGAAAGTTCTCGGACAAGACTCCAAAGAGGTCATCATTGATAATGTCTCGCTCGATGAAATCCAGGGCATGTGGCGTATGATCTCCGTTGGACGCAATGGAAACTTCGCTCCAAAAGAAGTCATCGAGAGATCGAATTTTACAATTGCAATCGTTAGCAATACGCTTACCGATATCAATTCGCTGACAATGAGCACGATTGAT
>NZ_ANOG01000795.1 GCF_000346295.1 Rhodopirellula maiorica SM1 | reverse complement strand
CGGGGGCAAACGGCGCCGGGTTGTTGCCCGGATTGATATTGGCGAAAAAGTTCGGTCCTTGCAGCGAGAAACCAAACTGATTGTTTTCAAACGAGCTCGTACCGATCTGTTGGAACGGCACCGCCGTGTTGATCATCTGTGCCATTGCAGCAGACCGATCAAGGGTGAGCATCGTAACGCTGATCACGGCAACACAGGCGGCCATCCTCAGTCCGCCACGATCTTGGAGAACAAAATTGGATTGTGGTGGCTGACGTTCCATCGTGGATTCCCCCCCGAAAGCGTAGTTGGCTGGCCAGCGTCGGTGTGATGACGATGCGGTCGATGTTCGATAGGCCATGCATTTGTTAATGTATCGAGTTCGCTGTTCAAAACGAACAGATATCAACCGTTTTCAAGTGGCTGGCACACCTTTTCATTAGACAGTTGGGTTGGCGACGGTTTGCGGAGCCGTCTGCGCCGAGCATGATTTTTCAAGGGAATGAGGAAAGTAGGGATGAAAAAAGTCGATCTTTTCACCGATGGTGCATGCAGCGGGAATCCGGGGCCAGGCGGTTGGGCGTTCATTTTGCGATGCAACAAAACGGACAAAGAGCTTGAACGCAGCGATGGCGAACCCGAATCGACCAACAATCGAATGGAGTTGATGGCGGTGATTCGCGGACTCGAATCGCTGAAGGAACCGTGCGAGGTCACACTGCATGCCGACAGCACCTATGTGGGCCAGGGGATGACTAGCTGGATGAAGGGCTGGAAGAGCCGTGGTTGGAAACGCAAAGACGGTTCGAAATTGGTACCGATCAAGAACGAAGAGCTTTGGCGTGAACTTGATCAATTGATGCAGAAGCACAAGATCATCTTCAATCATGTCAAGGGCCACGCCGGTCATCTCGAGAACGAACGTTGTGACCAACTGGCGGTCCAGGCGTACCAAAAATACCTACCCCGATCGGCTCGTTAAATTGCTTGCCGCTAGAGCTCAAAAGTGGAGTTTCAGCGTGGGTTTGTTGAGAAACGGCTGAGTCGTTTTCAAAGCCGCTAAAACACCGTAAAAACGCGTTGTTTTCGCACGCCTAGGAGGCATCGCGGAATGTCGAGAAAAACGTTAGAATACGTCGCATAGCGATTAACTTTTTTCGGCTACTTCCCGAGTGTTCTCGATACAGGCTTTTCATGAGCGACGACTCCCAATCGGAACCCCCATCCGACGACGCAACCCCTGCTGCTGACGCAAACGCAACTCCCGAGGTTGCCTCGACCTCTGACCCGGCGGGCGGCAGCGCAGCGGTCCCTGAAACGCAGCTTGATACCGCCGCGGCTCAGCAAGTTGCCTCAATCCAGGTCTCCACAGCCCCCAAAGCAAATTCGGAATATACCGACAAAGATTTGCAGCACCTCTCGGATCTCGAGCACGTCCGCGAGCGTCCCGGGATGTATATCGGCGACACCTCGACGCGGGGGTTGCATCACTTGGTTTACGAAGTTGTCGACAACTCGATTGACGAAGCGATGGCGGGATTTGCGAATTCCGTCTCGGTCACCGTTCACACCGATGGCAGCGTCACGGTCGAAGACGATGGACGAGGCATTCCCGTCACGCGTCACGACCAACTTTCCGAAGAACTCGACCGCGAAGTCAGTACGCTCGAAGGCGTGATGACGGTGCTGAAGTTTGGTGGCAAGTTCGAAAAAGGTGCCTACCAAACCTCAGGCGGTCTGCATGGCGTCGGCGTGACGGTCGTGAACTTTCTGAGCCAATGGGCCGAAGTCGAAGTTAGCCGTGACGGTTTCACCTGGACCCAGGAATACGAACGTGGAGTGCCCACCGGTCCCGTCGTCAAAGGCCGTGTGACCAAACGCGCAGGAACAAAGACCACGTTCAAAGCGGATAATCAAATCTTTAGTGTCACGAAGTACAGCTTCGATACACTCTTCAAACGGCTTCAGGAATTAGCGTTTCTGAACAGTGGCGTGCACATCAAATTTCATGATGAACGCAATGGCGAAGGAGGCGATTTTAAGTACGAGCGTGGGATCGTCGAGTTTGTCGAGCATCTCAATCGTGCCAGCGATGTATTGCATAGCGACGTGATCCAATTGCAAGGCGACAAGGACGGAACTCAGTTCGATATCGCGATGCAGTACAGCGCCGAGTACACCGAAAACGTCCAATCCTACGTCAACAACATCCATACGATCGAAGGCGGTACCCA
Source organism: Rhodopirellula maiorica SM1 (assembly GCF_000346295.1). Classification (GTDB taxonomy): domain Bacteria; phylum Planctomycetota; class Planctomycetia; order Pirellulales; family Pirellulaceae; genus Novipirellula; species Novipirellula maiorica. Next base: position 4,028 of record NZ_ANOG01000795.1, on the reverse strand, counting down.
CGTCTCGGGGTTCCGGTCGGCGTTGACGCGGACGTTGAACAATTACGGCAAGAAAGAAAATCTATTCAAAGGATCTGCGGTTCCCGGCGGCGACGATTTTCGCGAAGGCATCACCGCGGTGATCAGCGTTCGTGTCCCGCATCCACAATTCGAAGGCCAAACCAAAACCAAGCTAGGCAACAGCGATGTGGAAAGCATCGTCGCCGCCGGCGTGGGAGAACAGTTGGCCAAGTATTTCGAAGAGAACCCGCGGGTCGCCAAGACAATTGTTCGCAAAGGCTTGCTCGCTGCGGAAGCTCGCGAGGCGGCACGCAAGGCCAAGGACTTGCTGCGAAAACGGAAAGACGCGTTGGGCGGCGGCGGATTGCCTGGGAAACTTCGCGATTGCATCAGTAAAAAGATGGAAGAGTGCGAAGTGTACTTGGTGGAAGGTGACTCGGCAGGTGGTTCGGCCGAGGGTGGCCGGATGCGGCAATACCAAGCCATCCTGCCGCTTCGCGGTAAGATCATCAACGCTTACAAGAGCCGCGAAGACAAAGTGTTGGCCAATGAAGAAGTTCAGTCGATGATTCAAGCGATTGGAACCGGGATCGGGGCCGATCAAGACTTGACCAAACGTCGTTACAACAAAGTCATCATCATGACTGACGCCGACGTTGACGGCAGTCACATTCGCACGCTGTTGCTGTGTTTCTTCTATCGTCAAATGTATCAATTGGTTGCCGCAGGACATGTTTATGTGGCCCAGCCACCATTGTTCCGCGTCCAGCACGGCAAGTCGCGTTACTACATTCAAAGCGAAGAAGAGATGAAGTCTCGATTGCTCGAACGTGGTTTGAACGACACCTATTTCGAAGCCGAAGATGGACGGCGGGCCGAAGGCGAAACGATGCGGCAACTGTGTATCACGTTGGCGTCGATGGAAGATGCGATTCTGGCGCTCGAGCGTCGTGGTTTCAGTTTGAAAATTCATGCGGTTCGCCAAGATCCCGTAACCGGCCGCTTGCCGGCGCTATTGTTGACGCATGAAAACGAAGAGCACTGGTTCCATAATCAAGAAGACGTCGAAACGATGCTTAACGAGCGTGGTTGGCGGCTCGATAATGAAGAGGTCGACGAAGACGAGCTGCAGCTGACATCGGATGAAGCTGGCGACAAGACGGCCGAGCCAGCAGCGCCGGAGGTATTCGCCCACCTGGCCGAGCTGCATGAAGTACGGACGATCAACAGCGGACTGAAAGACCTAGTGCCGCTGCAGTTCACACTCGAGGATTTGATCCCGATCGAGCGAACCGGTTCAACCACGGCACGGTTCGAATTGGTGCGGGGCGAGGACACTCGTCGACCGCTGGAAGATCTTCGCGAACTGCTTCCCGAAGTCCGGGCTGCGGGTGAAAAAGGGTTGCAAGTGACTCGCTTTAAAGGGCTGGGCGAAATGAACGCGGAGGAGCTCCGCGAAACAACCCTCGATCCGACCAACCGTACACTCGTCAAGGTGAACATGACCGACGTCGGTGCCGCCGATGAAATGTTCCGCCTGTTGATGGGCGAAAAAGTTGAGCCACGACGCGACTTCATCGAGAAGCATGCGTTGGACGTGCGAAACCTCGACGTCTAATCTCGCAACTTGCTTCGACGTTCGCATTTTGACCCTCCTTCGGGAGGGTTTTTTCGATGGCTAAAACCCAACGAAAAGTCGGGAATCAAAGACGGCGTGAAATTATCACAAAAGTGGTTGGCGACGGCCCGAACTGCGAACATCAACCGCGAGACGAAGCACGCCAACGATGGCGATCCGCAGTTCCGCTGTGGAAATGGAGTCAAAAGACACGCCTTTCGCTCGTCCCATTATCGCTCGTCCCACGCAGCGAAATGCGATTTGTCCCGATTGGATCGGAGGTCGGATCGTCCGCGGTTCGTGCTAATTTTTGCTTTTCCAAAGTTGAATGGATTCGACGTCATTCTTCGCATCCACTCCTTCGCTGCTGCGGCCTCGTCGGACGTCCGATTCAAGCAGACCGAGCAATCGGTTTACGATGTCGGGTTCGCTCCGATAGAGGTTGTTTGTTTCGCCGATGTCCGTCGCGAGGTTGTACAGTTGAACTTGCGGCGCGTCGGCGGAAACATTCTTTTCTCGGGGTGCAGTTAACCCGCCGGAGCCACGCGCCAGCAAGAGTTTCCAGTCGCCAGCTCGGTAAGCAAAATGCCCGTCGATTGCGTGGTGGACGATTCCCCGCCGAGTCGATTGGATCGGTTGTCCCTGCAGCGCGGGCAAAAAACTGACGCTGTCCTCTGCGGTTCTCGGCGGCAATTCTGTTTGCAAAAGATCCGCACACGTGGCCATCAGATCCCACTGGCCGATCGTTTCGTCCGAACGAGTACCTGCTGCGACTTTGGCGGGCCATCGGAGTATAAACGGCACGCGGTGGCCGCCTTCCCAGAGATCACCTTTGGAGCCTCGCAGCGGCCCACTGACGTAGTGGCCTGCTTCCTTCAGCTGTTCGATCTTTGCCATTTTCGAACAGCCGTTGTCCGTCGTGAAAATGACGATCGTATTCTCTGCACTCGCCGATTGATCAATCGCATCCACGATCGCTCCGACCACGTCATCGGTTTGCATGACAAAGTCACCGTAACGCCCCACGGCACTTTTCCCCTGCCACTCGCGTGACGGCAAGATCGGAGTGTGTGGCGAGTTCAATGCGATGTAGGCAAAGTAAGGTCGCCCCGTTGTTTGCCGCTTGATGTAATTCACCGCTTTTTGTTTCAGTACGGGCAGAACGTCAACGGCTTCGAAGTCAGGTTCCGCCGGTCCTTCGCGTTGGTACTTTTTAGTTGCCGTCGCTTGGCCCACGAAGCGGTCATTCTCGATATAGATGAACGGCGGCATGTCGAGCGATGCGGAGATACCGTAGAAGTAGTCGAACCCACGCGACGTCGGACCGTTTTTGATCGTTCCCTTCCAATCGATGTTTTTGGGGCTGTGGCCTTTACCGGGTGCCTTGCCGTCGGTAGTGGGTAGATCCATTCCCAGATGCCATTTGCCGATCGCGGCGGTGTTATAGCCTTGTTCTTTTAAGAAGCCGGCCACCGTCAACCGATTTGAATCAATCAGCGGCGGGCTATATCCGTACAGCACGAATCGCTGCAGCTTAGTACGCCAGTTGTAGCGTCCGGTCAGGATGCTGTATCGCGTTGGCGTGCATACCGAAGACGATGAGTGCGCGTCGGTCATCAACATGCCTTGCGCCGCCAATCGATCGATCGCCGGCGTGGGAACTTTGCAGCGGTCGGGATTCATTGCCGATACCTCGCCATATCCCATATCATCGGCAAGGATGAACACGATATTCGGTGGGCTCGCCGAGACCGGTGCAGTATCCACGGCAATCGCAATGGGAATCATCGCGACAAAGAAAAGTCCCACCGCAGCAGTGGTCGTATGCTTCACAAAACGGTCCTGATCGTGTTCTAACGTAGCATCGCCAGGACGAAGCCTGGCGATGATCTAAGGTTGGCCGGCACTTCGGCAATATTTGCGTCCGTGGTTCATTGAGAGTCTTCTAATACCGCTTCCTCAGTCGCGAGGAGAGGGGGCAGGATCACTCTTCCTCGGCCTCTCCATCCGGTTCCACATACCCTGGCTCCCATTGTTTTTCCAGTTCGCGAGCCTCTTCCACTAGCTCAGGGTGCTCCTCTAGGTAACTGGATAGTTCATCACGATCGGCGGTCGTTGTATTGCCTTGCTCGGAACAGCCACTCATCAAGCCGACTGTTCCCAATGAGAAGACTGCAACAAGAGCGAAAGATAGAGATATGTTTTGTTTCATCATACGGATCCCAAAAAAGAAAAAGAAACTTCCTGGAATGACGGACCTTTTGATTTAGCCAAGTCATTGCCAGAACAAAAGCGGTACCAGCTCAACCGCTGGTACCGCGAGAATTTTCAATGCATTGCCGTCCTAGCAAACGTCTTTCGCCAGGGCATCGCAGCTACAAATGGGTGGGGGACTTAGTGGCCGGGAGAC
>NZ_ANOG01000794.1 GCF_000346295.1 Rhodopirellula maiorica SM1 | reverse complement strand
AAATTGTCGTAAAGCTCGGGGCTCGTGCAAAAGGTGAGCGATTTCTGGTCGTCCAGCCATTGAGATAGCATTTCTGGGAACGCGGACTGCAATCGGTTGGACGCATCCTTGGAAATGCCGTGTGGAGGCACCGCACAACCATCAATGTCTACATAACGCTCATCCCGATGAGGAAAGCCCCCATGGTTGCCGACAGCCAGCTATTCGTCGTTCATCGGCTCAGCTGGAGCAATCGGAATAACCGCCAAAAACGAGAGCTGATGTAGTCCATTTAGTGCGCATGAGATTTTCTTGCATACCCCATAGCCGTATTGCCGATAAGGAAGTAAGTCGCTCTCGCACAAATTATGGAAGGATGTATGACCGTGGATTTATCCCTTGTTCGCTGGACGTTTTCAGTCGCGGTAGTCTGTTTAACCTTCGAATCGGCAACCGCTCAAGACCCGCCATATCGCACGCCCCCTCAACCCATCACACTGATCGCACCGACGACCGAAGAAATGCCGACAATGGCCGACATGCTTCAGGCGACAGTGAAACCCGAAATGTCCGACGCCGTCGCACCCACCGAATACAGGAGCAGCGATCTGCCGGCCAGCATCACCGACCCTAGCGGAACCCTACCGCTTGCAACCGGCGGTCCGTATGTCTTCGATCCGCTTCCAATGAGGGGCAACGGCTGTCGCCCCCACCCAATTATCAGTTGCACAGGTCCCGATTTCTGCGGTTGCACGAAAAGGATCTACTACGGCACCAACCCTCGCGATGACGATCCTGTCTTGCCGCTGTCGCAATCAGGCTGCGATCCGAAAACCAAACATTGGTACCAGCACGCGTACGACATGGTGATTCGTAAGAAGTCGGTCACCGAGTTCTTCAAGTAGTCTTCACTATTAAATCATTCATTTTCCCAATCAAATTTCGCCACGATGGCCGGAATGATCCTGCAGATCGTTCTTGATAGAAATGGAGTTTCTCATGTCAATGGTTTGTCGGTTCGGTCGCTTCGCGGCGTCAGTGGCTCTGATTGTCTCAGCCTCGGTTGTCTCGGCACAGCAACCCATCCAAGATTCCCAGCGGATCGGCCCCCGGGGGGCGGACGTCAACGATCCCAATCCGCCGACTTCGCCTGATGACTTACGCGAGCGAGTCGGAGAGAAATTTACCGAGCCACCGCCGGTTCCGCCGGTGCCTGAATCCTTAGCCAAAGGCATGATCTATAGTGAAGAACGGGCGTTGAGCTTGCAAACGCTTGAGTCCATGGCTTGCAGTCGCAACCCGACGCTGACGCAAGCCCAAGCCCAAATCCAATCGGAAATGGGCAAAGCAATTCAAGCAGGGCTCATACCTAACCCCAACTTGATCTACGTCGGTGAGCAATGGGGCGTCGGCGGGACCGCCGGTGAATGGCAGGGTGCTCAATTTCAGCAACGGATCGTGACCGCGCGAAAGTTGCAACTTAGCCGTGCCAAGTTTTTGCAGCTCACTCGAGCCGCCGAATGGCGAGCGCTCGAGCAGCAGTATCAGGTGTTGAACGATTTGCGTATTCAGTTCTGGATGACACTTGGTCAACAGCAACTGGTCCAACTTCACAACGAGATCTTGAAGAACGCCGAAGACGCTGTGGTCACTGCTCGGGAGCTTTATAATCTGGGGCAAGCGACGCGGGCGGAAGTGCATCAGGCAAACGTCCTGGTGCAACGCGCTCGGTTAGACCTACTGATGTTCCGAAACCAATTGCAAGCCAATTGGTATGAACTGGCCGCAATCGCCGGCATTCGCCAATCCCCGACTCCGCTCGAAGGCGCACTCGAAGCTCCGGTGAGCCTAATCGATTTTGAGGTCGCGCTTGATCGCTTGATCTCCGAAAGCCCTCAAATTCTCGCCGCTCGGGCCAAGCTACAAGCGGATGAAATCAAGGTCAAGCGAGAAACGGTCGAGAAGATTCCCGACATCGTCGTCACTTACGGTTACGGTCGTAACTTCGAGGCGAAAGAAAACACGC
>NZ_ANOG01000793.1 GCF_000346295.1 Rhodopirellula maiorica SM1 | reverse complement strand
ACAACGACTCGGATTGTTGGGCAACCTTGCCAATCACCTTGGGTTTGACGGCCAACAGCACCGTGTCGGCGTCCTTGACCGCTTCGTTCAGATCAGGGCAAACCGAAACATCGGGCCGGTTTTCCCCCCACCATTGGCGGCTGGCCACATTGTGGTCGACAATCACCACATCGGCATCGTGGATCACCTGATTATCGAGCATCCCACACACGAGTGCTCGTCCCATCTGGCCGCCACCGACCACGGCTAAACGTTGTTTTTGCATTATTTTCCTTAACTAGACCCACTGTTTTGCTGTTTGCTGGCCATCTCAATTGACCCTCTGGGTGGCCGCATCTAAATTGATCGGTTTTTCCGTCTGCGGAAAGGCCACGAAAATCAGTCCAAATTCAAATCCAACAGACAAGAAGCGAGCGGAAGTGCCTGATTCGATCAAAAACGTCGACCATATTGGCGACTTTACCTTGGATGAAGCGATCTCCAAAGCGAACACCCTGATCGAAGCGATGGGATGGATTCGTCAATTCCGAGGAAAAACAACGGTCATCAAGCTCGGCGGCAGCATTCTGGATGACCCCCAAGAGTTGATGCACATCCTGTTGGACGTGATTTTCATGGAATCGGTGGGGATGAAACCGGTATTGGTGCACGGCGGTGGCAAGGCGATCAACCGCGAATTGGCCGAATCTGGCATCGCCCCCAATTTCGTTCGCGGCCGCCGGGTCACCGATGCGGCTACCTTGGCGGCAGTCGAAAAAGTGCTGGCCGGAGAGCTGAACGTCTCTTTGACTCAAGAAATTGAGCGACTGGGCGGACGGGCAATGAATTTGTCTTTCAAAACCACCAACGTGCTGTTTGGGAAAAAATTGGTGGATCAGCCCGACGAAGACCTCGGGTTCGTCGGAGAAGTCACTCGTGTCGACCGCAATGTGATCGAGGGCTTGTCGTACACCGACCAAGTTCCCGTGATCCCATCGATGTGCGAAGGTGACGACGGGCAACACTACAATGTCAATGCCGACACTGCTGCGATGGCCGTCGCACAAGCCCTTGGTGCGGACAAACTCGTTTTCTTATCTGACGTCAACGGCGTCCGGCGCGACAAAGACGATCCCGAGACGATCATTCATTCGCTCTCTTCTGCCGAAGCACGCGAACTGATTCAAACCGGCGTTATTAATTCGGGAATGATTCCGAAAGTCGAAGCCTGTTTGGAAACACTTGGTCGTGGTGTCAAGAAGGTGCACATCATTGATGGTAGACTGCGTCACTCGTTGCTGCTCGAAATCTTCACGACAAAGGGCGTGGGAACCGAAATACATCCATAAGGGTGAGGTCGCTACGACTTAAAATCGATCCTTTCCTCTCATTTTCCAAACTCAGCAGACGGAAACCCGCTCGCTAAACCGAGCGGGTTGGCCGTCGTTTTTTGTTTTTTACGTCTCTTTAAAGCACCCTCATGAGCGAACCTGCAAGGCCGAGCGACGAAGCGCCCGACGAGTCCAGCGATCTATCGCCAACGCGGCAAAGTGACGAACACGAGTTTGCCGAGGAAACGGAACTCGTCCAAGACGCATCGGCGATCGACGAAACCATCGTCAGTGCAGAACTCGAGGACGAACTCGACGATGACGATGTGGAGGACGAGGACGAGGACGACGATGATGAGGAGGATGAGTACGAGGAGGACGGGGAAGACGATGAAGTTGACGAAGATGAAGAGTTCGACGAAGACCAAGACGACCAGGAAGATGAAGTCGCTGACGAACGGAATCAAGTAGATGAACCGCTAGTCGCTGCAGCCGATACGGCTCCAGCCATTCGCGTCGCCACGCCAGCTCCCCATTTCGCTCCCGCATGGGCATCGCGACGGGCGCACGCCGAAGGCGTTCGCTGCCAAGACGCGGCGGGGCAACCTTGGGTCGATGCGATGGCGGGCCGCGTTTCCGCCGTGGGACTTGGGTGCGAAGCAATCGCCGATGCGATTCGTCAGACAGCCGGTGCTTATCTCGGTGACGCCTCGCAAACGCTGGAGATCGCCGACGACGAACAGCCCGAGCTTGCGGTGGCAATTCGGCAAATGTTGCAGTCCACCGACAATCAGAACGCGATTGCCGCCGATTCGTGTTTATTGTTTTCCGACGCCGATCTTGCGATCGAGGCGATGGTCACATTTGCGCGAACCCGCAATGCGGAAACCAGCTATCGCACCATCGCGTTGGCGGGGGCCGATCATGGCCGGACTGCGTTGTGCCGTTCGGCCAGCGGCCAACCCTCGTTACATCAAGGCTTCGGCCCCATGGTGGCCGGGTTTGATCATGTCAAACCCAACGATTTAAAGGCTCTGGAATCGGCAATCGACGAATCGACCGCCGCAGTGCTGCTGTCCCCTGTGAATCTTAGCAATGCCGCTCGCCCTCTGGACGCCAACTATCTCAGCAAAGTTCGCCAAGTTTGTGACCAACGCGATTTGATGTTGTTGATCGACGAATCAAGATTATGTTTCGGAGCCAGCGGATCCTGTTTCTCCTATACATCGCTCTGTGACATTCCGGTTGATGGCATCGTGGTCGCTGCCGGTTTGTTTAGCGGTTTGCCCGGTGGATTACTGATTGCGTCCGAGCGACTTACCGGCCACCCGATCCAACAATCGATAAACTATCCGATGCAGCGGAATGTCGTCATCGCGATGCTCGACGAACTTTCGCGACTCCGATTGCCTCATGCTGTTAGCGAGTCGGCTCAAACCTTTGCGGTTGCGTTGGCCGAAGCGATCGCGGGCTTTGAATTTATTCGCGACATTCATGTCACCGGAATGACGATCGGCATCGAAACCGACTTGGCCGCGACCGAAATGGTCAGCGCTGCGGCCCGCAACGGACTTCGCATTGAACCGGCCGGGGAAACTTCGATCCGATTGCAACCTCCGATCCACTTCAGCGACGAAGACCGCCACGCGTTATTGGAACGACTCGTCGAAACGATGCAGGCGATCGAGCAAAGTTCGACGGAATTGTCGGCCTAGCATTACTGTCCCTGCTGATTGAAACCATCACAAAACTTTTACGAATTTAAACACAACGAAGAGGCCGTTGCCGTGCAACACCTACTAAGTCTATTCGATATCGAAGTTGACGATCTACGAAGTATTCTTGCGACATCGCTTTCGCTAAAACAGCGGTTGGCTGCGGGTGATCGTCCATCGATCTTAGAGCGTCGTGTGCTTGCCTTGTTGTTTCAAAAACCGAGTTTGCGAACACGAGTCAGTTTTGAAACGGGGATGGCCCAACTGGGCGGCAGCAGTCTGTTTCTCGGTGACGACGTCGGTTGGGGAAAACGTGAATCGCC
>NZ_ANOG01000792.1 GCF_000346295.1 Rhodopirellula maiorica SM1 | reverse complement strand
TCCATCTTCCTGCTCTTCCGAATATTTTTGCCACCCATCTTTTTGTCGGTTGTTTTCTTATCCGACACATGAACGCTTCGGACACTGGCACTTTGAGTGCGGCATAGCAATTGCATACTCGTAAGTCGTGTCCTTTACAGTGGCCGCTTCCATTTTACGGAGAAGACAAGACGATGAGTAAGACTGACTATTACACCGACAACGATTTGAGCACTTGGGAACGCATCAAGAAAGCGTTCGCAAACGATTGGGAGCAAACCAAGGCGGACTTTGGTTCCGATTCGGCTCGAGACATGGACCAGGACGTGGATGATACGGTCAAGCAAATGGCTGGCTCGGATGACGCATTCGAAAATCGTGAGCAAGCGTTCCGGTTTGGCTATATTGCTCAGCAGCGCTACGCCTCGGATCACCCTCAGTGGAACGACGACCTCGATGCCCGGCTTCGCAAAGAATATGACGGAAATTACGATGCGGATCGTCGCTATATCCAGCACGCATACGGCTACCGTCCCCGAAGCTAAAGCATTTCGCGGTGCCGACATGCTCACTTGAAAATCTCGCCCGACGAATTGGTGACTGAACACGTCGGCGAGATCGAACCGCCAGCGGTCACTCTGCTCGGTTGTGCACCGGTTTATCGCTTTGCTGACGTTGCCAATTCACTATTGGGATCCACGTTCGACAATATTCGGAAACGCTTGCCATTCTTCTCGAGGCTCCTCTCTTCTCTCGACGCAGCAAGCTCCGCCAGCAACGCAGAAACGACATAGGCACCCATGGGATGATGTTTCAGTAGTGGGATTTGCAAGAACCGTGTTTACTGTTGAAACGCCAGGGAACTCTGGCGAGTCCCACTACAAAAGAAGGTGCAGCACTGGGAACTCTGGCGAGTTCCACTACGAAAGTAGATTGAAGCGTTTGGAACTCTGGCGAGTCCCACTACTAGATTAGATTGCATTGGTGAGGCAATGCGTGGCGTCCGGTCGCACACGCGGAAGCGGCTATTGGAACATCAACCTGCCCACGCTGTATACCTGCTTGAAGCGAGACCGACAGGCTGCGTCAACCGCACGCATCCGAGCTAAAAAACGATTAGACGTAAGTTTTGGCATCGTGATTGCTCCCACCCAAACATGTGAACGCTACCCACAAACAGAAGGAGTTTGGTATGGCACAGACAATACATGGTGCGTCTAATCGTAACGCTGGTACGGGAGTTCCGTCCGGTGATCGCACTCAAATCAATCAGACCAATGGCACTGACCGAGCAAAACAAAAGGCCGGTGACGCTGTTGAGTCTGCGAAGCAGCAAGCGACGCAGACGCAGGAAGAAGTGAAACAGCAAGCGGCCGAAGTGGCTTCAGCTGCAAAGCAGAAGGCGTACGAAGCAACCGCAGCAGCGAAAGAATCGGGCCGCAAGTATGCTCACGAGAAGAAGACTCGTCTGGCGGATGAGCTGGGCATTTTCAGCGGTGCCATTCGTAAAGCGTCAAGCAAGTTGCATGAAGAGCAACATGATTCGCTTGCCAGCTACATTGATGCCGCAGCAGAACAACTCGATCATGTTCGTGAATCGCTACAGAGCAAAGAGGTTGGCGATCTGATGTCGGATGTGCAGGACTTCACTCGTCGCCGTCCGGAAGTTGTGTACGGCGGATTGTTTGTAGCGGGATTGGCAGCGATGCGGTTCTTGAAAGCGTCGAAACCAGAACGACAAAGGCAGATTAACGCTGCGGATTTGGAGCGACACCGCAACCGACCGTTGGCGGCCTTCGATCGTGATTCATTGCGAACCAATGCTGGACGATCAACTTCCGGCACACTCGCACGAGACGACTCCGATCCGAACAGCCTAGGAGGTACGCAATCATGAGTACTGACTATCAAGCGGACGGAAAGAACCGTGTCGCGAACCACCAAGCCGACACGCGATCACTTTCGGATTTGATCAAAGAGTTGCGAGATGAATCCGTCGCGTTGGTTCGCGAAGAAGTGGCTCTCGCAAAAACGGAAATGGGCGAGAAGGTCAACAAGGTTGGTCGCAATTCAGCGGTGCTGATCGCTGGCGCTGCAGTGGCTCACCTGGGATTGATCTTCGTATTGTTATCAGCGTCCGCAGGGCTGGAGCGTTTCTACGATTCGCTCGGGATGTGGTTTCACGGCGACTGGATCGCACCGTTGGTTGTGGGGCTGATCGTAGGCATCATCGGCACGGTGATGCTATTGAAAGCCAAGAAGACTTTGTCGGAAACAACCGCCGTGCCTGAGCGAACTATCGAATCATTGAAGGAGGACAAGCAATGGCTACACGCCAAAACCAAATAGACGGTCGCGTTCCACGCACCGACGACCTTGACCGTCGCGACAGCGATGAAATTAAACGCCGAATCGACCGCACTCGCGGCGCGATGGACGAGACTCTCGACGAGCTTGGTGATCGATTGAATCCACGGAATTTGCTGGATGACGTGATCGAGATCTTCCGCTCTCCTACGGCACAGGACACGGCGAAGCGTGCGAGCGGTGCGGCAGGCGATTTTGCGACCAACCTCGGTCGTCAAATTCGTGACAATCCGATTGGTGCGACACTCGTGGGCGCGGGGTTAGCTTGGCTTGCGTTGGGCAATCGACGCGATGCCGATCATGACGACTACGATCCCGTTCCACGGCGACGTTCGTTGCAAAACCATTATTTTGCCGATGAAGACGACGACGAGGATGTCGGATACTACACCGATGACGACTTGTTGCTTGACACAGCGGCGGATGTCGATCATCGCCAAGGGCCTTTGGTAATCCCCGAGAGCTATGGCGAACATGATGAATCGGACGGAGTCGTCGGCACTGCAAAAGGCAAGGCGACATCGGCAGCCCGTTCTGTCAGTGACGCTGGCAGCTCCGCGTGGGAATCGACAAAGGACGCTGCATCATCGACAGCCGAAACGATTTCCAGTGCAGCGACTAGCGCTGGCGAAACGATCAGTGACGCCGCGTCGTCGGTCGCTGGAGGGGTAAAATCGGCGGCATCGTCAGTGGGCTCCGCCGCCTCGTCGGCCGGTTCGGCAACCAGCGAGGCGTCGCGACGTGCCTACCTGCGAAGTCGTGCGGCGGCTCGGGATGCCGCGCGAGGAACACGACGCAGTTCGCGCCGCGTGGGGCGTTCAGCATCGTCCGCGAGTGACCGCGCCGGCGAGCAAGTCTCGGCTGCCTACGATGCAACGGCTCGCCGTGTTCGCCGCGCCCACGACGAATCGCCGCTTGCGCTGGGATTGGGGGTACTCGCTCTCGGCGCCCTCGCCGGAGCGTTGATCCCGCGAACCCGGCGAGAAGACGAGCTAATGGGTGAGGCATCGGACGACTTGGTCGATCAAGCGAAACAGGCGGGCCAAGAAGTGTACGAGGAAGGCCGCGAGGCGGTGCAGCGGACCGTCGACACGGCGAAACAATCGGCTCAGTCGCAAGGTTTGACCGGTGATAGCTTGGCTGAGCGGGCGACACGCGTTGTCGAAAAGGCAGCCGATTCGATCTCCGACGCAGCCAAGGAAGAAGGCTTACATCCAGAACAATTGCAGGAGGATGCGAAGACGGTTGCCGAGGACGTGAAGGAGCAAGCAGATGCGGAAGCCAACGATGCAGCGGAGTCTGCCAAAGCCGAAGCCGGAAAAGTCGACGCGGATGCAGAAAAGGCACTGAAGAAGTAGTTGGTCTGCGTAACTTCCTATCCAGCCTCTGACTCTCCGACGTTCGCATCAGCGGACGTCGGATTTTTATTGGCTGTGCATCGGATCGAAATACTGAAAAACGGGGATGGTCCTACTCACCAAATATTTTTGCCCCCCATCTTTTTGCCGGTTCTTTTGTAGTTTGGGACCATCAACAAGACTCCACTCTAGATCTGCCGGCAGGTTTCCCCAGATGACAGGTTCTCTCACCGGGTCTTCTTGCGAATGCGATCGGCGCTGCGATTGCTGCCGCCGCGGGTGTTTCGACAAGCGAAGAAGACTGCGGCAAAAACATGAGTGGCAAAAAGATAAATCCCCAACTGCCTAATCACCCAATTTTTTTGCCACCCATTTTTTTGTCGGATCTTTTCCGAGTCGGGCATGGACATGGTCGCCCGCTCTCTCTTACCGACTCGATTCGACAAGAAACCATGGGGCTCACGCCCCGTACTACGTGCTGCCGTGACTTGCGGCACTTAAGAGACTGCTGAAATTATATCCGACGGCCGGCCGAAAGCGTGACCGACACTCTGGCGGGTTGCCGTTATTGTTTGACAATTGCATCTTACATACGAATGCTCTCCTACTTCGGACTCGACTCGCTTTCTTTGGCTACAATCATCGACGACGTTCACGCCCCTACCCAACCGAGGACCCCATGAAGCGTTTTCACGTGCTTTCGCTGCTTCTGCTGCTCTTGCCTAGCTCGCTGATGGCACAGTCGGCGACGATTTCGCAACCTGCGACCGAAAAATCAGCTGCCGCCGAAACGTCCGCTGACGCGAATAAAAGTGTCAATCCGGGGATCAACGCTGGATTCCTTGACCCGGAAATGGATGTGCAAGCGTGGGTGGAACGGTTTGAAGTCGAAAGCCGCGAAGTCTACCACGCTCGCGATGCGATCATGGCGCATCTGAAACTAAAACAAGGTGACCGGGTTGCTGATGTCGGTGCGGGAACCGGCTTTTACTCGCTGTTGATGGCCAGTGCGGTCGGCCCCAATGGCTGGGTGTACGCCGTGGACATCTCACCAAAATTTGTCCAATATCTGGTGGACCAGTTTGATCAACGTGATGTCGAAAACGTGACGACGGTGATCTGCGATGATGACTCGGTTTGTCTGCCGCCGGACTCAGTCGACCTAGCGTTCATCTGCGACGTCTACCATCACTTTGAATTTCCCGAACAAACGATGCAGTCGATCTTCAACGCACTTCGCCCGGGCGGACGAGTGGTGATTATCGACTTCGAACGAATCCCTGGGGTATCGCGGGAGTGGACGATCGGTCATGTTCGCGCCGGCAAAGAAACGTTCATCGACGAAGTGCAATCGGTCGGCTTCCAACTGACCGCCGAACGCAAGATCCCTGGCTTCAAAGAGAACTACTTTCTCGAGTTTCGCAAGCCAGGCCAGGCGAGTGATGAATAACGAACCGCTCGAATCACAGGCCGACGACGACACATCCCCGCCCGCACACACACCGCTGGGCTTAGGCTCGGCGATGTTCTTGGTCGCCGCCAGCATGATTGGCGCGGGAGTCTATACGACCAGCGGCTTTACGCTTGCGGCACTTGGATCGCCAGCTTGGGTGCTGGCGGCGTGGGCCACCGCAGGCGTGATCGCGATCTGTGGTGCGATTTGTTACGGCGCGTTGGCACGTGAGTTGACTGAGTCGGGCGGCGAGTACCTGTTCCTATCTCGCAAACTGCATCCGATCGCCGGCTTGATGGCCGGCTGGGTCTCGCTTTTGGCAGGTTTTACCGGAGCAATCGCGTTTGCGGCGACCACATTCGAAGCCTACCTCGGCTGGCAAGACGCGATACCCAAAGGCAGTATGGCAACAACCGTCGTCGTTCTGGCTGCGATCCTGCACACGGTTGGGGTACGCCCAGGAGCTCGAGTGCAAGATCTGGTCGTGATCTTAAAATTCTTGTTAATCGCGGCATTTGTGGTGATTGCTGTCGCGATGCGATCCAGTACCGCGATGGACGCGCCGGCCGAAACGTTGACCAACGAAGCCGTACCGTGGACGACGTTTTCGCTGACCTTTGCGACTCAGTTGATGTACATCTCGCTTAGTTTCAGCGGCTTTAACGCAGCCGTCTACATCGCGGGCGAAGTGAACAACGCGAGCCACAATGTGCCGCGGGCGATGCTGTGGGGCACATGCCTGGTGACGCTTTGTTATCTGCTGCTGAATGCTGTGTTTGTCTTGGCCGCACCGAGCGACGTGATCGTGGGACAACCCGATGTCGCCACCAAAGCAGCCGAGGCGATTGCCGGAGAGACGTTTTCCAGTTTTGTCCGAGTCGTAATTTTGATGGGATTGTTTACGTCGGTTTCCGCGATGATCATGAGCGGTCCGCGCGTCTATGCGAAAATGGCCGACGATGGATTCTTGCCCCGTTGGTTCCGTTTCTCGGGCCAGATCGCAGGCAAACCGCCAGTCGCTGCGATTTGGACTCAGGCCATCCTGGGCATCATCGTGATCCACGTGTCCAACCTCGAGCGACTGCTGAGCTACCTCGGCTTCACGCTGTCGGTCAGTGCGGCGTTAACCGCGAGTCTGCTGTTTTGGGTACGAGGCAAATCGGGCGATCGAATTCGTCCGCTGCTGTACCCGATCACCCCGATCGTATTCGTCGGCGGCACGCTGTTGGCCGCGACGCTTTCGGCAGTGAATTCACCGGTGCAAGCCGCCGTCGGATTGGGCACGATCGCCTTTGGTGCACTGCTTTACCCGTGGTACGCGCAGCGGCAAGCGTAGCGAAAATCGGCAAGAATTTTGGACCGCAGCGAATGCCCCCGAAATTATTGACGGCTAGCTGATTTAATCGTCTAACAGTCAGCCCAAGTCGTACTCGCGTCCATGATGCGTACGCCTATCGGCTAACGGTTAAACGAAGCATTCTAAAATGCGTCGAGGAAGGAACTTTGGCCTACGGTGCCTTCGATTTCCCCCGAAACCGTTCCAGTCTTGCAAAGATCACGGCAAAGCCGCAAAAGCCGGTCGATCCAGAAAAAATCAAACTGCCGCCCATCAATACGATTCCCCAAGCGAACGTATCGTCGACAAGCAAGGTCGCGAGCGAAACGACTAACACCAAGACGCCATTAGCGATCACGGCAAAGCGGGTAGGTGAAATTCGAGACATTATTGATACGCAGTTGACACGCATTGAATCTGCAAACTGCGACAGCTCGCCGCAGCCTATCCTAAACGGATACCATCCGGGTGCGTTGGATCGACGCGGGGGCCCATAAACCAACTTCCCAAGACAGCCGATTGTCGATAGTTCTCTAACTTACGATATTTGCAGCCTCCGCGATACGAAGGAACCTGATCACGATGAATGCCACCAAGCCGCTCACCATTGTCATTGTCGGTGGGGTCGCCGGAGGGGCGTCGGCGGCAACGCGAGCCCGCCGGATGAACGAAAACGCCGAGATCATCTTGCTCGAAAAAGACCCTGACGTGTCGTTCGCTAATTGTGGATTGCCTTATCACATTGGCGAAGAAATTCCTAAACGCGACTCGCTGCTGGTCGCCACGCCCGAATTCTTGCGCCGCCGGTTTCGCTTGGATGTACGAACTCGGCATGAGGCGGTTTCAATCGATCGCGAAAAGAAACGGGTGGAAGTTCGTCGCAATGAAACCTCCGAAATCATTTGGATCGACTACGACAAATTGATCTTGGCGCCGGGGGCGTCGCCGATTCGCCCGAAATTGGACGGGGTGGATGCCGACAATGTTCTTAGCCTGCGAAACTTGAGTGACACCGATCGCATCAAGGCGATCGTCGACAACCAACAAACGAAAAACGCGGTCGTGGTCGGCGCGGGCTACATCGGGCTGGAAACGGTCGAACAACTGGTCCAGCGAGGCCTCCAAACCACGTTGGTGGAACTGCAACCGCAAGTATTGCCACTGCTTGATCCGGAGATGGCGGAACCGATCGCCGGCGAGATCGAAGCTAAAGAAGTCTCCTTATGCCTGGGCCGCCGCGTGACTGGCTTTACAACCGACAAAAACAATCAGGTGACCGAGGTCACCTTGAGCGACGGCAGCACGATCGCGACCGATTTGGTGGTGATGGGGATCGGGGTACAGCCCAACATCAAGCTTGCCGTCGATGCAGGACTGGAGATCGGAGTCACCGGCGGGATTGCGACGAACGACTTCATGCAAACCAGCGATCCCGATATTTACGCAGTCGGTGACGCGGCGGAATACCGGTTCGGTCCGACCGGAAATCGAATGCGAGTGGCCTTGGCTGGGCCTGCCAATCGGGCGGGACGACTGGCGGGCCAGCATGCTGCGACCGGCAACAGCGACCCGATGCCGACCGTCCAAGGGACGTCGGTTGTCCGAGTATTTGGTGTCAGTGCCGCGATGACAGGCGTGTCGCGAGTGACGGCGAAACGGTTTGGTGTCGATGCCGCCAGCGTCACGATCGTGGCTAAAAACCACGCGGGCTACTACCCAGGCGCCCAAATGATGACACTGAAACTGGTCTATCAACCGGAAACCGGGAAAATTCTCGGTGCCCAAGCCGTCGGCGGTGCGGGCGTTGACAAACGAATCGACGTGATTGCTACGGCAATGCAATTCGATGGCACCGTTAGGCAACTCAGCGGCGTCGACCTCAGCTATGCCCCACCATTTGGATCGGCCAAAGACCCAGTTCACATGGCCGCATTCGCCGCGTGCAACCAAATCGATGGAATCGAAACATTTTGCGATAGCGATGGGGACTTGGCGGGCAAGCAAGTGGTGGATGTTCGCACGCCTGCCGAGATCGAACGTGCGCCGTTAGCCGGATTGCCGCTGGCCAGCGAATCCGAAGGCGGAATCATTGTCATTCCGGTCGACGAACTGAGGGATCGAATCGGCGAACTCGATCCATCGCTGCCAACGATCGTGTCGTGTGCGGTTGGCGTTCGCGGCCATATCGCCGCACGTATTTTGAAACAGCACGGTTTCACGGTGGCGAATTTGTCAGGCGGAGCGACGGTGCGAAACCGTGTGAAATTCGATTGACCGACGATCGTCGAATTGCCGATGAAATCATTTGCGATGAGATTTCGATTTGTCCACTGAGCCCGCTTGAAGAATTGCGTGAATGGAAACGTGAAATTTCACGGTAGAACGTGAGGCCGGAGCCCAATGCCATCTACTTTGGTAGCGGCACGGCGCGAGCCGTCCGGTTGAGGCGAGTAAAACGTTCGGTTTAGACCGGGCGAGGCCCCGCGCCGCACCGCTACAAACGCCACCCGTTTAGTGCCAAAGTAGACGGCATTGGACGCGAGCCTCCGATGCAGTGCGTTCCCAGGCCGGAGCCTGGGATCGATCCGCGGTGCAGTGGCGTTCGCCTGGAAAACGATGTTTTTTGTAGCGATTTTGGCCGTTCACCGAGGCAGCAGCGTGGATCCAGAACGGTTACAATCAGCCATCCAACGCGGCTGAGGGTAGCCCGAGCGAGCTAGTGCCGATACATGCTCGACGCGACGAGCGCGCCCATTTGCTCGATCCTCAAGTGGAACGTGCTAATGGGCTCATCGCTTGAGTCACCCGGATTGCCGTGAACCGACCGGACTTGTATTGACGACGATCAATTTTTAGCGGAAATTCCTGCTTCAAAACGAATTTGAACAAGCTTGCGACAGCCTGCCACATTGGCAAAACCTCGTTTGGTGTTCAGGTTGTTAGATACATTTTCAGAGGGTGGCGGCGAATTCGAATCGCGGAGCAACCAAAGCGCATCGCGTTCGCCGAAAATGAACCTCACCGTTGGCTGATCCTTCAGCTCGCACCACTCGTTTGTGATCAAAGGAAGAGACACTTGTCGATCGAGACTCATTCAGAACTTTCTGGACAACACGCTGGTCAAGGGAATCTTGACGCGGAAATCGATACTTATTCCTACGACGACGATATCGTGCGTAAGTTTGCGACGGCGACCCTGTTTTGGGGTTTAGTCGCAACGTTAGTCGGTTTGATCGTCGCGATCTTGTTGGTATTGCCGAAAATATTTGGCGAACTCGAATGGCTGAGTTTTGGTCGTCTTCGTCCGCTACACACCAACGCGGCGATTTTTGCCTTCGCAGGCAACGCGATCTTCGCGGCCGTCTATTACAGCACTCAGCGATTGTGCAAAGCGAGAATGTGGAGCGACGCGTTGAGTCGACTGCATTTCTGGGGCTGGCAAGCGATCATCATCGCCGCCGCTGCAACGTTGCCGATGGGGATCACGCAGAGCAAAGAGTACGCTGAACTCGAGTGGCCAATCGACTTGGCGATCGCCGTCGTGTGGGCGGGATTCTTTGGCATCAACTTTTTGATGACGTTGATCCATCGCCGCGAACGGCACATGTACGTGGCGTTATGGTTTTATATCGCCACAATTGTCACCGTGACGGTGCTGCACGTCTTCAACAACCTCGTCGTACCGATTGGTCTGGGCAAAAGTTATCCGATCTATGCCGGTGTCCAAGACGCGTTCATGCAGTGGTGGTACGGTCACAACGCGGTCGCGTTTTTCTTGACGACGCCATTCCTGGGGTTGATGTACTACTTTCTGCCCAAGGCCGCCAACCGGCCGGTATTTAGTTACAAGCTTTCGATCATCCACTTTTGGTCATTGGTCTTCATTTACATTTGGGCCGGGCCTCACCATTTGCACTACACCGCACTTCCCGAATGGGCATCGACGCTGGGGATGCTGTTCAGCGTGATGTTGTGGATGCCGTCATGGGGCGGGATGATCAACGGTCTGCTAACGCTTCGCGGTGCATGGCAAAAAGTCGCCGTCGATCCGGTTTTGAAATTCTTTGTCGTGGGCGTGACGTTCTACGGCATGGCGACCTTCGAAGGCCCACTGTTGAGCGTGAAAAGCGTTAACGCACTTAGCCACTATACCGATTGGACGATCGCTCACGTTCACGCTGGGGCACTCGGATGGAACGGCATGATGACGTTCGGGATGCTGTATTGGTTATTGCCACGGCTGTTCCAAACCAAGCTGTGGAGCACCAAGGCGGCTTCGGCTCACTTTTGGATCGGAACGATCGGCATTCTGCTGTACATCGTGCCGATCTATGCCGCCGGTTTGATGCAAGGCTTGATGTGGCGAGCGATGGATGAAACCGGAAACTTGGTTTATCCCGACTTCATCGAGACGATTCAATCGATCGTGCCACTGTGGTGGCTGCGTGTGCGTGGGC
>NZ_ANOG01000791.1 GCF_000346295.1 Rhodopirellula maiorica SM1 | reverse complement strand
AATCGATTAGAAAGGTACCGTGTAGCGGTTGGTTTTCAAAGTCGTCCCAGCAGCGGTAGGACTTGAAGATCGCTTGGGTGGCGTCGGCGATCAAGGGAATTTCGACCGGCTTGTCAAAGTCGTCGATGCCCGTCTTTAGCGTTTCATGATCTTCGGTGCTGATTGCGACAATGTCGATTCCCGCCTTTTGGAAATCGTCGATACGAGGCGACAATGCGTGCAGCTGCTCCATGCAGTGCAGGCAACCAAACCCGAGATAGAAAACGACAATCCGAGGCCGACCGACAAATTCTTCGGCACTGGTCAGCGTGCCATCGGGCAGTTTACCTTCCCACATCGGCGCTTCGTAGGTTTGCCAGCGGAACGGGCCAAGTTCGTCAAGCGGAGGTCGCTCACCCAGATCTGCCGCCGGTTCACGCGGAATTCGCCAATCGCCCTGAACGCCCGCTGCTTTAGCAATATGGCTTAGCCGTGCCAATAGTGGCGTGTCAATGTCGGCGTCGGCGGC
This sequence comes from Rhodopirellula maiorica SM1, assembly GCF_000346295.1. GTDB lineage: Bacteria > Planctomycetota > Planctomycetia > Pirellulales > Pirellulaceae > Novipirellula > Novipirellula maiorica. The sequence goes on along the minus strand of NZ_ANOG01000791.1, from coordinate 7,122 downwards.
AACGTTTCGCAGTTCTTCGAATTGCTTGATCGATTCCTCTTTTTGTTCGTTTCGCCATAGCAAGTCAACCAGAATCGCCAGCGGCCGAACCTCGCCTGGACGTTTCTTGTGTTCACGTTTGGCGATCTCTAACGCCCCTTTTAAGTCGCGAGCATCGGCCAACCATCGTGCTTCGATCAGCGGTTCTAGTTTTGCCCGCTTGGCATGTTCTTTGAACTTGGCCTCATCACGTCGATGCGACGCTGCGGCGGCCGAGACACGAGCAATGATCGTTCGCAGCGTTTTAAGATGCGACTTGATCTGCTCGGGTGTTTCCTCTTCGTCCGCTTTTTCTTCTTCGGTGTCCTCTTCGATTTCGGCATCCTTGGCGGCAGCCGATTGATCCGCCAAATCGAGCAGTTTTGTTTCCAAGGCAAGGCGGCGACGAACCAGGGAACGAAGCGTCTTGGCACCGCGAGCCCCGTTGCCGGTGCGGAAATGGGCAACCGCCAGCCAACCGAGCCATTCCTCTTGCTGCGCCGAATCGGAGGTGGGCGCTAAATAATAGCCGCCCGATTCTTTGATCAATTCATCCCACATCGCGTACTGTGAAAGCACTTGCAGCAACCGTTCGCGTCCGAATTTGTAGCTGCCTCGTTTATCGAGGGTGTTGTATTTGGGATGCCGTGGCAACGAGACGAGGTTTTGAGCTTGATCGATCGCGTCGTGGACACGGCCAATGTTGATCAAATTGCGTGTCAACCATTCGTTGTTGTGGGCAAAGTTATGGATTTGGTCGGGCATCAACCGAGCCCGTGTCATGTGTGCGTGGTCGACTCGCGCCGATGCTTCTTGTTGCCACGCCGCATCCGCATAGCGATGAAGTTTCGAGTAGATGTGCCCCGGCATGTGCCACATGTGAGCCACTCCGGGCATCGAGGGACCACATTTTGCCGCCGATTGGAGTGCCAATTTGGGTTGCGCCGAGTCCCACAGATGGATGCGGTAATGATGGACAGGATGCATCGGGTCGGCGGCGAAGATTTCGCTTAGCAATGCGTTGACCGCATAGCGGCTGGTCAGTTTAACGCCTTCGCGGTCAGACAGCCAAATTTGAAGGACCAAAAACGCTTTGGCTTCGATGTCATCAGGATATTCGTGCAGGATCTTTTCGAGATCGGCAATGAATTTTTCCGCTCGTTTCTTCTTGGCGTCGCTGTCATCTTTGGGAGCGTCATCGCCAAATTTTGGCAGATAGCGATCCAGTGCTTCGATATAAAGCTTCTCGCGTTTGTCCGCTCCCTTGTCCTTCTTCGCGATCGCTTCGTCAATCAATCCTCGCGCCCGTTTGCGATTGTTGACGTTGGCCATTGCCATGCCCCAGTAGGCAATTGCCATTTCGGGATCTTCTTTGGCCGCTTGTCTGAACGAACGCTCGGCTTCGAGATACCAGAAGCCGTGAAGTTGCGCGACGCCTTGTTCAAAGAACTGCTGAGCTCGCTCGGACTTGGTCGACGTCGGGAAATCGATTTTGGCGAGACCTGGGATCAGGACGGCGCGTTGACGCGGTCCCTCATTAAAGGCTTCACCGTGGAAGCTGTGTCCCGCTTCGGTCGACGATTCATCATGCGGGTCACCAGCGGACGGTTCTAGCCCCCACAGCAGCGAAGGGACGCACAGAAAACAAAGCAGGGGAATTGCAGCAAAATAGCGCAGATTCATGGTGAGGTAGGATTTTTTGGGAGGGAAGGAAACCGCGAGTGCCCGTATTGTAATCAATCGTTGCGAGACAACGGACACTCGGCAGCAGCGATTTTCCAAGTGCCCGCGACCGAGTTGTTTCAGTGAATTGCAGGCTCCGGCCCAATGCCATCTGCTTTGGCAACCATTGGGGAATGCTCAAGTAGTGGGATTCGCCAGAATTCCCCCTCTTTGCTGTTGAAAACCCCGGAACTCTGGCGAGTCCCACTACGAAAGCAGGATGGTATTGGCCGAGAGTCTGCCGAGCGCGTAAAGAAGAGGCGGGAGCCTCGGAGGCAGTGCGTTCCCAGGCCGGAGCCTGAGGAACGAGCGTTTGGGCTATTTCTTTAATCCGACGGGTTTGCCATCGAGTTGCCAGTCCTCCGGCGCATCAATCCCCAAATGCTTCAGTGCCGTCGCCGGTGCATCGACGATATAGGTATCGCTTTCGAATTTGCCACGCTCGGCCGAATCGCCGCTGACGATCAGGAAGCTGTTGTAGATCTCTGGAACTTCGTGGCCGCTGGAGTGGCTGGTTCCTTTCCCTCCATGATCCGAGGTGACGACGACCAACCAGTCTTCTTTTTCGTAGGATGAGCGCGACTGGATCGCGGCCAAGACGCGACCGATTCGTGCGTCGGTCTCTTGGATCGTTTCGACGTACTTGGGGTTTGCCGGATGGAATCCCGTGGCGTGCCCCGCTTCATCGGTGGCACCTAGATACAAGAATACGACGTCGAGTGACTCGTCGGCCAATTGTTTTACTGCTTCGTCAGTGGCGGCGTCGTCACGTTCGCCGTAGTCCTTTTCGGTGAACGAGAATCGCTTGTCTGCTTTGTCGACGATGTATTGATCAATCGGAGCCCAACATATCAAGGACGCCGTTTTCAATTCAGGCAATCGCTCTTTGACTCGGGCAAAGAAGTGCGGGAATTTGTCGTAGTGAGAAACCTTGAATTGGTTGTCCAGCACCCCATGCTTGTCCGCCCACACCCCCGTCAAAATGCTGCTCCAACCAGGGCCGCTAATGGTGTCGGCGGTGGTGTAGCGAGGATGGAAGATGCGGGTGTTGTCCGCGTAGATACCTTCTTCGATCAACCGGTCCAGGTTGGGAGAGTTCGCTTTTCGCAAGGCGTCAAAACGACATCCATCGATTCCCAGAAATAGTACTTTGGGCGTATCGGCAGCGACCGCCAACATCGGTGAGATCACGACAAACGCCAGGAAGGCAAACCACTTACTTCGCACGATTGTTTTCCACTTCGGGTACACGGTTGATGGTCCAGTAAATTTCTTCGTCAAAAGCATCCCCGTTGCGATCGCGTAGATGCAGAATCAGATGCAATTGATCGGCGGGCTGCATGTCATCGATCTGCAGCTTGACCGCCGAGCCGCTGTTGTCGACGGTTGCCGATTGAATTGCAACTTTGTCGACACCGACTTTATCAGTTTTCACAGAAAATTGATCCGATCCATAATTACGACTCCAGTGATAGTTCCACTGCGTGGCATCGTACGAAGCGACATTGGTGGCGACTTCGGGATCGAGCTGGAAGTTAAAACTGAGGAGCAATCCGTCCGGCTGAACCGATGCATCCGTCACCATTCGGTGGGGGCGTCCGGTATAGCGAAGACGTTGCAGTCCCTTTTCTTCCAAGCCAACGCGTCCGCCACCGTTCCAACCTTGCAGTCCGGTTGCATAGACTTGTCCATCAGCGGGGTTCACTCGTCCCCGCATAATTCCGGTCGAAAAATCATACGGCAAGTTTACAATTGCCGCCTGGCTGATGTCGCCCACATCCTGGATCATCAAATACGACATCCATCCGCGACCGAAACTGGTATGCAGCAGATGGCCTGCGAGCGGGCCAAACCGTGGGTCATCCACCCAAATTTGGCCTCCCGAAGAATTGTCGAACACTTGCGGCATCCAAACCAAAGGTGGGTCAAACGAGGTGGGAGGCACCACTTTGGTGATGTCGATTTTGCCACCATCGGGAGCCCATTTTCCTGGGATCGAATAGGTCGGCACCCAGCCATAGAAGCCGCCTGGTTTTAGCAGGTTGATTTTCGATGCCGGTGTCCATTGCCCCTGGTTATCGCTGGCAGTGATCCGTCCGCCTGGCATGCTGCCCAGTCCGTTGGGTGTACGAAACCCGGTCGAAAAGACCTCACGATGTTTGCCATCGGGCGAAATTTTAAAGACCGCACCGGGCAGCGAGAAATCGGCACCATGTCCACTTTTGGCGTAGTAGAAGTTACCTTCGTCATCGGTTTGCAAGTCAAAATTAAACGCGTGAAAGTTGGTCGACACGTCGATATCGGCACAAAAGCTTTCGTAAAAATCGGCTTCACCATTGCCATCTTGATCGTGCAGCCGAGTCAATCGGTCTTTGCAGGTCACATAGATCTGGCCGTTAACAATCTTGACTCCAAATGGTTCGTATAGTCCGGCTGCGAAACGTTTCCAGCGAACTTGAAGCAAATCGTCGTCGATGCCCGAGACGATCCAAATATCGCCGCCATGTGTTGCCAAAGCCATTCGGCCATCGGGGAAAAAATCGAGCGCCGAGGTGCGAAACCAAGTGTTCCAAGGCGTTGATTCAGGGATCGTGATTGTGTCCAACGCATAGCCACCCTGTTCAAGGCCCAAGTAGCCGACGGTTTCCAATTCATCCGGCCACAGCCGCGAGCCACCCGTGGTCAGTGAGGCAAGATTTGTCGTCGGCGTGTAGGCGTTGGCAATTGCATGCAGTGATGAGCGGTCGGAGCCCTCGGCGCGAAACACTTGCAATGTTCGCGACCGTGTGTCTGCCGGAATTCGCAGCACCAAGCGGTCCTTGTCGTCGGGTTGGATCGTCAAATCATGAGCATCACCGCGGACGATAGCCGTTGCAATTTTTGCATTTTCGGCGATCGCAAGGACCAATTCGCCACCAGGGCCAATGTTCATTTCGTGAACAATCACTTCGCTGCCGGCACGGTGGTCCAGTTCTCGTGGTGATTCGAGAATTTCGCGACCGTCGATTGAGTAGCTCAGTGTTACTCGATCGTTGTGCAGGTAGTGGCCGTGATAATCCATCCACTCCGCTGGCATCGGTCCGCGTGGCAGCAAGCCTTTGCGAGAATAATCGAGCGTTCCGTTGTGTCCCCAACGCCAACCGGCCAGCCCGCGGATCGATTCACCATCAGGATTCGCTGTGCCTTCGCCGCGCGGACGGACATGTTGTGTTTCGCTCAGATCGAGAAACCCGCCACTCCACACATCGGCTTGGTCCATCGCGTGCAAGTTATACGCGATCGTCGTTTCGCCGAGCCGGATGTTCAGCACGCTGGGGAAATCGCGGCGAAGCTGGGAAGCCAACGCGGGACCAAAGTCACGTTGAACGTTCTCGATTTCGGTTCCGTCCTTGGTTCCGGTGGGCAGCGATTTTAGTAGTTCAGACGTGACTTTGACGTAGTCAGGATTGTTCCCTTTCATGAACGCCTCGCGAATATAGTGCACGACTTGGTAGCGTTCTTTGGGCGTCAAATGAGACATCGGCGCCATCAGTCCGTTGCCCTTGGTCAGCGTCATGAACATCTGGTAGGGATCGGCACCAAATTTCAGTTTATCCGTTCCAAACGCTCGCGCCGTTGAAAGCGACGGGGTGTTGCCGTCGCTGCCATGACAATCGAAACAGTAGCCGTGATAGATTGCCTCGCCCGCCTCGAAGTCACGGCTACGCAATCCTTTGATGATTCCGGCATGGTCCAAGTCGATCGAGTCGTCGACGATCCGCAGTTCTTCGGGCGAGGGACGCAGTTGTGATGCACGTGATTTGCCACCGCGAGCCACTTCGATTACATAGCGAGCGAGGTCGAGGAACTCGCGTTGATCTTTTAGGGAACCGATCAACCCATCGGGCATCAACGACTTGGAGTTCACATTGCGCTGTTCGACATCTTCTTGAAGCACTGCAAAATCGCGAGTGAGATCGTTTGACAATCGCATGCGGATCTGTTGGTCGTCTTCGTCGGCAATCAAGCCGACATGCACTTGGCCGTCGACCGTTAATAGCGAAACCGTTTCAAAACCTTTGCGGATGTGTCGCGACGGAAATAGTAGCGATTCGATCAGGTGTTCATCGGTCAAATTTGTGCCTTGTTCGGCAAGGTTTGGGCCAAGCGGGGATGCTTGGTCACCACTGCTGTGGCAGTTCACGCAGCCCGCAGCCGACTTGAAAAACACCAACGCGCCGCGTCGTGCATCGCCTCGCAGTCGGACTTGTTCGGCTAGAAAGTCGGGATCGGCCGCTTTGAGTTGTTGGTCCAGCGGTGTCGCTCGCCGCAGCATTTCCGCCTGTAGCAGCAAGGGACGACAGACAAAGCAAGCGACGATCAGACAAAACGTAAGGCGGAAAATCATCATGATGTTTAGGGATGCCTGCGAGCGGCATCGATGATCGGAGGGAAGGGATGATAGGTAGGACCAAGGTCGGTAGGAGCGTCCATCATAATCGATTTTCAATGTGGGATAGGCTTCCAGCCTGTCATCGGTCTCACATGCCCCTTTTCACGTAATGGAGTCGTTGCTCGTCCACTACGAAAAAGTCTCCAGACTATTGAGGGCCGATGACAGGCTGGAAGCCTATCCCACACGCCTGCGGCTTATTTGTGACCTAAAATACTTTGTTTTATTGCTTGCCTAGCGCCCTGGTTCTGCGAGGTTAAAGCCCTGCAACTAAGCTGTACCGTCATTATCTACCCCTTTTCGGAGGCTCGACCCCGTGTCGGACTCGATCGTCGATCTCGCCAACCGCATGTTTGTCGGTCCATTGTGGCCGGCATCCATCCTGATTTGTTTGTTGGTTGTCTACACGATCCTGGCGATTGTGGGGTTGGTTGATTTCGGTTTTGACGTTCCTGAGGTCGATTTGGACGTTCCCGACGTCGGCGTCGATCTGCCGGACGGCGAAATGATTTCAGTCGATGCCGACTTATTACAGGGACTTGGCGGAGCGGCAATTCGATGGACCAATTTTGGACGAATCCCCATCGTGCTGTGGGGCGGAATCTTCTCGCTCGCGTTCTGGGGGATCTCGTATTGGCTTTGGCACAGCTTTGACTCGGACCGTTATTCCCCGGATTGGCTGCCCAGCATCCTGTTGTCGGTCCGAAATTTCGTCATTGCCACCGGAATTACCAAGGCAATCACACAGCCGATGCTAGGTTACTTTGTCGACCCCCCATCGTACGACGAACGTCGCATGATCGGCGGCACTTGTGAAATCACCACTAGCGAAGCGACTCCAGAATTTGGACAAGCCAAGTTTCGCACCAACGCAGCCCCCTTGCTATTGAATGTCCGCACCGACGGAGCCCATATCCCTAAAGGGACGGAAGTTCGTATCGTCGGATTTG
>NZ_ANOG01000790.1 GCF_000346295.1 Rhodopirellula maiorica SM1 | reverse complement strand
GGGAATTCTGGCGAATCCCACTACTTGAGCATCTCCAGTGGTTGCCAAAGTAGATGGCATTGGGGCGGAGCCGCCCGGTTGCAGCGAGTAAAACGTTCGATTTTCACCGGGCGGCTTGCGCCGCACCGCTACGAGGGAGAAATGCTTCACAGCGTTGATGCAAAGGGCGAAGTCGATCATAGGCCTGTACCTTTGTCCTCTCCTTTTATTTAAGACCTGCATCGGCGAGCAACTTGTCGGTAGCTTCACCATTCGTGTTGCGAGCCAGCGGCGAATCCGAAGCGTTAGTGATGGAGGCCAAGAGAACGCTCCGCAGTGGACACTTGTATCTTTGCTGTCTTCGAGATCGAAACCGCTCTAGGGCAGCTCGAGTTTCGGTGGGAGCAAGAAAGTCAATTTCTCCGGTAATTTTTTATCAGCGTCTGTTTTGCTTGTACCCCGATGTTTTGGGGTGTAACCTTTAGAGGGGGCGAGAGAGTCAGGCTGAGAATCATTCACTAGGCACTAGTCGAGTCAACGGAGACGATTGCGATGGCGAGTCGAGCTTTTTTGTCGGGAATCAACGACTACAAAACCATCGGCGATCTGCGGGGATGCATCAATGACACGCATTCTCTGCGGCGATTGTTGGTCGACGAGTTTGGTTTTCAAACCGATCACATCCGAGTTCGCACGGATGCCGAGGTGACCAAATCAGAGCTGAACAAAGGCTGGAAGTGGTTGCTCAAAGGTGCAAAACCAGGAGACCGTTTGGTATTCCATTTCTCGGGACATGGATCCTACACCGCCGACACCGATGGTGAAGCGGGCGAAGCGGACTTTCGCGACGAACTGCTTTGTTTGTACGGAATGGATTGGCAAGATCCCGATACCTTTATGCTCGACGACGAATTGCGAGCGTGGACCGAGCAAATTCCCGATGGCGTCGATGTGACGTTTGTGCTGGATTGCTGTCACAGCGGAACAGGCACGCGATTCGTTGCCCCAGATCTGAGTCGTGCGGCAAAGACCGACTTTTTGACTGCAGGTTTGTTGTCGCTCGATGACGTTGCGGCAGAACGTGATCGTGTTGACGCGAGCGGCGGAACGAGGTCGGTCAAGGATCAGCCCGGCGTCCGCCCGACGACGGCGAATCAGATCGATCGTCACACGGTACTGGCTCGCTTTGCCCCGCCTCCGATTGACGTGCAGGTGGCGATCACCAATGCCACCAGATCACGTTCATTCCGCGACGTATTCGAACAAACACGCACTCGTGGTGGTGATGATCAAGAGATGAACCATGTGTTGTGGTCAGGATGTCGCGATGATCAAACGAGTGCCGATGCGTTCATCGGCGGCGATTTCCACGGTGCGTTCACCTATTACTTCTGTGACGCAATTCGCAAGTCCGGAGCGGATCGCAATGCATCGTCGGTGATCAGTTCGCTCCGCAGTCGATTGCGTGAGGAACGTTTTGACCAGATTCCTCAGCTTGAACCAAGTTCGACTGTGAGCGTGGTTTTTGGTGGCAAGAAAATCAGCGATGGCGGGGACGCGGAATCGGATCATGGGACATCGTCCGAATTGGCTCAAATCTCCTCGGCCGATTGGAAGCAACTGTTGGCAGTATTGCAGCAGATCGCCGACCAACTGTCGGGAAACCAAGCGGGTACGGGCCGCCAGGGGGACACCGCTGGCGTTCGTGCTGGCGGAGGAGCTTTGGTTTACGTTCATGGGATCTGTGAGCACCCACCTCATTTTTCCGATGCTTGGTGGGATGCGATGTCGCCATTTTTGAACTCGCACAATCGGCAGGTGTTGGGAGCGAATCGCAAAGAGGTTTTATGGAGCAAGCATGTTTCGAAGACCAATCGTGAACTCAGCCGCGAAGTGGACCCGGTCCAGCAGCAACAGATGGAATTGATGTTGGAAGCGATCTTGGAAGAACGGATGGCACGCGAGGCCGCCGAACAGATTGCCGAACGAAGCGGTGATCGTGGCATCGATCGCGATGTGCAGGGTGCGGTGCCGCGAGCTGCCTTCGGTATTCCCGGACTCGATTGCGTCGATGATTTCGTCAAATATCTGTCCAGCGATCGGATTCGCCGTCTGGTGATCGACGAATGCACGAACGTAGTCCGCCCGCTGCTACAGCAAGGCAAGTCGATCGAGCTGGTCAGCCATAGCTGGGGGACCGTGGTAGCGTACGAAGCGCTACGGTCACTCGAACGCGAAGCGTTGCCTGGTCGCGTCCACAATTGGTTTACCGTTGGTGCGGCATTGGCGATCAAGTTTGTTGCCAATCGACTGCGACCCGACGATGGCAGGAAACCGCGGATGGTGGACCACTGGATCAATGTGAATGCGCGAGGTGACGGCGTTGGCGGAAGTCTGATTGCCACAGGGATGCAAGTCGATCGCGAATTCTTGCGGCTCGATCCGTTTGGATGTTCATCGACGTTTGGTTTCGTTTCACCGGCCTGTGCTCATTCGTCCTATTTCAAATCGGGCAACCGCCGCGTGAATCGTGACATTTTTGCGAACGCGATTGAGCAGGTTTAACGTTGCCGCAGCTATCTTCTGTTCTCGATCCAGCACCCATGAATCGGCCGCTGTTTTGTGTCGCAGTGGCGCGAATGTCCGACGAAGATCGTCCCTGGGCCAAACGTCTCGGACGCGAGCTGTACCGCGTGTTGACCCGAGACCCCGACGACCCATTGTCGTTTGGTCCTGGGATTCCAGTCGCAATTGATATCGATTTTTCAAAGGGCCCGACGCACCGTCCAGGTGTGCAAGAGGGAGACGATCGGGCGGCGGACCAACACGACGCAGGGGTGGCTGCTTTGGCCGAGCATGTGTTGTTGGTCATCGTCGCAGGGACCAATACACTGCTGCTCGAACCCAACGAGACGGTCGATCGGCTGAACCAATACACAAGCGATCAAGTTCATTTGACCAAGCTGCTTGTGCCGACCGATGCGCGTTGGTTGGGCGAAGCAAAACGACTCGTCAACATGGACGTTGCGGATTCGGTATTAGGTAAAGACTTGGATCGCGAGGCGCTGGACTCTGTTCTAAAAGCGATGGGTGATTGTCTGTTTCGGATTCATGACGAATCCGATTTAGCTAAACGGTTCCAATTGATAAAGCCGCATCTGTTTCTTTCCAAATCGTTGACGGACCCAGATGGCAACAAAGGTAGCGTCTCGATTCAATCTCGTGGGAATAAACGTTCGCCGCTGTGGCAATGCTTTTCGTCCATCGGACCGGTCGACAACGATCGTGTGGATCAAGCCATTCAATCCGATGCTCGTTTGACCGGGGTGTTGGTTTCACTACGAGATCTTGCCTCGGACGAAACGCGATCTCTGAATCGCGAGATGATCATCGCGAAGAAACAGGGATGGCCCATCGTTTGCCCCGCTCGTGATCTTTGGACACAATCGCCAAACGATATTCCGGACCATGTGACTCCGTTACCGTGGACACCAGCCCAGTGCGTTGTACCGCAACACAGGGTGCTCGACTGGGAAACCTTGCTGCGTCTTGCGACGGTCGAACATCTTCGGCACGTGCATTTCCATTTGATTGCTGATCGCATCATCCAGGCGGCCCAGTT
>NZ_ANOG01000789.1 GCF_000346295.1 Rhodopirellula maiorica SM1 | reverse complement strand
AAAATGTTGGCAGGAATATGTTGGGGAGTGTTTGAATCGCCTCTCTAAGATCGCTATTCTAAGGATTCGCGGATCCAGACCGAATTGCGAGTCGTCCGCTTCATGTTTTCGGCTCGACGCCATTCGGTGATTTTATAGCAGACGGTCCACTTGAATCCGCGTGTGTTGTAGCATTTGCGTATCCATCAAACGGGCCCATCTGCTGCAGGGCAAGATCCGAGGCTGGCGACGCCGTGGTCAAGAACTTGCAAGGTACTAAATGAAAAAGCAAGGGAGCAAGCAAGTGCACCGGCGTCGCGAAGCCGGGCGTTTTGTGAATGGAAAATCTCTTGTCGTGACCGGGTGATTTCAAACGTTCCCTGACTAAGTAGTGAAGTTGTTGTGACGTCTCTCTTTTCGGTAACGCTGTGTTGCTAATTGTGATTGTCGCTTTGATTGCAACGACTGCCTTTTATCGTCAGGCAAAGTTAGTGCACGTTCACCCTGTTTTGGCCGCGACGGGTGGCTTGGACGAATCAATGAGTCGCGACTTGAAGTCCTTGCTCAAACGAATCATGGCAATGTTGACTCGGATGGCAATGAAGTTTGACGGCGTCAAAGAGTCGTCCGTAGAATACCCAGTGGCGATCGATTACGACTCACGAGCACCGCGATGCTGAGCATGAGCATGAACGAGAGCCAGAACCAGGCCGTGCAGCTAAGGACGGCTTGCACGGTTTTATCAATGAAAAATCAATTGTCCATCCTAGGTGACGGCAACCGTTCGTCGTGTCGGGCGTCAACCAGTTGTGCGCAACGCATTGTCACGAACAGCAGCCAATACTGTGACTTACCGACCGAATACATATTGAACCCTTGGGCTATACAATGACTCCGAACACCAAGCCTAAATGACCGAACGCTCGCTTTTTAACGTTGCCTGCAAGCTACTTGGCCTTTGGCTGATGTATCGCGCCATTTCGTCATTCGTTTGGGCATTCCTAGCAGGCCGCTACGCCGAACACTTCCTGACCGAACCGCCTGAGGCGTTTGGATGGTTCTCGGGCGTGGTCGCACTAATCTTCGGCCTATTCTTGTGCTGTCGTTCAGCATGGGTGACACAATTGCTGTTTCGGATCGATCGTCCACTCGACACAGAATCCACTGATGCGCCACCGCGTCGCTTGATGCCATTTTCGGTCGACGATCGACTCGAATTTGATGCAGACTCCCACATCGAAAAGAGCGACGAACCATGAAATGCCCGCCAGATCGCCATGACGCGTTGACTAATGGGTTGTCTTGCGGGCGATCCCCCGTGATGTCTGCCGTTCCCTGACTGAACACCCACTAACCTAAGACCGTGGAATGCCCGACTTGAACTGGACGAAGCTCGACGCGACTGACTTTTCTGTGAAAAACCCTGATTGGATACCGGAGCTCGAGGCGATGGTACATTTGCGAGACGCTCCCGTCACGTTGACAATCGACGGCACGCTCGAAATGTCGCCAGATTATGCTGAATGCTTCAAGATGCTGATTGATGGCTGGCTAACGAACCGCAAAATGATCTCTCAGCTGACCGAAAAGCATCTCGAAAGATTCTTACCGGGACGCAAGGTTCGCTCAGATGAGTTGTTGATCTGGGGAATTACACTACGTGTCGATGGCGAGACCGCCGAGGCTGCCTCATTCTTCTATCGCGTTGGTGGAGACTATCGATCGGCTGACTACAAACTTGATGAATTTGATGACCGTAGCGTCGTTGAACTTTCCTGCTGCGTAGACGACGGCGTGGTAGATTGGACTGATCTCGACATTGCCACGACCAATGATTTTGATTGATATCTCTAAACCCTACTGAACAGTGTGTGGGGGGAGAATGCCGCGAACCGGAGCGGCGAAGTCGTATCGTGTTGAAATGGACAATCTTTCGTCGTCGCGCGGTTGCGGCGACCGTTATCCGAATGAAATTCATTTCTCGGCACGCGATGACCAACCAGAACCCCTACGCGGCTCCTTCATCGCCACCCGCAGCGACTGCGACCCGTGTACGAACACGATGCCCGGTATGTAACGGTCCGCTAAACCGCCTTCGCCTTGTCCTTCCGTTTGCACGATGCTCAACTTGTCATCGACACATACGTCTTCGTAATTCCGCACTTGCAAGCACGCTATC
>NZ_ANOG01000788.1 GCF_000346295.1 Rhodopirellula maiorica SM1 | reverse complement strand
ACCAGAACGATGGCCGCAGTCATCGGATCGAAGAATTGGTGCTGACCGACGTCCGCATCGACGGCGGTCCGATGCTCAAACGCATCCGACCTCGTGCTCGCGGTACCGCGTTCATGATCAAGAAGCGAAGCAGCCACATTCATGTTGGCTTGACGCCGATTGACGAAGTTTAACCCGATCCAATTTGACGAATCGATTGCTTCGCCGGGCGACAGCAGCGGCGAAATCACACCAATCCCGTTAGAAAGAACACACGAGTCCTAAGTTATGGGTCAAAAAGTCAACCCGATTGCGTTTCGACTAGGCGTAACTCGCAGCTGGAATAGCCGCTGGTATGCGTCGAAACAAGACTTTGCGGACCTGTTGGTGGAAGATCGCAAATTGCGAGAATTCATCACCAAGCACCCCAAAAAGACACAATACAAGAACGCGGGCATCGATCGCATTGAGATCGAGCGAACGCGAGACGAAGTACGAGTGATGTTGTACGTCGCCCGACCAGGTTTGATCATCGGCAAGAAGGGTCAAGAAATTGAGATCCTGCAAGCCGAACTGCAAAACTTGATCGGTCGCCGAATCAACTTGAAAGTCGAAGAAGTTGGTCGCCCCGAGCTGCAAGCTCAATTGGTGGCCGAGGACATCGCACAACAGTTGGCCAAACGATCCAGTTTCCGTCGTACGATGAAACGATCGCTTGAGCAAACGATGGATGCCGGAGCCAAGGGGATCAAGATCCAATTGGCAGGCCGGCTTGGTGGAGCTGAAATGGCTCGCCGCGAGAAACAAATTGCGGGTTCGATTCCGTTGAGCACCCTGCAAGCAAAAATTGACTACGGAACGACTGAAGCGATGACGCCACAGGGGCACATCGGGATTCAGGTTTGGATTAATCAAGGTACTTACGGAGACGAATCCGATGGCGCTGATGCCCAAGCGGGTCAAGCATCGAAAAAGCCAAAGAGGTCGCATAAAAGGTAACGCGACGCGCGGCAACACAGTCGTCTTCGGTGACTACGGCATCCAATCGCTAGATGCGGGTTGGATCCGGGCCACGACGATTGAAGCCGGTCGTATCGCTGCCCAGCAATACGTCCGCGGCGAAGGAAAGCTTTACATCCGAATCTTCCCAACCAAGTCAGTAACCAGCACACCGCTGGAGACTCGGATGGGTAAAGGTAAAGGGGAGCCAGACTTCTGGGCCGCGGTCGTGAAGCCGGGAACCATTTTATACGAACTCAGTGGTGTTACCGAACAACAGGCTAAGGTTTGTTTCGCACGTTTGGCGAGCAAACTGCCGGTCAAAGTTCGGTTTGTCGAACGACGCACTGCCTAATGTGAGTCAGACGCGGCGACCCGATCGATGGTCGCCGCAATGAGTTCGCTAACACCTAAGACATTTCAAAGCTATGACAAAGACAACCGAACTTCGCGAGATGAGCGACGATCAGCTGGAAGCGACAGCAAAAGAAGCGGGTGAGACCCTGTTTCGTTTGCGGTTCCAGTCGCAATCGGAACGCCTCAATACTCCTAGCGAAATCAAGAAAAAACCGACGCCTGATCGCGCGGATCAAAACGATCCAAACTGAGCGGTCCAAGGCGAACACAACTAACTCCTAATTTCCCGTCTGCAAGCGGGTACTAAAGACCTATGCCAAAGCGCGTCGTTTCCGGAACCGTGACCAGCGACAAGATGAGCAAGACTCGTCGTGTCGAGATCAATCGTGTCGTCAAACACCCGAAGTACAAAAAGTACGTTCGTCGTCGGACAGTATGTCATGTCCATGACGAGAACAACGAATCGGGTGCGGGCGATCTTGTTGAGATCATCGAATCCGAACCCCTTAGCAAGCTGAAGCGATGGCGTTTAGTACGCGTGCTGCAAAAGAGCACCGACGTTGACTTGGCTGCACTTCGTGCGGCTCGCAAGGCGTCGGCCGAAGCGGAAGCCATGGAAGCGTCTCACGCAGGTGAGCCGGACAAGGCGTAAGCGTGCGATTCGAAAATCGTTTCCTGACGAAGCGACGCTCGAGACCCAGGCAAGCGGTTCGAAGACCGTTCATCCCCCATACAATTTTCGTTTAGTAGCGGAATGGCCTCTGGCCACGACAGATCATGATCCAACAAGAATCCCGTCTCGAAGTCGCCGACAACACCGGTGCTCGACAAGTGATGTGCATCAAAGTACTCGGAGGCACACGCCGCCGTTTCGCTGGTGTCGGTGATGTGATTATCTGCAGCGTCAAAAGCGTGATTCCTGGCAGCGAAGTCAAGAAAAAGGCGATTGTACGTGCGGTAATCGTTCGCACCAAAACGCCAACGCGTCGTCCCGACGGCAGCTACATCAAATTCGATTCCAACGCCGTTGTGTTGATCGATAAAGACAAAGCGCCTCGCGGAACTCGTATTTTCGGTGCGGTGGCTCGCGAACTTCGCGACCGAAGCTTCATGAAGATTGTTAGTTTGGCGAACGAAGTGGTTTAACAAAGGGAAAGTCGCCAGATTCAGGGCCGTGTCGTCCATCGGAGTCTTGGCTTTCTAGAAAACCACGGTAGATTAAGCAATCCAAATTTTTAACCCAGTACAGATTAGCCATGTTTTTCCGCGTTGATGATGAAGTCCAGGTGACGGCGGGTGCCGACAAAGGGCACAAAGGAAAGATCCTGAAGATCGATCGTAAAGAAAATAAGGTCGTCGTTGAAGGTGCTGGCCGAGTTTGGAAGCACGTTCGCCGCAGCCAAAAAAATCCACAAGGTGGGCGTTTGAACAAAGAGATGCCGATCTCGGCAAGCAACGTGATGTTGATTGATCCGACCACCGGCGCTCCCACCCGTGTTGGCGTTCGCTACTTGGCCGACGGCAGCAAAGAACGTTACGCCAAAAAGAGTGGCGCCGCGTTGGGCAAAGTGGCTCCCGCACGAGCACAATACGCTTCGAAGTAGTGTTCGTCACACCGCAGATCGTTGGAAGTCGCCCTGTGCGGTGACTTCAAAGCAAACAATACAACCGTTCAACACATTAGATGTAGCTGAGCCAAAATGGCTGATTCCAAACCACGAATGCAAGTTCGCTATGAAGAGACCGTCCGCAAGGCGTTGGTCGAAAAACATAGCTACGCGAACCCTCACCAAGTGCCACGTATCGAAAAGATCACGTTGAACATGGGTGTTGGTGCGGCAACCGGCGACAAGAAGGTTCTCGATTTGGCAATCGAGGCCATGACGGAAATCGCAGGTCAAAAACCTGTGCTGACGCTGGCTCGCAAGTCCATCGCAGGGTTCCGTTTGCGTGAAGGCATGCCGATCGGATGCATGGTCACGTTGCGTCGCCAACGGATGTATGAATTTCTCGATCGTTTGATCTCGATCGTGTTGCCACGAGTCCGTGACTTTCGCGGAATCAATCGCAATGCCTTCGACGGCCGTGGAAACTACACCCTCGGGTTGAGTGAGCAGTTGGTGTTCGCGGAATTGAACCCCGACAAATTCACTCGTCCGCAAGGGATGAATATCACGATCGTCACGTCGGCACCTACGAATGACGAAGCACGTGACTTGTTGGCCGAGTTCGGTATGCCGTTCAAGGCCGAGAAGAAGAAAAAGACAGACGCGGCTTAGAGTCACGCTTCGTCGAGTTGGAACCAGCCGACCTAATATTACGAATCAAAACAAAGACCCCGAATTAATCAACGGAACCAGCGCCCGTGGCAAGTAAATCAAAAATCGCGAAGGCCGCCCGAAAGCCAAAATTTAGCACTCGACAAGAGAATCGCTGCAAATTTTGCGGTCGACCTCGATCGGTGTATCGCAAGTTTGGTTTGTGCAGAATCTGTTTTCGCGAAAACGCCAACATTGGGTTGATCCCAGGCGTTCGCAAGGCCAGTTGGTAATTCAAAGGGGAGAACACGAACTATGATGACAGACCCAATTGCCGACATGCTGACACGAATTCGCAATGCGGTACGCGTTGAGAAGCCGTATGTGGACATCCCGACAAGCCGCGTTAAGCGTGGGATTGCGGATGTACTCAAACGCGAAGGATTCATCTGGGATTGGAAGGAAGTGGACGAAGAAAATCCTTCGCCTACCCTTCGCCTAGAACTGAAGTACGGCCCCAACGGCGAACGCGTGATCCAATCGATCAAGCGAATCAGCAAGCCTGGTCGCCGGCTTTACAGCCACAGCAAAGAACTGCGTCCGGTACTCGGAGGGATGGGCATTAGCATCATCAGTTCCAGTAAAGGCGTAATTAGCGATCGTGAAGCTCGTCGCGACAAGGTCGGCGGCGAAGTGCTTTGCGAAGTATCCTAACATCGCACGTCGCAGCCCAGGGATGTGAATCCCTAGTGCGGACGCGAAGTTAATCCAACCTACCATTTGTGCAGTCAGACGGTGTTGATCTCGTAGCAGACATCACCGCAGATAACGAAGACATAACCATGAGCCGTATCGGAAAAAAGCCGGTTGAAATCGTCAATGGCGCGAAAGTCGCTGTTAACGGCAACGTCATCGAAGTCGAAGGCCCCAAAGGCAAATTGACGTTCGAGCATCGCGACGAAGTCACCGTCACCGTCAACGAAGACGCCAAAGAAGTGGTTGTCACTCGTGACAATGACGAACGCACGTCGCGTGAATTGCACGGACTGACCCGTGCGATCATCCGAAACATGATCGAAGGCGTGACCCAAGGTTACGAAAAGAAACTCGAGATCGTAGGTGTCGGTTACTTGGCGGCAATCAAGGGCGATGTGCTGCAGTTGCGTGTCGGGTATGCTAACGAATTGCATCGCAAGATCCCAAGTGATCTGCAAGTCACCTGCCCGGATCAAACGCATATCGTGATCCAAGGTTGTGACAAGCAAAGCGTCGGCCAATTTGCTGCCGAAGTGCGAGCGTGCCGTACGCCTGAACCATACAAGGGCAAGGGTGTGCGTTACCAAGGCGAGTACGTCAAGATCAAGCCTGGTAAGTCGGCTACGAAGTAGTCAAACGGCGTCAAACATAAAACTAGGCATAGAGCTAGCGAATAGAACGATGGACAAGAACAAGAAGCTTCAGAAGAAACGGCTACGTCGACGTCAACACGTCCGCAACAAATTGCGTGGCAGTGCGGATCACCCTCGGCTATGCGTTCAACGATCGCTTAAGCATTTCAGTTGCCAATTGGTCGACGACGATGCGGGCAAGACAATTGTCAGTGCAAGCACCCGCGACAAATCGGTTCGCGAAAGTGTCAGCAATGGCGGAAACAGCGACGCGGCTGCGGTGATCGGCAAATTGATTGCCGAACGCGCAACGTCGGCTGGCGTTACAGCGGTCAAACTCGATCGCGGTCACAACAAGTATCACGGACGTGTGAAAGCATTTGCTGCTGCCGCTCGTGAAGCTGGACTGCAGTTCTAAAGTTTGATCTAAGTAGATAAAGAAACATTTCCTGAGGACAGAACGATTAGTAACGGACCACGAAACAAGCGTAATTCGGGCGAAGAAAATCATCTCGGTGATTTGCTGGATCGCGTCGTCAAGATCAAGCGTTGTGCTGCCGTTGTGAAAGGTGGTCGACGTTTCAGTTTTGCGGCGATGGTCGTTGTCGGCGACGGCAAAGGCAAAGTTGGTTGGGGCTACGGCAAAGCCAACGAAGTTCCACCAAGCGTCCAAAAAGCACAAAAGCAAGCAAGCAACAGCTTGATCGAAGTCCCGCTTGTCGAAGGAAGTATTCCTCATCAAGTTTGGGGCCAATTCGGCGCTGCCAAGGTCGTGCTGATCCCCGCGGGTGCAGGTACTGGTATCATCGCCGGCCAAGCAGTACGTGCGGTATGCGAAGCCTCGGGCATCCACGACATTTTGACAAAGTCGTACGGAACCAACAATCCAGTCACGTTGGTCAAAGCGACCATCGACGCACTTTCCAAGCTGCGTACTCGCGAGCAGATCGCGGCTCTTCGAGGCGTAGAACTCGACGAATTGACCGTATAATCCGGTCCCTATATCGCCGACTCTTTAGACAACGATCACCATAAGAAATTGATTTAGATTTCGTCATGAACCTTAACGACGTGCACCGCGGGATAACCAAGCACCGCAACCGAAAACGAATTGGTCGCGGACCTGGTAGTGGTACTGGCAAGACATCCGGCCGTGGCCACAAGGGACACAAAAGCCGCAGCGGTTACAGCCGCAAGCCCAACTTCCAGGGCGGTGCGATGCCAATGTTCCGTCGAATTCCCAAGCGTGGTTTCAACAACCGCTTTGCGACCTCGGTGTTTGCTGTCAATGTCGGCCGTTTGAACGACACGTTCGAAGATGGTACCGAAGTCACATTGCAGTTGATGGCGGAGAAGGACATCGCAAAAGGCACCTTTGACGAAGTCAAGATCCTTGGCGATGGCGAATTGACCAAAAAATTGACGGTTTCGGCTCACCGCTTTAGCAAGTCGGCCGAAGAGAAAATCACCGCAGCCGGCGGGACGATCAACAAATTGGTCGCCAAGCGTGCTCCGGAAGAACGCGTCGCCGACTTGAAGAAGCAAGCCGCTGCGAAAGCGTAACCTGTAACCAGGAACCGTTATTCGAAACTAGATAAAAGGGGTGGATGCGTGCATTCACCCTTTTTTTCATGGACGACCACTCACTTCCCTATCGCTCGAAATCCGCGTAAACGGTAGACTCCGCCGATAGTGGTTTGTGAACTGCATTTCGTTCACACCGTGGGGTGGCCTTTTTGAAGAAAAGGTTGCCATTAGGATTTAGGCGGGCTTTTTCGCAAAGACCTGTCCCACACTCTGAGAAAACCTAGACGTATGTTTGAGAAACTACGAATCATTTTTTCGATTCCTGAGCTTCGCAAGAAGGTTCTGCTCACGATCGGCTTGTTGGCGGTCTATCGAATTGGGTTCCACATTCCCTTGCCGATGATCGCAACCAACATGGGCGATGCAGCGGGAGGGGCGGCTTCGGACTTCTTCGAAAAAGTCAGCGTGTTTGCCGCGAGCGACCTTCGTCAAGCGACGATCTTCGGTCTCGGGATCATGCCTTACATTTCGGCATCGATTATTTTCCAACTGCTCGGCAGCGTCTACAAACCGCTCGAAGAGCTGAAGAAGGAAGGTGAGGCGGGCCGCAAAAAACTGAATGAATACACGCGTTACTTAACGGTGTTCATTTGTGTGATCCAGAGCTACATGTACCTCAAATTCATGCTGATGGCGGGCGGTAGCACCGGCTATGGCAACATTAACCCGAACTTCTTAAACGCCGATGCAACAGGATTGTATTTTGGATGGCAAGTCGTTGCTGTCTTGGTCATGACCTGCGGTACCGTGTTCTTGATGTGGTTGGGCGAACAGATTGACGAATATGGGATCGGCAACGGAATCAGTTTGCTGATCATGGCGGGCATTTTGGCTCAGATGCCGAAAGCTTTGTACGAGTTGATTCGCAATATGAAGACCGAGCTGACCGGTTTGAGCCGCGGCCAAGTGGGTATCGAAACACTGATCTTGTTGGTGTTGTTGTTTGTCGGAGTTGTCTTCGGGGTGGTTTTCATCACGCTTGGACAACGAAAAATCCCAACACAATCTGCCAAATTCACCCGCGGTCGCCGCGTTTACGGCGGAACTCGCCAACACTTGCCGCTGCGAATCAACCAAGCCGGCGTAATGCCGATTATTTTCGCAAGTAGCTTGCTGATGATCCCAGGCGTGATGTTTGGTTTCTTGGCTGGTCGCTTCGAAAGTGGCGGAGGCGTCTTTAACGTCATGAACCTGTTCAGTTTGACCTTGAGCGACCAGACGTCGTACATCTTCAACCTGTTGTATGTCGCGCTGATCTTCTTCTTCTGTTTCTTCTGGACCGCGATCACGTTCAATCCAAAAGAGATGTCGGACAATCTGCGAGACAGTGGAACGTTTATTCCTGGTTATCGACCTGGCAAGCGAACCACCGACTATCTCGAAAAAGTAATGGTGCGAATCACCTATGTGGGTGCTGCGTTCCTATCCATCGTGGCGATTGTTCCGACGATTGTTTACGGTTCGCTGGGCGTGCCTTACTCGATCGCTGGATTCTACGGTGGTACAGGATTGCTGATTGCGGTCAGCGTCGCATTTGACTTGGTTCAAAAGATCGACTCGCACTTGGTGATGCGAAACTATCGTGGCCTGCTCGAAGGAGCCGGTGGCGGTGTATCGCCAGTGGTATAGTGTGCTGCAGAGCATGCTTCGACACAGACGAACTCGGGTTCGGGTTCGTCTGGTCTCCGTCGCCCGAATGTTGCGGTGACGGAAAAAGCGTGTCGCCGTTTTACAGTTGAGTTAACGCGTTTCTAGAGCATATTGCGATGCGGATCGTCTTTATCGGACCGCCCGGCGCTGGAAAGGGAACTCAGTGCAAGCGACTCACGCAAATGCTTGAGATCCCGCATCTGTCGACCGGAGAAATGCTGCGAGGGACTCGAAAGGAATCGGCGCTAGGCCGGATCGTGTCTGGCTATATCGACGGGGGCCGGCTTGCTCCTGATTATCTGGTCATGCGAATCGTGAACAAGCGATTGCTTGAGAGCGATTGTCACGGCGGTTGTTTGTTTGACGGATTTCCCCGCACGCTAAATCAAGCACAGATGCTTGATGAACAGCTTGCGGTGAAGAACAACCGCGTCGACTTGGTACTCGATCTGCGTGTCGGCCAGGAAGAGTTGGTGTCACGTTTGTTAAAGCGAGCGAGCATTGAGAATCGGGCAGATGACAATGCGGAAACCATCTCGGCACGGCTGAGGGTGTTCTTTACCCAAACGGCGCCGCTCTTGGATTACTACAAGGGGCAGGGAATCGTCCGTCACATCGACGGCACCCGATCGCCGGACGAGGTTTTCGCTCAAATCCGCTCGTGCGTCCAAGCGACCAAACCGAAGCACGACTAAGGGCGAGTCAAGGATGCCGTGGCGGTAGTGCCCCAATCTAAAGTTGGATGGTTTCAATGCTGCATCCGGGCAGCCCCCCAGTGGCGCAC
This sequence comes from Rhodopirellula maiorica SM1, assembly GCF_000346295.1. Taxonomy (GTDB): domain Bacteria; phylum Planctomycetota; class Planctomycetia; order Pirellulales; family Pirellulaceae; genus Novipirellula; species Novipirellula maiorica. The sequence goes on along the minus strand of NZ_ANOG01000788.1, from coordinate 2,581 downwards.
TGCGAAAGCCGATCGTATCCCTGGTGCGTCACGCCGTTAGATCGGTTCACATTACTTTTTGCGACTCAGCAGACTTCTCGCAGTACTCTGCGCCCCAATCCCCCACCGTGTTTACAGTACAATACGGCGTAGGGAGAACAAGGTGCCGCCATTCCCACCTGGGGCAGGCGTCGCGGAACATTATTCACAGGACTCACTGTGCTCACGTTGACCAATATGGACCGAATCCGTAACCACGTTGTATGCCTATCTCTCGTTTTTGCCGCGGTTGCCGGCGAGGATGTTTGGGGACAGGGATTCTTTCGCCCGATTGGCGGTGCCCAGTCAGGGCGTTTCATCGAAGCGCCACGGAACATGCAGCAACAACTGCGTGAAGCCGAGCGATCGATTGAGAACGAAAACTATAGTGACGCCGTCGTCCGGCTCGGAGATCTACTTCAGCGTGATGTCCGCTCGATCGACGATAGCGAGCTCAATGGCCAGGATTTCTTTCTCGATGCGAGCGACGGAGCTGAGAACAAAAAACGGTTCACCGAAAGTCTGTTTCGTCGTGCGCGTGAGATTGTCGGTAATTTGCCAAGCAAAGCACGCGAAATGTACGAACTACGTTATGGGCCGCTCGCACGAAAGATGCTGGATGACGCTGCGGCATCGCGGGATTGGCGCGTCGTGGCAGAGGTTCGCCGCAAGTACTTTCACACCGATGCCGGTTATGATGCGTCGTTATTGTTGGCAAAACGCGAATTCTACGCTGGCCACGCGCTGGCCGCTTCGTTGTTGCTTGATGATATTATCAACGTCCCCGCGGCAATGTCGCGTCTGGGGGAATCGGTCAAGCTATTCTACGCAGCCGCCTGCCACATTTCGGGACGTGGCGTGGCAGATATTGGATGGCAAAATTCCACGATCACGGTCAATGGAAAATCGGAGTCGCTTCCTGCACGCGACGATTTAGCGGCTTGGATTGAACAACGATTTCGCTCCGGCGAGACGGTCGATCGCAACGACGCGGACTACTCCATTTTCGGAGGCGAACCGAATCGCAACGAACTCAGTCAAGGCGAGATGCCGCTTGAGAACGAACGATGGATGCTCGATACGACCGCGAGTCCTCGGCAAGGACGTACGTTACGTGAAATCGCGTCCAGCTTGTCAATTTCTGGCAAATTGCCTCCTCCGAGTTGGACGCCGATTCGGGTCGGCAATCAATTGTTGATGCGGACCACCGAGCGGCTTGTCGGCGTCGACTATCTCAGCGGCAAACGAGTGTGGATGTACCCTTGGTTTTCGGCGCAGCAAAGTCATCACTCGACCGAAATCGATTTTGATGCGATCCCGGGCGAAGACGATGCTGCCGACTTGTTGACACAGCGAGTTTGGAACGATTTGCCCTACGGCGAAATCAGCAGTGATGGAACGCGGGTATTCATGGTCGACGATCTTGGCCAGGTCGAGATGGCTTCGTTCAGTCCGATCATGGGAATGCGGGGCACGCGACCGACGGACAGCAGTTCGAACACATTGGTGGCGCTCGATTTGGCAACCGAAGGCAAATTGCTGTGGCGATTAGGCAAAGGCGAGGACACCGCATCGACATTGAGTGATGCGTTCTTCCTGGGCCCACCGCTGCCGCTAGACGGACGTCTTTACACCATTGTCGAAATCGCCGGCGACATTTTGTGGTGTGTCTCGAACCGGCAACCGGCGAAGAACTTTGGCGTCAACATCTCGTTGCGGTCGAAACCGGAGGAATTGAAACCGATCCGATTCGCCGCGTCGCGGGCGCCACACCTACGTTTCATCAAGGCGTTCTGATTTGTCCGACGGGAGCCGGAGCGATGGTCGCAATCGATTTGGCGGACCGCATGCTTCGCTGGGGCGTCGTTTTCAATCGCAACGATGAATTTGCTCGCAGCATGAGCGGGCGGGGACGCGGCGTCGAAACGGTGCCTCTGATGCAGCGGTGGCACAACGGAGCCCCGATCGCGTCCGGAGTATCGTTGTTGGTCACTCCGATCGAATCGGATCGCTTGATTGGACTGGATGTGATCAGTGGCGAGTCATTGTTCCCAGAGAAAAACCGAATCACGATGCGGTATTTGGCGGGCATTCGCGATGGCAAATTCTTTTTGGTCGGGACCAACCAAATCAGCGCCTACGACGTCAAAACCGGAAACAATCTATGGACATCAAATTCAGATTTACTGTCGGTAGGTCAGACGATTTCGGGCCGGGGTGTGTTTGGCGAGGACTTCTATCTGCTTCCCACCTCATCGAATGAAATCATCAAGGTCTCGCTCGACGATGGCACGGTACTGGGTCGCCGCATGCTGCGGTTCCAGCTAGGCAATCTTGTCGCAGCCCAGGGCGAGCTGATGTCGCAAGGGGCGACTTCGATTGCCGTGGCGTATGGTGAAGCGTCACTGGAACCCAAAATTGAACAAGCGCTCAACCGTAACCCCGAAGACATCCAGGCATTGATTCGATAAGGCAGAGCTTCTGATTCAGCGAGGTCAGCGTGACGAAGCGTTAGAACTATTAGCGAAGGCTCGCGAAGCAAGGAACCCGTAGAATGACACTG
>NZ_ANOG01000787.1 GCF_000346295.1 Rhodopirellula maiorica SM1 | reverse complement strand
GCGTGGCGCTGCAACAAGCCGGCCGCAAGCCGCGTTCCTTTGCCCTCCGCACAGAATGCCGATGGCACCGCGATCAGCGGTATCTCGAAGTGCCATTATGTCTTTAGTACCGGTGATGCCATGTGGCATAACGCACGAAACGATTCACAGGAAGCAAGCAAGTACGCCCGGATTGATCCACGTGGACCTTTTATTCCTCGGCTTAATGGCGAGCGAAATTCGATTCGTCGTTTTCGTGACATCCTTGATGGAACTAGCAATACGATTGCGATGAGCGAAGTAGCGGCAACGCCTCGCGACCAAGCGTTTGTCAAAGGTGATGTTGCGAGTTTCAACGGAATGTATGACGGTACTTCGGCGCTTCCCGGTCCTTGTCTAACGGCGCCGCTCGATCCAAATAATCCACGTCAATATCAAAACGGCGCGGATTGCTGGCGTGGTTTGATTCTTGGCGATGGCCGGACTGTCAACAATCGCTTCACCACCACGCTGCCACCTAATTCGTACTCGTGTGCCTATGGCGGTGGCAACGATAGTTGGGGCACCTATTCGCCCACGAGCGAACATCAAGGAGGCGTGCAAACGTTGATGTTCGATGGTGCCGTTCGCTTCATTACCGATTCAATCGACTCGGGCGACCTCAACGCACGTCAAGTCACCTCCGGTGAAAGCCCATACGGGATTTGGGGAGCGATGGGATCCATGGATGGAAAAGAAACCGTTTCTTATGACGGTTGAAATCGCACTGTCCCTCTTTCACTTCTCACCGCATGATCACAATTCATGCGGATTCGATGATGAGTTTCCATTTCATAACGTAGGTGTTTATAGATGTATCGTTTTTCATTTTGTGTTGTAATGTTTGCAGTGTTTACAGGGTGTGCTTCCGAAGAAAAGCCTGATGGACTTCCCGTGCTCTATCCGGCCGAGGTTACCGTGCATCAAGGAGGCGCCCCATTGGTCGGCGCCAGTGTCCAGCTCGTTTCAACCGATCCCACGCTAAGCAAGTGGGTTTCAGGGGGCAGCACGAACGAGAACGGCGAAGCCGTGATCATGACGCATGGAAAGTACCCAGGAGCTCCGGCCGGCAAGTACAAAGTGACCGTGAACAAGACCCAGATCGAAGGTAGTGCGTCAGGCAATGACCCAGGATCCTCAAACGAAGCGAAAATGTTCGATCTTGTTGACGCCAAATACCGCGTGGTAACCACCACCCCGATCGAAGTCGAAGTCACCGCCGGCGAAAACAAGCTGGACGCGATCGAAGTCGGCGCGGCGGTCAAAGACGCAGCGGCCGCGCTGTAGGTCGCCCGCCGCATGGAACCGTTTCCGTAGCCGGACGAATCGACGCGTTGAGGGAAGTGCCAATCACTTTCCTCACCGCGTTTTTTTATGAAAGGGGCGAGGTTGTGAATCCCTGATGCCACGCGAACGACCAGGATGTCCTGGTCTCTGCCGCGAACCCACGGTCTGCTACTTCTTGACTACTCTTTCTTGATATTCGAATCCTCGAGCGACCAACGGATGGCGTTTTTCAGTAGCGTTGGTAGCACATCGCCGGCGAAGTCATCGCGGTGACCCAGCGAGGTATAAAACGATTTGCCGCCATCGGCTCGAGTGAAGGTCCATGCCACGGGCTCACTCCCCTGCCCTTCTACCTTGCCATCCATCAACACGACTGCGCCTTCGGCAAGCGGAGCCACTTTGTAGAGCGAGCCACCCGCGATAAAGGGTTGCCGGCGGATGCCATCGAGAAGCGTTTTGGGGATTGCATCGTCGCTTCGAAAAGTGATCTTTGCTTTGAGATTGTTGCCGTAGTGGTTGGTGTAACTGCCACCAAAAACTTTGGCGTCCCAATCGATCCATTGATCGTGACCGGCAGGCGGTTCTTCCTTCCGTAGCGAAAATGCGTGGTTGGCGGTACGGATGCCAATCACCGGTTTGCCGCTGGCGACATAGTCACGGATTAGATCCAATTGCGCCGTGGGCAGCGCTCGGCGGCGAACGCTGACTAACAACACATCGGCTTGCTTGACCGCTTCGATTCCCACCAGCGTGTTTTTGTCGTCGGGCTTGGCATGCACCAACGTCGTGTGACAGAGATCCTTCAGGTTTTGTTCGACAAACTCAGGTAGCGTTTGGTCCGTCTCGTATTCTTGTTCAGCGATCAGCAGGACGACGTGCGGTTGTTCGGCCAACACGGTGGTGGCGACACAGCAAGGAAGCAGTAACCAAAGTAGCGTGCGAAGCATCATCGGGGGGAATCCTCGTTCAAGGGGCGGGAAAGGTTTCTAGCATAACTGCTGTGCAAGGGCTCCGAAACAATAGTCCCAATGTAGGCAGATTGGGGCTACGCCAAGGGCAGACGCGAGGTCCGGGTTTGACAGGTGCTTTGAAGCTTGATCACTTAAGATCATGTCGCCCCTCCGAGGCTTTGCAATCGTGTTTGTATTCGCATCCAGGGCTTGCGCCCGTGGCTACTTCCGAACTTATAAATCGCAAGTCCTCCGCGATCAAACGTCGTGCGAGCAGAGTGACCTACTGCTATCCGCGGCTGCTAATCAAGATGATCGGGCAATCGGTTCGATGGGCCAATTCGCAAATGAAATCGCCAAAGAGTCGTTGCCGGCCGACTCGCTGCACGCCCAAGATTAACACGTCGGCATCGATGGCTTGTTCCGCAATGGTTTCCAGAGGTTGGTTGCTGGTCACCACCGTTGCGCTGGATTGCGAGCAGAGGTCATGAGCCAAGTGACGTAAATCCCGTTCGGCACGCCGCATCGAGTCGTCCGCGGTGTCGGTGGGCATGACTCGCAGGAAAGTGATATCGCGGGGGGCGGACCGTTTCATGCTTCCCAACAACATCGCCAGCAGATGTTCATGACCGCCGTAACCTGCGATTGGAACAAGCACTCGACGGGCATCTTGAAAGTGCCAATTTTCGCGTGACCTTAAAATGACCACGTTTGCATCAAGTTGCCCAAGCAGCGATTCGAGCTGAGCCGCTTGGCCGTCTTCGCGGATCTTACTTAACCCCAGCAGCACCGAATCACAGCGATGTAGCCTCGCCACCCGGTCGATTTCTGCCATCGGGTCGGCGGCGATCGTGGTCAACGCTTCAACGCGAATTCCCAATTCGTTCGATGTTCGTAGCAATTGACGCATCACC
>NZ_ANOG01000786.1 GCF_000346295.1 Rhodopirellula maiorica SM1 | reverse complement strand
CCATCCGGAATCGTTTCCTTTGGTACGTGCCAGCACAACATTGGCAACCACGCCGTTACCAAACAGGATCAGCATCATGGTGCCGATAAACTCAGCGACAAAAGGGGACATATGCTTTGGGTTCGCATTTCAGTGGAGGTGGGAAGTTGGGCAGGTGGGCAGCGAATAGGACGCGTCCCAATCCACGCGATACGCTCAGATGATAGTGGAACAAGAGAGCACGGTTTGGTGATTCCATCGCTTCCAGCGACCAAATTTTGATTTTTGCGAGTTTCGCTGCCACAAATCACCAGGGAATCTTTGCATCAACGAATGCAGCCCACGGCTCACCACGGCGCGTGCCATCGAAACGCGCGGGATTGTTGATTTAGTGAGCCGTGGCGCGTGAGCGGCCGGGTTAGGGTGACTCTAACAACTCGCATTCGTTCGTTTTTTTCAGGCCGGAGGCCGATACAATCCATGCCGGTGGTGTTAACCACCGGTTTGGAGTACTGAAAATCTAAAGGCCGAAGGCCGACACGTTTACTCATTCAGTGTGTCGCCCTCTGGCCTAAGCCGGACGCTCTTGTTAGCGGCCGGGTCCTACGCAGGTTACCCGGTGCCTTACGGCCCACGGCTCACTAGACGAAAGCCTCTGGCTTGGATGATTACTGGATCGGCGCAAGCAGTCGCGAACCGCGCACGAGCAATTGGAACGGATAAGCCGAGTCGGTCAATTCGCTGCCTGGTGCCGGTACTGAATCACGCAAGTCTTGCTCGAGCATCTCTGCTACCTTGCCCGCAAAGGTCGAATCGAAGAACACCATCATCAATTCGAAGTTCAGCCGAAATGAGCGGTTGTCAAAATTCGCGGTACCGATCGAAGCAATCTCATCATCCACCAAAATCACTTTTTGGTGCATGAAGCGATCCTGATAACGAAACATCTTCACGCCCGCCGCTTCCATCTCGGGCAGATACGAAAACGAGGACAGCCAGACCATGCGGGCATCAGAGACTTCGGGAATGATCACGCGAACGTCGACACCTCGCAGCGCCGCTAACTGTAGCGCCGTGGCCATCTGTTGATCGGGGACAAAATAAGGACTTGCGATCCATACTCTTTTTTCAGCTCGATTGATGACTTGCAAAAAGAACATCGACGCGGTTTCAAACGCGTCTGCTGGCCCACTAGGAAGACAAAGCCCCTTGACCTCGCCATTTTCGGACTCGGTCGGCGTCCATTGCAATTCGCTTAGCAGTTCGCCAGTCACCGCATGCCAACCTTCGGCAAAGACAATTTGCGCACACTGCACCATCGGACCTTCGAAACGCACATGCGTGTCACGATACACGCCAAGCTCTTCGTTGTCGGCGAGGTATTCGTCGCCGATATTGTGGCCGCCGACAAATGCCTCGCGTCCATCGACGACGACAAGTTTGCGGTGATTTCGGAAATTCAGACGCGTCGTCGATCCGTCAGCCAGTGGCGGATTGAAGCCGTGAATTTGTATCCCGCCTGATCGCAGGCGGTCAATGTAACCGCCGGACATGTCGCGGCTGCCATACTCGTCATACAGCAATTTCACTTGCACGCCTTGCCGGGCTTTTTTTAACAATAAATCCGCCAACCGGTTGCCAAGCTCGTCATCCCGAAGGATATAGAATTCAACCAACACGTACGAGTTCGCTTGCTCAATCGATTCAAAAATCGAAGCGAACGTCTGCTTGCCATCGATCAAAAGGGTTGCCGCGTTTCCTTCGGTGACTGGAAAATGCACCAGCTTGCTGAGTAGACGTTGCGTTTCGTTTTCCGGAGCCAACGCCAAACCGGACTCGACCAAATCGCGGTTCAATCGGTGCAAAATCGGAGCCCCTTCGGATTGACGGGCGCGGTACGCGATCGCTTGTTTGCCGTAGTCCGTTTCACCGATCGCCCAGTAGGCGGGGACCGCAACATACGGGAACGTATTGAGCGTGACGATCCACGCTATGGCGCCTTGCGGTGTCCGTGGTTCACTGAGCACGTTGATCGACGAGATGAAGCCCAATGTGTGTGCCAACAGCAGGATCGAACCGGTGATGCTGCGGCGATGCATCCGCATCCAGGCCACGACGCGGCGGGACCGTTCATGACGCAAATACAGCAGCCGGATCGGCCGCCAAAGGCTACGAGAGATCGAATCACGTTTGTGATCGATCCATTCAAAAATTCGCGCGGGTAAAAGACGCCGCTTGGAACCAGACGCGGCAGGGGTGTTCATCAGTAAAGCAGCTTGTGTAGGAAGCGTCAGCGGAGGTCGGTTTCACTGCGACGGGGGTCAAAATGCAGCTTTCATGCCAACGCAGTGTCATCCTCAATGTCATGGCTGATGATGGAACAAAAATTGCAACTCATTGACGTTGGAAAACAAGGGAACAAGGTAAACGAAACACGATGCTACACCTAAACGGAATGATCACCGAACCGATGTTCTGGTGGGTGGCGACGGTGTCCGCGATCGTCTTCGCGGCTTCTCTAATCGCGGTGCCTTGGCTGATTTTGCGGCTCCCCAGCGACTATTTCAATCACCGCCGCCGTATCATGATCCGCCCACAAACGAGAGCTTCAATCTACTTTCACTGCCTATGGCTGATCTTAAAGAATGTCGCCGGTGCGACATTTCTGACGATGGGAATCGCAATGTTAGTACTGCCGGGGCAAGGACTATTGACCATCGTAATCGGTTTGTCGCTGCTCGATTTCCCCGGGAAATATCGATTGCAGCAATCGTTAGTGTCCAGACCCATCATTCTGAAGCCGCTCAATTGGATCCGGCGACAGGGTGGGAAGGCAGAATTCAAAGTACACTTGCCATAGGTAGGAAAGCGCGGAGGCGATAACCATCACACAGCTTGGTCAAAGGCAATCCAACTAGGTGGAAAGTCGACCAACCCAGCCAGAAGTTCCCAAAGCACCAGGAGTCCAAGGACGACGCATTTGGCTCGTAGAACTAGCGAGCGTTCAGTGACCGGAGGCACACGCTGCGTGTGCGATTTGGCGGTAGAACTTAGCATCCTCGTCGCTTATCCCTTTGGGGACAAATGACGTACTTGTGGCGGCGATTCCCGTCAACGACTCGAACCAGACTAAACCCGCCAAGAAACAACCGTGGGTGTTGCCGTGTTTAAAATCCAACGCCAAACGCGGATTGTCACCTTTGTTTTGCCAATACCATCCGATCACTAACGAATGGTCTTGATTGGGTAGGTTCGGATACGTGGCGTTCTTGTAGTCAAAGCTGGGATCAGGAGCCACCACCGCGCGTCCCGCCGTGGAACGAGCAAGTTGAAACGCGGTGCCCACTGGCATGATGCGGGCGTCGAATCGTTTTGCGTTCTCGTCGTAGGCGTGTCGCAATCGCTCGTACATCTGTTGCTGACTCAGGTTGTCTCTTGCCAATAGCGGAGAGTCTTGGCGGTAGGCCCACGTTTGGTGGATCAACAACTCCGCGGCCGGTGCCAATTCCTCGACCAGCGAGGCCAATTGATCGATGTGCGGATGGTAGGTCTCGGCTTTGTAGCTCAGTGCACTCATCTGCTGGACGGTGACAAAGTCCCAGGGCTGCAGTTCTAGGTAGTCCTGCAAACTCAGCTTTCTGCCGCTAGCCGCATCGCGATACGGTTGCACGCCGTCATCGGTCGCGGACTGAATCGCCAGCGTGGCGTGTTTCTCTAACGTGCAACCCCCGATGTTGGCTGTGCCAATCACGAGGTCCACCGATCCTTCGGATTGTGCAATCTCGTGAAGATATCGACATGCGTTCTGGGCAAAGCTGTTACCAATCGTCAACACCCGGATTGTCCGTTTGGAATTTTGCGGACGTGATTTTGTCGAGTCAGGTTCCGTTGCGGATGAGGTGGGTGCGACCAGCCAAAGAAGCAAGGCGGAAATGACGAAGCGTAAACCGTTTTGTGAAAGTCGATGAATCATGGTGAGACGATGGCGAGTTAGGTGAGGGAGGGAGCTAGCAACGAACGTCTTAAGTCTAGCAAAGATCGACGGCCTGTGACTGCCTCTCGCACCGCGTAGCGAAACTCGCCAACGGCTTGTTCGTTTAATCCAAATTCGAATCGCAACGGTGGGCCGTGAGCTATAAGGCATCTGGGCATTCCACGCCGACTTGTCGCGGCTCAAAAAATTAACAAGCGGCCACGAGTTTCGTCTCCGTTGCACCTAAGCAAGTAGATAGAAATGATTGGTGAATTCCCGTTAGCCGCTTGGGCCAACGCTGTGAAGCATTTTTCCCTATAAGGAAAACGCGAATTAACTGTAGCGAAAGTCGCAGAGACTTTCGGCCACCCCAGTAAAACCGAAACTCTCTGCGAGTTTCGCTACGAAAAAATGCTTTCACAGCGTTTCGCTTGGGCGCGAGCCCCGGTTGTGCTTGGGAGCAGTTGATTTAGTGAAGTTCCCTATGGCAAGGGTTGGCAGATGGACTACCTCGCCCGTCATTGGTGTATTCGACGGACTAGGAAGTCCATCGTACGACTGAATGAACATCCTGCCAGCGACAAAACGGCTAACATACCGAAAGACTCCTGCCTACCTGCTTAGTGCGTTGTCCGCAACGAGGCTTCCACATACCTTGTTGACGTCTAAACCAGTGATACAACAAACCCCCGCAAATCATGGTACATTTGCACATCCCACTCCCCCACTCTCCCACCTTTATTCTTTCTTTTCATGTACGCACGTATCCATCTAACGGTCTTTTTTGTTTTCACCTGGACTCTATTGACTTTCGGGGCTGACTCCGAAGCGCGGCCAGTCCCGGAGTTTGCTTGGTCTTTCGACGAATCAAGTGAATTTCACGTCCATGGTCAAGTGAAAACTGCAGACGGCGTGCAGGACCGATCACTCGTTTTTGACGGTCGGTCGTTGCTGACAGTGAAAGATTCCGCCCAACGCATCACGGGTAACCAACCATTCACGCTTGCAATCTGGGTCAATCCTTACAAGATCGGCAAAACCCAGCAGATGATTGCCGCAAGGCATCAATACTCGTTAGACCAACGGAATTGGGGGTGGATGATCGACAAAGACAAACGATTCCGTCTGTACGTCTGGCAAGGCAAATGGGTCACAGTGGACTGCGACAAAGCCCCCGAGCCTGGTCATTGGCACTTGGTCGCGGTTCAGTTACGATCGGACGCCGCTGAGCTGTGGGTGAACGGCGAAATTGCCGGAAGCGTGCCGCTGAAACAACCGCTGCGGCCCACTTCGACAATGCTTACCTTTGCCGGTGTGAATGACGATGGTCATATCCGCCAAAATTTTCGAGGGGCATTGGATCAGGCAACGTGGTTCGATCGAGAATTAACGTCTGCGGAAATGAAGGACTTGTATCACCCCGTCACGGCAACGCATGACGTCCCTGCGCCGGCTAAACCCGTTTCCCTGTGGGATGAAACCAGCACGTTGCCAACCGCCGCCGAACTTCCGCAAATCACAGGCGTTCGATTTGGTGTGATCAAACCCTACGAGTTTTCCAAAGATGGGTATCGGTTCCTGCACGGTGTCGCATTGGGGTTTCATCAGGGACGTCTGTACGCCTCGTTCGGGCATAATCAAGGTGGCGAGAATACCGATACCGAACAAGCACGTGTCTGTCACAGCGATGACGACGGTCAAACCTGGAGCGAAGTGACCACGATGGATTCCGGGGACGAACCTGGGATCGGCGTTAGCCACGGTGTGTTCCATTCGCACGGCGGCAAGTTTTGGGCGTTCCACGGTGCGTATTCTGGCACCATGCAAAACGTCCACACGCGAGCTTATTTGCTTGACCAGACGACCGGAACATGGACGCCCAAAGGAACCGTGATCGAAGGTGGTTTTTGGCCGATGCAGCAACCCATTCGAATGAACGATGGTAATTGGATCATGAGCGGGCTGCGCGTGGGAAATGGCAATCCCGCAGCCGTCGCGATCAGCCACGGCGATGACTTTACCGACTGGGATCTAATCGTGATTCCCCAAGGTGAAGAAATCGGAAACATGTGGGGCGAAGCGACGGTGTTCGTTGACGGCGCGACGGTTGTTAATTTGTCTCGTTTTGGTGCCGAAGCCACCGCGCTACGTGCCACTAGCGACGATTACGGCCGCACTTGGACCGCGTCGCGACCGTCGAATCTGCCGATGGCGACGAGCAAACCGTACACCGGCACGCTGAGCACGGGGCAACATTACCTTGTCGGAACTACGGCGGCCAACAACGGAGGACGCCGCTCACCGCTGACGATCGCGGTTACACGTCCGAATGAGACATTGTTCAGCAAAGTCTTTGTGATTCGCCACGCCGTATTCAGCGACGGCCCAGGCGAATCACACCCCAAGGCAAAGCTGTCGTACCCCTACGCGATTGAGCACGCGGGAAATTTGTACGTCGGCTATTCGAACAGCGGTGGCGGTGTCGGCCGTGTCGGAAGCGGCCGCGAGTTGTGGAACAACAACAGTGCCGAATTAGCCGTGATCCCGATCAAAAGCCTAACCGCCCCGTAGCGCAAGGCCGCAGCGGTTTGTTGATCTATTGAGCCGCGACGCGTCAGAGAACGTCCGGCTTAGAGTGACTCTAACAACTCGCATTCGTTCTTTTTTTAAGGCCGGAGGCCGGTACAATTCATGCCGGTGGTGTTAACCACCGGTTTGGAATGCAGCAAATCCAAGGCCGGAGGCCGACACATTTACACAGTCATTGTGTCGGCCTCCGGCCTTGGCAGCTCATTCACTACGTCCCGTGGCCTTACGGCCACGGCAGAGGATGTATCGGCCTCTGCCCCTGAGCCGGACGTTCTCGTCAGCGGCCGGGTACAGCGAGCTAAGAGGGTGCGTTGCGGCCCACGGCTCATCGTTGCGATTTGATCTAGTCCGACTTTCGAATGCTTCGTTTAACCGTCAGCCGATACGCGTACGATCAATGCCATCTAATTTGGTAGCGGCACGGCGCGAGCCCAATGCCATCTACTTTGGTAGTGGGACTCGCCAGAGTTCCTGGTGTTTCAACAGCAAAGATGGGAATTCTGGCGAATCCCACTACTTGAGCATCTCCAGTGGTTGCCAAAGTAGATGGCATTGGGCGCACGCTAACAGATCCGAGTACGCCTTTCGGCTGACGGTTAAACGACTAAAACAACAGCCGGTCAAGCATTAACGTCCTACCACCGCTGTGGAAACGGCCTGCGGTTTTTCGTTAACAGAGTCAAAAAAACCGACTCGGCGGTCACCCCTTGATCTCACTCCACTGCAATTCATGCGGCATCACCTTCTTCTTGATGGACACGGCTGCCGCTCGCCCGGCGGCTTCGCCCATTGGCACCGAATTGCCCGTCACTCGGTAGCTT
>NZ_ANOG01000785.1 GCF_000346295.1 Rhodopirellula maiorica SM1 | reverse complement strand
TTTGAAAAGCACCACCATTCGTTGATACACCGGAACGTCGACTGCTTCGCGTTGATACAGCGTGCGAAGTCTGCGGCGAAAGCGGGTGCCGACAATGTCGCCTCGCGAATAGACCACCAAATGGTCGAACAATGTGAAGTCGACATGCAGCGGAACACCCCATTGGCTGGCCACCCCGACGCATGCTTCGATATCGGATTGCTGCAGGCGACGGTATCCGGCTTCGATCAGCATCCGCTCGCAGAGTTCGAGAGTCGGAGAAATGTGAGGGTGCGTTGGGGGGGCGTCTGACGATTCGTCTTGGGGTGTATCGGCATCGGATTCCTCCGCCAGCGGGTCGCGGTGGTCCGAGTCGGGGTCCAATGCGGAGTACCATTTCGAGAATTCGGTGTGGTACGCCGCGCTATTGCGATTGAGTATGCTCTCGACTTGCCCAAACGCTTGGGTAAACAAACTTTGTTGCGATTCGCTCAGTTCGTTTCGGCGGATCAGGTATTCTCGCAGCCGAGATGGTTCGACGGGCAAATATAGTTCGACGGACCAATGATCGGGATGGTCCGAGATCAGTCCCGATGCACTCAGTTCGCTAATGTCGCCGAACGAACTTCCCAAAGGGCGTGTCGTTGCGCCGTCACGATTGACAGACCACTCGACGAGAAAACGATCAATGAACGATTTTGACACCACGGACTCCCAGTCGTCCGACGAGCAGGTGGACGCAACGCGAAAACCGGTTCGCGGAGTGGCACTCGATATGGACGGGCTGCTGATTGATACCGAACGATTGTACTGGCAAGTGGGCGATACACTACTGCAGCGACGCGGATATCGCTACAGCCGTGAACTGCAAGCCCGCATGATGGGCCGCATCGGCGTGTCGGCGATCACGCAAATGATCGACATGCACAATCTTTCGGATACGCCCGAATCACTGCTCGCCGAATCCGATGAACTGTATGGAGCATTGTTGGCCGAACAGCTTCAGCCGATGCCGGGATTGAGTCAATGGATGGATGCGCTGCAGCGATCGGGGTTGCCATTTGGATTGGCGACCAGCAGTCAGCGCAAATTTGTCGATGTCATTTTGCCCACGTTTGATTGGTCCGATCAGTTGGCGTTTGTGTTGACCGGCAACGATGTCGTCAATGGCAAACCACACCCCGAGATGTATTTGACTGCGGCCGAAAAAATGCAAATCCCCGCATCGGACATGCTGGTGCTCGAAGACAGCGGCAATGGCTGTGCCGCAGCATTGGCCGCCGGAGCCCAAACGGTCGCCGTGCCAAGCGAACACACCAAAGACCAATCGTTCGACGGCGTGATGTTGATCGCCGATTCGCTACTGGACCCAAGACTGCATGCGTTGATCGCATCAATTCAGTAGCGAAAGTCGCCAAGACTTTTTGCGTACCGCGCGAATACTGTGCTTCATCTCCCCTCGGGGGAGGTCAGAGGTGGCGGTAGCCAGCTCTGGGTGGGGCTCGCGGTGTTAGGGAAAGCTCCGGTCAATCGCAGTGTCACCAGGCCCGAGATCGAAAACCACCCTCCCCGGCCGCTATCGCGTCGGACCCTCCCGCACACGGGAGGGCGAATTCGTCGGAACGTCGCTGTCGCTGCGTTCGGGCCTCCATAAGACGACAAACAGACAGCATTCGCTTACTGCCCCGTCAACGGTGCCGATCCGTAGGGGCGGGTGCTGATCACGCCTTCTTCGGGGCTGCTGGCGGTGCCGTAAAGTCGCCTCGGAATGCGGCCAGCCAAATAGGCGTCTCGACCGGCGATCGAAGCATGCTTCATCGCCCGTGCCATGCGAATCGGATCACGTGCATGCGCAATCGCCGTGTTCAGTAGCACACCATCGGCCCCGAGTTCGAAGGCTTCGCTGACATCACTTGCAGTTCCCACGCCCGCATCGATGATCACGGGGTAATCGGGATCGTCTTCCTTCAAATACTCCAAAATGATCTGCAGGTTGTTGGGATTCAGCAGTCCTTGCCCACTGCCAATTGGGCTGCCCGCCGGCATCACGCTGGCCGCCCCGACGGCTTTGAGCCGTTGAGCCGTGACCGGACAATCACTGGTATAGCAGAGGACTTTGAATCCTTCTTTGGTCAATTCCTCACACGCGGCGAGCGTTTCCGATGGATCCGGCAGCAGCGTTTTGCTGTCGCCGAGCACTTCGAGTTTGACCCAATCGGCACCGGCATTGTCGAGCGAACGCAGGATCTCGCGGCCCAGCTTTGCAGCGCGAATCGCATCTTTGGCCGTGTAGCAACCCGCGGTATTGGGAAGCAAAATGTAGCGATCCAGGTCCAGGAAATCGAGAATGTTCTGCCCCATGCGGTCGTACAGCCGCTCGCGACGCACCGCGACCGTCACACAATCGCTCCCCGAAGCAAGCAGCGAATCTCGCATTTGAGGCATCGAGTCGTAGCGACCGGTTCCGACGATCAGACGGCTCTTCAGTTGATGGCCGCCCACGACTAGCCCAGGATCAACCAGGCCAAAGTTTTCGTCAATCGCCTGGGGGGTGGATTCCGTATTAGACAATGCGAATGCTCAACAGAATGCGGGTAAATCGGAAAGACACTTCGACGAATCTCTAAGGATACCAAATCGTCCCGTTTGCTGGCGAGCGGCCCATGCGAGCCGCTTTGGCAAACGGTACCGAGCTAGCCCATCGCCATCAACTTTCGTAGTGGGACTCGCCAGAGTTCCTGACCTAATTTCGTAGTGGAACTCGCCAGAGTTCCTGACGCTATATCAGCAAATACAGGAATTCTGGCGAATTCCACCACTTGAATCTCACCCAATGGGTACCAATGGAGAGGGCATTGGTCCAGCGGCCCCATTTCGCCAAACGAATCGTCCGATAGCGACGCGTCGCGTGCCATCGATTATGATAGATCCATGATCTCCCACCCCTCCCCCCACCTCCTGCATCGTGTCCTGCTAGCCCTGTTTAGCTGCGGCTTCGGTGTCCTGTCCCGCTCTCATGCCGACGATGCGATCTCGTTTAATCGAGACGTCCGTCCGGTGTTGGCATCGCAATGTTTTGCCTGTCATGGCCCCGACGAAGATCATCGCGAAGCCGATCTGCGGTTGGACGTCGACGAAGCCGCGATCGAGCACGGAGTGATCGAGCCGGGCGAACCGGACGCCAGCGAATTGGTGCGTCGATTGTTTTCGACCGACGAAGACGAGGTCATGCCGCCGCCGCACGCGGGCACACTGAAACCCGAGCAGAAACAACTGCTTCGCGATTGGGTGCAAAGCGGGGCGAAGTATGACAAGCACTGGGCCTTTACCGCGCCAACGCGGCCCCCGGTGCCAACTGCATCGCAATCCGAATGGGGGCGAAACGAGATCGATGCCTTTGTGCTCGATCGTTTAAATCGCGAAGGAATCTCGCCTTCGCCCGAGGCCGACCCGATGACGTTGGTCCGCCGCTTGTACCTCGATTTGATCGGGCTGCCGCCGACGCCACAGCAAGCCGATGCGTTTGTAGCCTCAAGCGATCCGCACGCCTACGAAACGCTCGTTGACGAACTACTGCAATCGCCTCACTACGGCGAACATTGGGCTTTACCCTGGTTGGATCTCGCTCGCTATGCTGACACCAACGGCTACGAAAAAGATCGCGAGCGTTCGATTTGGCCGTACCGAGATTGGGTGATCCGGGCATTGAACCAGGACATGCCTTACGACGATTTTTCGATCGCACAACTTGCTGGCGATTTGTTACCCGGTAACCGTCCCGATGATTTGATCGCGACCGGATTTCACCGCAACACGATGCTCAATGAAGAAGGCGGCATCGATCCGCTTGAGTATCGCTACCTGGCGATGGTCGATCGCGTGGCAACGACCGGTATCGTGTGGCTCGGTCTGACTACGGGGTGTGCGCAGTGCCACACCCACAAATTCGATCCGATTACCCACACCGATTACTTTCGCTTGATGGCGCTGCTGAACAATGCGGACGAGCCCGACTATGCAATTCCTGATCCCAATGTGGAACAACAGCGAAGCGAATTGTTTGCTGAAATCGCGTCACTTGAATCTCAGTTGATCGATGCTTTTCCGGTCGGCGATGACAAGTCGCGAACGTTTGCAAGCGAATTTGCCAAATGGATCGCCGAGCAAAAAATGGTCGCGACGCCTTGGGAAGTCATCGCGCCGGCACAGATGACATCGAATCTGCCGCGACTCGAGCTACTCGACGACGGCAGCGTCTACGCCAGCGGCGATACCACCAAACGTGACGAGTACGAGCTCGCTTTTACGATCCAGCAAAGCGATTTGCCGATCACGGCGATTCGGCTCGAAGCATTACCGGACGATCGGTTGCCCGAGCGGGGGCCTGGTTTGGCGTTCTACGAAGGCCGCAAAGGCGATTTTTTCGTGAGCGAATTGGATGCAACGCTCGATGATGTCGCATTGGGGTTTGGCGAGGTCTCGCACACCTACAACACCACAAACGACGGTGCTCCCAAAGTCCGTCCCGACAACGTCTTTGATGGTGATGGATCGACGGGTTGGCAGCCGGGCAATCACAAAGGCGAGCGGTTGCACCTAGTGATGAATCTGCAGCAGCCGATTGAAACGCCCGGTGAGCTTCGCATCAAGTTGTTGTTTGAACGTCATTATGTCGCCAGTCTGGGGCGTTTTCGCATTGCGATTACCAACAAGCCGGATGCGGTCGCAAACCGACTTTCCGAGACCGTCGAAACCATCCTCGCATCTTCGCATGACAGCGACGAGCATGACAGCAACGAGTATAACGCGGCGCTGCAACGCGAGTTTCTGCGAACGACTCCGCTATTGGCTGAGGCTCGTAAACCGATCGATGCGTTGCGGGCAAAGTTGCCTGAGCGGACGACTACGTTGGTCATGCAAGAACGTCCGGCCGATTACCCACGCCCGACCTTTCGTCATCATCGTGGCGAGTACCTTAGCCCCAAAGAACAGGTGAACCCGGGGATGCTGAGCGTGTTTACAAACGACGAAGCGAGTTCGCCGAAAAATCGTCTTGAATTGGCACGTTGGCTCGTCAGTAACGCAAATCCCTTGGTCGCCCGGGTGACGGTCAATCGAGCTTGGCGGTCGCTGTTTGGTGCGGGCTTGGTGCGGTCCAATGATGATTTTGGTGTCCAGTCCGAACCGCCGACGCATCCTGAATTGCTCGATTGGTTAAGCGTCGAGCTGGTCGAAAACGGTTGGTCGATCAAACAACTACTCAAGCGGATCGTCATGAGCGCGACCTATCGTCAAGACTCCAAAGGGACGGCCGAGCTTGTCCACATGGATCCCGACAATCGACTACTTGCCCGCGGTGCACGCTACCGCGTCAACGGTGAAACGATTCGTGACATGATGCTTCAAAGCTCAGGATTGTTGTCGACGACGATGTACGGTCCCGGCGTGTTTCCGCCGCAGCCGCAAAGCGTGACGGGATTAGCGTATGGCAATTTCAAATGGAACACCGCTAAGGATGCCGATCGCTATCGCCGATCGATTTACACGTTCAAAAAACGCACGGCGGCGTTCGCTGCCTACACCGTGTTTGATGCACCGACGGGCGAAGAATGTATCCCACAGCGAAACCGCAGCAATACGCCGCTGCAAGCGTTGACGGTGTTGAATGACGAGATGTATTTAGAGATGGCCCAGGCGTTGGCGAAACTCGCTTGTGAAAATACTGACGATTCGCCTGCGGAAATCGCAACGTGGATGTTCCGCCGCATCTTGACACGGCCTCCCTCGGCCGACGAAGTAGAGATGTTGACGGCGTACTTCGACGCTCAAAAACAGCGGCTCGTTTCGGGCCAGCTCAATGCCGAAGAGATTGGCGGCGACAAAAATGCCACCGCTGACGTCGCAGCATGGTCAATGGTCGCTCGGGTGATCATGAATTTGGACGAAGCCGTGACTCGCCCCTGACCCTTTCCACATTCAATTTTTCATTGAGTCGCCGTACCGTCTGGCCCCCTTTGGACAACGCCATGAATTCTCACTCTCAACCCAATCCAACCCGCCGCCATTTCTTCCAAGACTGTGGCGTCGGGCTTGGCAAAATGGCACTCGCGTCGCTGATTGCCAGCGGCGGAAAGCAGGCATTTGCTGGCCACGATGATGTGTCAGCCTCGAGTGATGTTTCTCGCCTGAGTTCGGTGCGTCCGACTCACTTTCCTGCCAAAGCCAAACGGGTGATCTTTCTATTTATGGCCGGCGCACCCAGCCAGCTCGATTTGTTTGACAATAAACCCAAACTCGCCGAGCTTGCGGGACAACCGATCCCACCCTCGGTGATTGGCAACCAACGCTACGCGTTCATTCAGCCTGATGCAGCGGTTCTTGGTCCGCAGTTTCCATTTGCCAAGTATGGCGAAAGCGGAGCCGAGCTATCGGATCGTTTGCCGCATCTGTCCAAAGTCGTCGATGACGTTTCGTTTGTGAAATCATGCACGACCGATTTGTTCAATCACGCACCGGCACAATTGTTGTTCAATACCGGCAATCAGTTGCCGGGACGACCGAGCATGGGGGCTTGGTTGAGCTATGGGCTAGGCAGCGAAGCGAACGATCTGCCCTCGTTTGTGGTGTTAAAAAGCGGTGGCAACCTGAGTGGCGGAGCGGCGATGTGGGGCAGCGGTTTTTTACCTGGTTCGCATCAAGGTGTCCCTTTTCGTGAGTCGGGGGATCCGATTTTAAATGTGGCTAATCCTGCGGGTTTCGATACGCAGGCGCAGCGTGAATCGCTCGATCTGATTCGCAAGCTGAACCAAAAACGTCAAACGGTGGTGTTTGATCCCGAGATTGAAACCCGCATACGCTCGTATGAGATGGCGTATCGCATGCAAACGCGAGCTCCGGAGTTGATGGATTTCCAAAGCGAGTCAGCCGAAACACTGGCGATGTACGGCGCCGAGCCGGGCAATGCATCGAAATCGTTCTCCAACAACTGCTTGCTCGCTCGGCGTTTGGCAGAGCGAGGAGTGCGATTTATCCAGGTCTACCACTCGGGATGGGATCACCACAGCAACGTCGCTGGCGGTTTGAAGTCGCAATGTGCTGCGACCGATCAAGGCTGTGCTGCGTTGATCCAAGATCTGAAACAGCGAGGTTTGCTGGACGAGACGCTGGTGGTATGGGGCGGCGAGTTCGGCCGTACACCGATGGTCGAATCGAGTGCCGCGTTGGGACGCAGCATGGGGCGTGACCATCATCCCCAAGCGTTCACGATGTGGTTTGCCGGCGGCGGGATCAAGCCCGGAATCACGCTTGGCGCGACCGACGAACTCGGTTTCAACATTACCGAACGGCCGGTGCATGTGCACGACATTCAAGCCACGATTCTGCACTGTTTAGGCCTGGATCACCAGCGTCTGAGCGTCAATTTTCGCGGACTGAACGTCAAACTCACAGGCGTCGAAGAGCATCACGTCGTCCAAGAGTTACTTGCGTAGTGTTCGAGTAAAAAAATTTGCAAAAGCACCCTAAGTCGCGAAGCGATGAAAAGCGATAGCCGCGGATGCCAATACGTGGTCTCGTTGAGATGACCTTCGGTTGTTGCGCAAGGGAGCAGTATGAAGACGTCGCACTGAATTTTCTTCCCGAGGACTCGTTGGCTTATCATGGACGGCCGATTGACTAAACTGATTCCTCCGGCATCCGTGCCGTAGACTGAGTTTGGAGGATTATTCCATGAGGAACCACGACGTGAATCGTATTATCGCTTGTTTGCTGCTCTGTATGATCTCGGGGCCCCTAATGGCACAGGACTGGGATCCCAATGACGATACTTTTGATCCGAGTATACAATCGGTGGTGATTGGCGATTCGTCGTGGATTGGCGATCCCTCGCCATTTGTTCACACCGGATCCTCGCGAACCGGCTACACGTATGTGAACGCTACCGCTTACGAAGGCATGGATCCGTCGGTACAGATCTCATTGATGGTGCCGTTGAAACCAGGCGAAACGGTTCCCGCAGCGGGGGGAATGCTGATGTTCGGCAAGGAGCAAGCCGAGGCATTTGCGAAAACATGGGCGGGGCAGATTGAGTCACAGGATAAAGAGAAGCAGCAGCGTTTGCCTATCAAAACATCGATTGCCCAGGCGAATTGGGCGTTGACAGTGGCGGTGAAAGAGGGACAACGATTCCTGCAGTTGGAAAACACCAGCAAAGACAAAGTGGATACCTATCGTTTCTCCTTCAACGCGTCGAAGAAACTGTTGGGAGCGATTGAGCACTCGATCAAGAAGCTCAAATCAAAGACCGAGTAAAGACCGCACACGGAGACCGATTGTTTCATGCGTTTTGCCGCCTACTTGCAGCCGTTTTCGGATTACCCCATGTTGCTGCGACGGGTGCGGCATGTGCTTGAGCGGTTGCCTGCGGAAGTGCAACAAGATTTTTTGGAAGACCCTCGTTTCCAGGTCACGATCGATAATTACCAGCCGGGCGTGGGGTGGTCGTTCTTGATGCCCGCCCCAGGAGATTCTGGAACTGCCAGCCGCTGCGTCGTGCTTCGGTTGAAGCTTGCCGATGCACCTGAACCCTTTGCTTGGTACGTGATCGCGCATGAATTTGCCCACGCCTTTTTGAGGAACGGCGGTTGGGGAGAAATCACTGACATCGAGGAAGCGGCTGATGCCATGGCCGCCTCGTGGGGCTTCGCGCGACCGAAGCCCCAACTCTGAATTGGCCCGTTTATGAATTGGCCCGCTTCGGAAGTGGCCCGCTTCGGAAGTGGATTCGGCTATTTGACCGTGATCGTCGCTAACAAATCGCCTGCTTCGACTTGGGTGCCGGCGGGCGTTTGGATGCTGGCGATCGTTCCGCTGACTGGTGCATTGATGGTGGTTTCCATCTTCATCGCCTCGAGCACCATCAACTTTTGCCCTTCTTTGACTTTGTCGCCTTCGGCCGCCGCAACCGTGATTACCATTCCCGGCATGCTGGCGGCCACTTGACCAGGATCGCTAGTGTCGGCCTTGACCGCTGCTTTGACCTTTGGTTCGAGCGATTTGTCAAGGATCGAAACTTCGCGTGGCTGTCCGTTCAGTTCAAAGAAAACAGTCCGTCTGCCATCGGGATGCGGCACGCCGACGGCAAGGAAGCGGACGATCAAGCGTTTGCCAGGTTCGATATCGACCGCAATTTCTTCGCCGGGTTCTTGTCCGTAGAAAAAGTTGGGCGTGGGAATGTGATCGACGTCGCCATAGGTGTTGCGGTGTTTGGCAAAGTCCTCGAACACCTTCGGGTATAGCAGATGCGTGACCGCGGCGCGATCGTTCTCGGGATCACCGGTCAACTTGGACGCGGCGGCCCGAGCGGCAGCGACGTCGGCGTCAGGCATCGAATCGCCTGGCCGATTGAGGACCGGTTTCTGGTCACCCAAGATGATTTTGATGACTTCCTCGGGGAATCCGCCTGGTGGTTGGCCCATCCGTCCGCCAATCAGATCAATCACGCTGGCAGGATAGGCCAATGATTTGTCCGCGGTCAAAACGTCTTCAGCTGACATTTCATTGGCGACCAAGAACAACGCCATATCCCCGACCGCTTTACTGGTCGGAGTGACTTTGACGATGTCGCCAAACAAGCGATTCACGCCGGCGTAGGCTTTGCACACTTCGGCCCAACGATCCGACAGCCCCAGTGCACGGGCTTGCTGGTACAAATTAGTGTATTGTCCGCCGGGCATCTCGTGTTCGTAGAGGTCGCCGGTGGCCGGCAACACGCTGCTTTCAAACGGCAGATAAAATTCGCGTGCGGCTTGCCAATACGTCGCCAACTGCGTCAGCGAATCGGTCGACAGCGAGGACTCGCGATCAGTATCGCGAAGCGCTTCGACCAAGGTGTTCAGGTTGACTTGGCTGGTGCCACCGGAAAGGGGGGCCAGTGCCGCGTCGGCAATCTGCAGTCCTTCGCCCGCAGCGGCCAGGATGGTTGCCGCTTGGATGCCCGCAGTATCGTGCGTGTGGAAATGAATCGGGATGCCGATTTCTTCTCGCAACGCACGAATCAACTGGACCGCTGCGGCGGGTTTGCATAGCCCGGCCATGTCCTTGATCGCCAACAAATGGGCGCCGCGTTTTTCCAGCTGTTTGGCCAAATCGACGTAGTACTTGATGTCGTACTTGGTGCGTCGTGGGTTTTGCAGATCGCCGGTGTAACAGATCGATGCTTCGCAAATTCCGCCTTCGGCCAACACCGCATCCATCGCCACGTTCATGTTTTCGAGCCAATTAAGTGCATCGAAAACACGGAAAACGTCCATGCCTGCTTGCACCGCTTCGCGTACAAACAAGCGGACGACGTTGTCGGGATAGTTCGTGTAGCCGACCGCGTTGCTGGCTCGCAGCAACATTTGCGTCAGGATATTGGGGACCTGTTCACGCAGGTCAGCGAGACGTTGCCACGGAGATTCTTTGAGGAATCGCATCGTGGTATCGAACGTGGCTCCGCCCCACATTTCCAGCGAAAACAGCTGAGGCGTCAACTGCGCGTACGCCGGCGCGATTTGCAACATATCAAACGTTCGCACGCGGGTGGCCAGCAGCGATTGGTGCGCGTCACGCATGGTGGTGTCGGTAAACAACAACCCTTTTTGGTTTTGCACCCATTTGATCAGCCCGTCGGCGCCTTCGCGGCGAAAAATGTCCTTGGTCCCTTCGGGCAATTGTTTGCCGGGCAGCTCGTTTAGCTTTTTCAGTGCGGGAACCGGGGCGGGGTCGCGGCGAGTGGCGACGGGGCGTCCAACAACCAACGGGTTGCCGTTAACGATCGTCTCACCGAGAAACGCCAACAACTTGCTGGCGCGGTCGCGACGACGCGGCAATTCAAACAGCGACGGCGTTTGATCGATCAAGCGTGTCGTGGCTTCGCCGGCCAAAAAGTCCGGATAGTTGATCATCTTGATCAAAAACGGAATGTTGGTCTTCACGCCACGAATGCGGAATTCGTGCAAACAGCGGTCCATGCGTGATGCAGCCGAGGCCAGCGAGGGAGCTCGCGCGGTGACCTTCACCAACATTGAATCGTAGAACGGATTGACCACCGCGCCACTGAACGCACTGCCGGCGTCCAGCCGAATGCCCAATCCGGCAGCGGAGCGGTAATGGCTGATCCGTCCGTAATCGGGACGAAATTGGTTGCTTGGGTCTTCGGTGGTCACACGACACTGCATCGCAAATCCGCTGGTGCGAATTGCCTCTTGCGACGCCAATCCCACCTCTTCGCTTTCCAGCGGATAGCCTTGTGCGACCAAGATCTGACTGCGAACGATATCAATTCCCGTGACTTCTTCGGTCACGGTGTGTTCGACTTGGATGCGAGGATTGACTTCGATAAAGAAGAATTGCTGTGCGTCGACGTCGTAAAGAAATTCGACGGTGCCGGCATTTTCGTAGCCGCTGGTGTCTCCGCCAACCGCGCGTCCAATTTTGATTGCCGCCTCGCACATCGCTTCGCGGATGTCGCTGCTCAAGTTCGGTGCCGGGGCGATTTCGACGACCTTTTGGTGTCGACGCTGAACGCTACAGTCACGTTCCCAGAGGTGGACAAGATTGTTGTGTCGGTCGCCGAGCAGTTGGACTTCGATGTGGCGTGCTCGCTGAACAAACCGCTCGACGAACACTTCGTCGCTGCCGAATGCGGTTTTCGCTTCACGCTGAGCCGCTTCCAGCGCCGCTGGCAATTCATCCGCCGAATTGACGACACGCATCCCGCGTCCACCGCCGCCTTTGGATGCTTTTAAGATGACTGGGTAGCCCATCGAGTTGGCGATTTCGAGTGCTTCGTCAACGCTGGAGAGGGCTTCGTTTTTGCCCCCCAGCACAGGCACCTGAGCGGCTTCGGCAATCTTTCTCGCCGCTGTTTTGTCACCGAGTTGTTCGAGTGAATTGACGCTGGGGCCGACAAACAAGATGCCCGCGTTTTCCAGTGCCCGTGCGAACTCGGGGTTTTCGGACAAGAATCCGTAACCCGGATGGACCGCATCGACATCATGTTTTTTGCACAGATCGACGATTGCTTCGATGTTCAGGTACGAGCGAATCGGTTCGCCAGGTTCGCCAATCTGATACGCCTCGTCCGCCTTGAAGCGGTGCAGTGCATAACGATCTTCGTGGGAATAAATCGCAACTGTACGAATCCCAAGTTCCGTTGCACTGCGGAAGACTCGGGTCGCAATTTCGCTGCGATTGGCGACAAGAAGTTTTCGTACCGGTCGAATCGTCATGATCGTGTCGTCAAAAGAGAGAGAGGAGGGGAGGGGAGATTTTCGCTCAAACATGGACCTTAACAAACGCTGCGGTCGAAGGGATGCGAGACGTGGAAAATACTTCCTGTGTCCGCAGGGGCCCCCTTCTTCGGGGACTCCATTTCCATCGGCTGGCAAATTCAATCGGCTGGCAAAATTGATTGGGCTCGCAAAGCGTACCGATTCGAGACGTTTCGCACTCTTATGGAGCCCGGGGGCTCGGAAGGTCAAGTTGAGTTGACTGCAATTTAGCGAAACCGAGACTTGGGGTCATGAGGGGTGTGGGGGCAGTTCCCGCAATCAACGGCGAGCAACTACAATTTGAGGGAGCACAAATTAGAAAAATCGGCTAAGGTGAACGTTCGATTCCGACTTTGAAATTGTTGATCCCCAAGACAGTATGGTCCGAAATAGCATGGCAAGCGTTGATTCGACCCCTTCCGAAACCGACGGCTCTTCGAAAACCGAACGATCCACCCCTGTGGTGTCGTCTGAAAGTGCGCCGTCCGAAGGCACGGTGGCGGCACACGCCTCGACCGTCCAGGATAGCGTCGATAAGACGGCTCAGCCCAAGAAACGCGGTGTTCCCGAAGGATTGTGGGTAAAATGCCCTGGTTGCGGTGCGTCGGTTTATAAGAAAGAAGTGGCCCAGCGGTTAAACGTTTGCCCCAAGTGTGAATACCACTTCTACGTCTCGGCCACCGAACGGATCGCCCAGGTATTGGACGAAGGAACATTCGAGCCGATGAACGAGCATCTGCGGTCTTCCGACCCGCTCGAATTCTCGGATCGGCGGAAGTATTCCGACCGGTTGGTGTCCGAACAAAACCGCACGGGGCTCAGCGATGCCGTACTGACCGGCACCGGAATGGTCCGTGCTCGCCGCGTCGCGTTTGCGGTCACCGACAGCGCCTTCATTATGGGCAGTATGGGGTCGGTGGTCGGCGAGCGACTGACCCGTTTGATCGAATTTGCCACCGAACATGATCTGCCATTGATCATCATTAGTGCAAGTGGCGGAGGGGCTCGGATGCACGAAGGGATCCTTTCGCTGATGCAAATGGCCAAAGTGTCCGCCGCATTGGCACGCTACGACGAAGCGGGCGGGTTGTTTGTGAGTGTCCTGACGAACCCTACTATGGGCGGGGTTGCTGCCAGTTTTGCTTCGTTAGGAGATTTGGTCTTTGCCGAGCCCAAAGCGTTGATCGGATTTGCCGGACCGCGAACAATTAAAGCGACCATCGGAATTGAATTGCCCGAAGGTTTCCAGACGAGCGAATTTTTGTTGGAGCACGGCTATATTGACCGAATCGTGCCACGAAAATCGCTGAAAACGGAGATTGCTCGCGCAATCGACTATTGTGGAAAGTAGGTTTTCAAAGGAAGGGATCGGTCCGAATGGATGGCGGATTCTTTTTAACCTGCTGCGCTTTTACTTTTCTCTCGTTTCCCAATGCTCGCGTGACCTATGGGGTTATTTGATTCGCTCAAGGCTAAATTCAATTCCGCTTCCAACAACGGAACCAAAGCTGCAAAAGCGGATGGTAAGGTCAATTTAAAAGCGAACGCGCGAATTAACGTCGAGTTGCGTTTTGACCGGATGCGAACCAGTGCCACGGGGACGATGAGTAATTTCTTCGTCGCCACCGATCGCGTGCACAAACGCACCGTCGGCGTCAAATTGCTTGACGTTGAAAAAATGGAGCAATTCGAAGCCCGCTTCAAAGGGCTGAAAAAGCCGAGCGAAGGGGAGATCGCATTGGGGATGAAGCATCCCAACGTGGTCGAAACCTACGAAGCGGGGCTGACAAGTAAGGGACAGCCCATTTTGGTGATGGAGTATGTCGAAGGCCCCAGTTTGCAGCATGTGATCGTCAATCGTCAGGAAGCGAATCTGAAGGGAAAGCGGATGGGGTTGATTCGCCAGATGGCCGAAGCGATCCGCTACGTCCATTCACGCGGTTTTATCCACCGCGATATTTGTCCTCGCAATTTCATTTGTTTCCCCGATTTCAGCGGTTTGAAACTCATCGATTTTGGCTTGACCGTGCCTGCGACGCGTCACTTTATGGCGCCGGGAAATCGCACCGGCACCCCGCTTTACATGTCACCTGAAATCGTGCGACGTCGTTCAACCGATTTTCGCGTCGACATTTTTTCGTTCGGAATCACCTGTTACTGCCTGTGCTGTTTCGAGCATCCGTGGCAGGGGGATGTGGTGAACGGAAAGGCAGCTCTGCACCACGATACATCCCCACCCAAGGATCTATTGGATCGTTGCCCTGAGGTCGAGCCGCGATTGGCGCGAGCGATCATGGGCGCCTTGCAACCCAACGTCGATAAGCGAACGGCAAGCATGGATCAGTTCCTGCAAGCGATCAAATCGCTCGAAGGAATCGATTATTAGGCCTGCTGGGGGAGGAGTTTGTATCGTAAAAAACGGCATAAACCGCCCCGGCTGTTAAACCACGTGCGGTTTGCCTGTTTTAACAACGTTTTCGTTGACACTCTATTTATCGGCTAACTATACTTCACTGGTCGAGTCAAGCGAGCCTTTCGCTGCTCGTGCATCAGAGCGTGCCAGCGTTGATGAATTGGCATTTGACCAGTTCACCCGCCTATCGTGTCGCTGGATCTCTTTTTCGTCGGGGATCTCTTGTCGGTCGGAACGTATACGGAATTTTCGCAATGACCCTACTCGGGAAGTCGTTCTCAGTCATCATTCTCATCCTCAGCTTGACCTTTATGGTTTTGGCTCTGGCGGTTAACGCATCGCACCGCAATTGGCGGGACGTGGTGACAGGCCCAGGTGGACTGAAAGAACAAATTCAAGATTATGAATCAACCAACGAGCAGCTTCGTGATACGCAGCAACGTGTCGAAGCCGCCTTGGCTCGTGAACAAGCCGCGCGTCGAACCGCATTGGCTGCGTTGACGACTCAGTTGGACCAATTGAAAGACCAACTGCAAAAAACGAGAAGAGAGCTATCAGCAAAAAGAAGCTCAAAACACCGTCTTTGCTCAAACCGATCGCAGCCGTGCTTTGCAGCTCGAAGAACTGACTGCCGAAGCGAATCGGTTACGCCAACAGATCCGCAAAGAGCAAGAAGACCGCGACACCCTGTTCACGCAAACGCTGAAATTGACCGACCAAATGAATCGCTTGCGTGGGATCGTTCAGATCCAAAGTGAGCGGAACGACCAATTGATGGCCCAGGTGACTCGCTATAAAGAGGTCGTCGATTCCAAGGGAATCGATATCAACGAACCCCTTGATGGTTCGCCGCCGGATCGCAATGGCACCGTGTTGGTGATCAACCGTCCCAAGAAACTGATCGAAGTTTCGATTGGATACGATGATGGGTTGCGATCAGGTCATCATCTCGAAGTCAGTCGACAGGGCCGCTATCTTGGCAAGGTCCGTGTGTTGAAAATTGAACCCGAACGAGCGGTCGCGGAAATCCTACCCGACTTCAGCCAAGGCACCATCCAGGAGGGCGATCGTGTCGACACTACCCTCGACTGAAACTCCACGTAAACAACCCCCCAGCGTTTACACCGTCATTTTGATTCTGGCGATGTTGTTCATGCTC
>NZ_ANOG01000784.1 GCF_000346295.1 Rhodopirellula maiorica SM1 | reverse complement strand
TGAAGGCAAGTTGTTACGACGAGCTTGGCGACGATGAACGGCTAAAACAGACACTCGAAGACGCGTATTCTAAACGCGATCCCAAGCGAAATTCACCGCTCACGATTGACGAATTGGCGGGTGATTGTGCACGCTTCGTTCGCTCGGATCGTACGACTGCAATTGAATCGTACTCGGCGATCCTTGATCTAAACCCAACGGATTTGACCGCGATGTGGTCATTGATCGACACCTTGCTCTCGGGTGACACCGATCAAGAGACGCTGGCCGAAGCATCCGAGTTGGCCGCTCGGTTGGTCGCCAGCCATCCCGACAGCAACGTCGCCCGCGCGATTCAAACGCAATGAAGGTGTCACGCAGCCCATCGTCGCTGATCGCTCCGCGATCAATGCGGAAGTCCCCATCGTCGCTGATCGCTCCGCGATCATTGCGCAAGTCCCCATTGTCGCTGATCGCTCCGCGATCATTGCGTAAGCTCGCATTGTCGTTGATCGCTCCGCGATCAAAACGTAGCTTCGCAGGGCGAACAACAACATTCCTTGTCACTCTGCTATTGAGTTTGACGATTACTGGCGAGATTCACGCCGAAGTGCCAACCGCTCGCTTGAGCGAGCTTCGTGACCAGGCGATGCAGTCACTTGGCGATAACGATCGCGACGCTGCTGCCAAAGCAACCGAACAAATCCTGGAACTTTGCAAGGTCAGCGACGACGTCGTTATCGATGATCCCGAGCGGATTCGTTACTTAATCATCGCAGCCCAGATCGATTTTGACGCGGGACAACCCGACCGTGCGATTCAAACGCTTTCGGATGCAGCCCGCGATGCGGCCCCCGGCTCGGCAGAGCGCGTCACCGCAATGGCTTACTTGGTTCGGATCGATGCGATCAAACAGCAAATCGATGCTCAGCGAGCGATCGAGACGCTGACCGAATCGCTCGAACTGATTGAAGAAAATCGTTCGCTTTACGACGAAGTTCAATCGTTGGCAATCGACGTGTTAGGGTTCTCCCAGCTTGCGACGCTGGAACCGAAAAACTCGGTCCAGCAGAACTACTCTCTATTGCAGGAACGACTCACCCAAGTCGAAGCGTCAATGACATCCGCGGCAATCCCGGTCGGAGTGATCCGTCTGCTTCGGTTGGCACTTGCCGAATATTGCATGCGAGTCGGCATGGACGATTCACTCGAAACGGTGCTCCGCGAGCTTCGCAGTGTCATTGATGACGACCAGGTGGCGGCGCAGTGGCGAGCCAAGTACTGGAGCTTGGTGGCCACGTTGCGAATGAAACGAAGACAACTGGCCGAAGCCTATGATGCGGCGAGTGAATTTGCACGGCATGCGAAACGCGGCGGGCGTCCTGACTTGCCTGTGATTGCCAACGACATGCTAGCGCTCGTATCGCTACAGATGGGCGATTACCGCGAGGCCCGAAGACTGCTGGAATCCTCGCGTGCGTTCCATCAACAAAATCCCGACCTGCGAAGCGTCACCGATTGGCGAATCAATTTGGCCAAAGCGATCGAAGGGGACCGCGATTTCATCATTGCTCGCAATGAATTGATTGACGCTCAAACGGCGCTGCGGGGAAATACGGACGTTGACCCGCTACGCGCGGCCAACGTTGCCAATAACTTGGGGATCAACTATTACCTAACCGGCGATTTTGACAAAGCCGCCGAGTTGACCCTGTCCGCCAAACAGACCTATCAAGCGAACGTGGATGCCGCGGATTTGACGATTGGTGAATCGTCAATCAATCTCGGCTGGATCGCGATGGCCAAAGAGGATCTCTCGCAAGCAGCGGAGCATTTCTCAGACGCCGCTAATCACTTCAAAAAGTATTACTCGGTTTACCATCCTCGTTACAGCGAAGCGATTGCCTGCCGAGCGCGTGTGGCCTGTTTGCAGGACGACTTGGTCGCCGCCAAACAGTGGGTCATCCAAGCAGAGAAGCTGGCCTACCAAGGCGTCTGTGCAGCACTGGCAAAATCGCCATCGGCTCGCGACCGGCTGGCACTGATCCAAGAAGCTCGCGTGCATCCCGAAAGCGTGGCTTGGCCAGGCACTCTGGACACGTTCTTGGAACTCGCTCCGCAGTTGCAGATTCCGGAT
Organism: Rhodopirellula maiorica SM1; assembly: GCF_000346295.1. Taxonomy (GTDB): domain Bacteria; phylum Planctomycetota; class Planctomycetia; order Pirellulales; family Pirellulaceae; genus Novipirellula; species Novipirellula maiorica. The sequence goes on along the minus strand of NZ_ANOG01000784.1, from coordinate 423 downwards.
GCCGATCAATACAACGTGGTCCTGCGTTGGAAAGGACTTGCCGACCGCTACGACCAAGCGTTCAAAGAAACGAGCGACTTGGAAACCCAGCAGCGTGAACAAGCATTGATGCAACAATTGCATCAAGCTTACTTTCGCCGTGTTTCGCTGCTTCGTCGCCGAGCACTGTTAAAAGAAATCGCGGATCTCGAAGATCAACTTCAAGCGATTCGGCGAAGCGTGTCGCATAAGCAAGTTCATCCTCGCACCGAGGAACCGACCGTCGACACGATTGCTCGGCAATTGGTCAACGACAAATTGATGCTGGACATTCTTCAGACTCGCGTCTTTGCCACTCCGACCGAAGGAGGATGGATCGGTGCGGGGTCTCGCTATATCGCGTTCTTGATGGATCATCGCGGCCAAGTAAAGCGTGTCTCGTTT
>NZ_ANOG01000783.1 GCF_000346295.1 Rhodopirellula maiorica SM1 | reverse complement strand
CATCTACATCGTCACTCATCTGCCATCGGAGACCGCATCGTGACCTCCTTGCTACTGCTCTCGGAAATTGATTGGACCTCGGGTCCAATGTTAATGTTGTACTTCGTTTTGATCGCGTTCGTCGCGTTCTTGGTGACGTTCAAACAGTACTACATCGTCGTCGGTCCCGACCGTGCGATCGTTAAATCTGGACTCGGCGGACTCGACGTGACTACCGCGGGCGGCAAATTCATTGTGCCGATGTTCCACCGCTTTGAGTTCATGGATTTGACACTGAAGAGTTTCGAGATCCATCGTCAAGGCAGCGAAGGGTTGATCTGTAAAGACAACATACGAGCCGACATCAAAGTGGCATTCTTTATTCGAGTCGACAAGACCGACGAAGAAATGCGCGAGGTGGCTCAATCGATCGGTGCAAAGCGATGTAGCGAACTGGAAACACTGCGTGAATTATTTGATGCGAAATTCAGTGAAGCTCTGAAGACGGTGGGTAAACAGTTTGATTTTGTCGACCTGTATGATCAACGTGACAAGTTCAAAGAAGAAATCTTGAAGGTGATCGGTACCGATTTGAATGGTTACCGATTGGACGACGCGGCGATCGATTATCTCGAGCAAACACCACTAGAAATGCTCAGCCCCAACAACATTCTCGATGCCGAGGGGATCAAAAAGATCACTGAGTTGACCTCGACCGAAAAGGTCAAAGAGAACCAGTTTACTCGCGACAAAGAAAAGACACTGAAGAAGCAGGACGTTGAAGCGGAAGAAACGATCCTGGAGCTCGAACGCCAACGTGTCGAAGCGGTCGAGAAACAGAAACGCGAGATCGCTGAAATCACCTCACGTGAACAAGCCTCTGCCGCCAAAGTGCGGGAAGAACAGCGACTCGAAGCCGAACGGGCTCGGATCGCAACCGAAGAGGAATTGGGGGTTGCCGAAGAGAATAAATCGCGTCAAATCCTGGTCGCTCAGCGGAACAAGGAAAAGACCGACGCGGTGGAACTGGAACGTGTCAATCGCGATCGCGATTTGGAAATGACCGAGCGATTGCGAGTGGTCGGAGTCGCCGAGGTCGAGAAAGAGAAGGCGATTGAGATCGAGAAACGCAACATTCAAGAGGTGATTCGCGAACGTGTCGCGGTCGAACGGGCCGTGGTCGAAGAGAAAGAGCGAATCAAGGACACCGAAGAAATCGCGGCAGCCGACCGGCTGAAAAAAGTCCAAGTGACTGCGGCCGAGATGAAGGCCGAAGAAGAATTGATTCGTGTGACAAAACAGGCGCAAGCAGAAAAGGATTCAAGCACGTTAATCGCGGAAAAGATCCGGATCGAAGCCGAAGCGCGTCGCGATGCTGCCGAGAAAGACACGGCGGCAAAGAAGATGTTGGCCGAAGCCGACGCAGCCACTGCGGCTGCTTCAGGGTTGGCCGAAGCGACGGTGCAAGAAGCCAAAGCGACCAGTCTGGAGAAGGAAGGCAGCGCCGAAGCGATCGTGCTTGAGAAGAAAGCCGTCGCCGAAGCCAAGGGAATCGAAGCCAAGGCCCAAGCGATCGAGAAGCAAGGTTTGGCCGAAGCGAACGTGGCACGCGAGAAGTATCACAGCGAGGCAACGGGAATCACCGAGAAAGCCGAAGCGATGAAACAGCTCGACAGCGTCGGCAAGGAACACGAAGAGTTCAAGCTGAAGCTCGAGAAAGAGAAGGACGTCGAGATCGCAGCGATCGATGCTCAACGCGGCATTGCCGAAAGCCAAGCAGGCGTTATGGGCGAAGCCCTGCGAGCGGCGCGGATCGATATTGTCGGTGGCGACGGCGAGTTCTTTGAACAGATTACGTCGGCGGTCAAGGGAGGCAAAGCGATTGACCGGTTTGTCTACAACAGCCGTGTGGCGACCGACATCAAAGACACGTTCTTTGATGGCAACGCTGACTACTTTCGTGACCAGTTGTCGGATTTGATCAAGCAATTCAATCTGGACGCCGACTCGGTCAAAGATTTGTCGATCGCGGCGTTGATCGCCAAGATGATGGGATTGGCAAAGACCGATGATGTTCGCTCGCAATTGACCAGTTTGTTAGGCGTCGTGGGCACCGCCAACATCGCCGATCAAAAAGCAAGTCGCGTGTTAACTCCCGCCCTGCCGGCCGACAGTAAAGCAAGAAAAGGCAAAGCATAAGTCCCAACGGGACGATTCGTAGTCCCAACGGGATGGCCCTGTGTCAGCCCAGGGCAACGCCCTGGGTTTGCCAAAACAAGATGCACGATAGCCCCAACGGGGCGGCGCTAACCCATTGGAGATGAAACAATGCCTCAATCGTTATCTAAAGTTGCGATTCATCTCGTGTTCTCCACCAAGCACCGACAATCCGTCCTAAAACCACGTAGCCTTTGCGACGAGTTATACGCCTATATGGCGACGATTCTTCGTGACAACGTTGACTCGCCTGCCATCATTATTGGGGGCGTCGAGGATCATATCCACGCATTGTTTTTGTTAAGTCGAAACTTTGCCATGAAAGATGTCGTACAACAGGCGAAAACAGAGACGAGCAAATGGGTGAAACGCCAAGCGACATCGTTGTCGCAATTTTCGTGGCAGGGAGGATACGGAGCGTTTTCGGTTAGCGAGTCGAACATTGCAGAGGTAAAAGCTTACATCGCCAATCAGGAAATGCATCATCGGAACATGACTTTTAAAGAGGAGTTCCGAGAACTTTGTCGCCGACATGGCATTACGATCGACGAGCGTTATGTTTGGGATTAGAGCCGTCCCTTTGGGACTAGTGCGGATGGATCATGACCAAACCCAGGGCGTTGCCCTGGGCTGACATAGCACCGGCCCGTTGGGCCTCACCCACATCCGGCCGGACGAGCTGGAACTACAAACTGAACACAATACCCCCAACCAATTAATGACCGTTTGATCTTGACCTATGACCGACACTCAACTTGCTGCTGGAACCTACGAGGTGCTTCGCAATCGGCTTCGCGATGCGTCGGCGGACTTGCGTGCGCGTCTCGCCAAGCTGAACGAAGAACGGGCGACGGTCTTTGGCAATATCGAAACGAGGCTGATTACCACCGAACGTGTTACCACCGAACACAACTGTGTGCCGCGTGACTTGATCTCGGTCGGCGACAAGTTTCTGTTTGGCTACAATGTCCAATTCGGGCTGAAAACCGAAATCGAACTCGCCGACGTCTTTTCGGTCTATCGTTTTGCCGATAACCAATTCCACCAAGAATCACTCGACCCGATTGGTGATAAGCGTTTTGCCAACGATTTTCACGAACTGTACCGGTTCTACAAAGGCACCGCCTTCGCCCGCTTTTTCCGCGCCGGACCGATGTTGCATATGGTGTTCCGTGTCGGTAAAAGCAATCGTGATATCAAAAGCTTCAAATGGCGGGTGACCCCGGATTCGATCGAATATCTTGATAACCGCAGCGAGCACGAGGTTCGTGATCCGCAGCAGCACGAGTTCACTTGGAAACGCACCACGCGAGACCAGCATCACTACGGTGCCCATCCTCATATTTCGATCGAAGACCGTGTCTTTATCGAAACGGTGGGCGGCGATTTGACCGTCAAGGTCGAAAACAATACCGATTCGGGCGAAGGCATCTATGCCGAACCGGTCGATCATCGCGACCAGAAACTCGACGACGCCGAAATTCATTACGCGATCGTTGGCAATCTTGTGCTGATGAAAGTGCGTCCGTACCAGGAAGACAAGACACGGTATATCGTCTTTAACGGCAAAATCCAGCAAGCGATTCGCCTCGATGAAATCGAACATGCTTGCGTGATGTTGCCCGGCGACCAAGGTTTGATCTTTCCCGGCGGCTACTACTTGCAAACCGGCCAATGCAAACGGTTCGATCATGGTCTTAGCGACATGCGTTATCAACGCACGGTCGCAGCAGCCAATGGCGAAGATTTTCTGTATCTGTTCTACAATCACGAATCGGGGACCTATGTCCAGCTTCGCTACAACCTGATTCGGCAATCGGTCGACACCCCATTGGTGTGCAACGGACAAACTTTGTTTGATGCTGGCGAGATGGTCTGTTTCAAAACGCACGACCAGCCGCAAAAGCACCATGCGATCCAGGTCTGGCAAACTCCGTTCACCAGCGCCGACCATGTTCCGGAAAATCAGACCGACTCGTTGCTGTTCAAGATCGGCAACAAAGAAATCGTTCGCGGGATGGCTGAATGCAGTGAACTGCTGCAATTGATCGACAAGGACGACAGCTACGACGGGTTGTACGTTGACCTTGTCAAGAAAGCTTCGGATGTGCTTGACAGCTATTTCTGGATCGACAAACCCGAGACTGAAAAGCTCTCTGAACCGCTGCAGAAAATTCGCGAAGCCGCCTCGGCCGCCGTCGAAGAATTTGAAAAGGTTGTTCGCGTTCGTCGTGATACGCAGACGCAAACCAATCAAGTGCAGCAGGACGTCGAGGCGCTCGTCAAAGAGATCGAGCGAGGGCGTTTCGAGTCGATCGAAGATTTTGTCGATTTTCTGGCTAAATTACGGCAACAACGTGGGCACGCCCTTGCGCTGAAAGAACTGCGATATGTCGATCTTGAATTGGTCGAAACGCTGGAAAAGACCACCGCTGAACGTGCGGAACGGCTCAGTCGACGCTGCGTTGATTTTCTGCTGACTCCTGGAGCCCTCGATCCGTATCAAGAACAAGTGGCCGACGCAGGCGAGGCCGTGTCGCAAGTACAAACGGTTGCCGAGGCGAAAAAACTAGGCGAGACGGTTGATGAATCCGCCAGCCAGTTGGAGCTGTTGACCGAGACGGTCAGCAATCTACGGATCGATGATTCGACCAAACGCACCGAAATTATCGATGCCATTGGAAACGTATTTGCTTCGCTGAACCGCGTTCGCAGTTCGCTAAAGGCACGTGTCAACGAATTAGTCAGCGTCGAAGGGCAAGCCGAATTTGCATCGCAACTAAAACTGCTTCAACAAACCACCGCCGGCTATTTGGACGTCAGCGACTCGGCCGCCAAGTGTGACGAGTACCTGACCAAGGTGATGGTCCAATTGGAAGAACTGGAGGGGCGGTTTGCTGAATTTGATGAATTTATCGTGCAATTGGCACAACGACGCGAGGATGTCTATGCGGCATTCGAATCACGAAAAGTTCAGCTGACGGAAAAACGCAACCGACGTGCCGAGTCGTTGTCCTCGGCCGCCGATCGAATCTTAAAGGGGATCGATTCGCGAGTCCGTTCGATGGAATCGAGCGATGAAATTGCCGCTTATTTTGCTGGCGATTTGATGGTCGAAAAGGTACGCGAGATCATCGAACAGCTTGGTGATCTCGACGATGCCGTCCGTGTGGAAGACCTGCAAAGCCGGTTGAAAACGATTCGCGAAGATGCCTCGCGACAGCTGAAGGATCGCCAAGATCTTTACGAAGACGGTGGCGACGTGATTCGGTTGGGCCAACATCGATTCGCCGTCAATACACAGCCATTAGATCTGACCACGGTGCTTCGCGGCGGTGAGATTTGTTTGCACTTAACGGGCACCCAGTTTTTCGAGCCACTTCGTGACGAGGCACTTTCCGCAGCAGAAGATCTTTGGAACCAGGAACTGATCAGTGAAAACGCGGACGTTTATCGCGGTGAATATCTGGCCGTCGATTTGTTTGAATCGCTGACATCGTCATCGGCCAGTCCGATGGATCCAAAATCGATCGATTTGAAATGGATCCAACCGCAGCTTGCCGGCCGGTTTAGCGAAGGTTATTCCAAGGGGGTTCACGACGGGGACGCGATACAGATTTTGTCGACGCTGTTGAAAATGAGTCAAACGATTGGCTTGCTACGTCATTCGCCATCGGTTCGATCCGCATCGTTGTTGTGGTTCACCAAAATTCTTGATGCGAAACAGAACAAGGCGTTGACACAGTGGATTGGCGGGTTTGCAAAACTTGCCAAAGCATACCCTCATGCCAAGCCGGCGATTCAGTTTCGTCAACGGCTTGCCGAACTCGCGTCGATTGACCGATCGCACTGGGCGCCGATCTTTCCCGCCACGGTGAATGAGCAGCGGATTGCCGACTATTTGTTTGAGCAATTGGTCGCCGATGGGCGTAAGAATGCCGCCAGCAAACGGGCGGTTGATCTCTATCATGCGTTGGCCGAAACGTTGCCTGAATCGGATCGACAAAAGTTGCTCGAAGGTTCGCTGAAAAACAATCAATCCGATCCGGTCGCGACCTTTATCTTGGCTCGCAATTGGGCCGAGGCATTTTTGCAATCGCATGCAAAGCCGAATGAATTGGATCCAGCTCTGTTCTATCTCGATGAACTCGCGTGGCTGATTCAGTGCGGAGGCACCGAGTCGATGGCGGTGGCCGACGCTGCGGTCGCAACAAGACTCGAGTCGATGGCGGGAGCCCATTCGCGAATCGAAAAAGGCGTTTTGACGCTACATTATCACGAACTACTCGACCGTGTCCGCAGCTATCGTCGGGACGTTGTTCCGCGATTTGAGCGATTGCACGAAACGAAAACGAAATTGGTGGATGCCGCACGTGAGGAGATGCGGTTGGAAGAGTTCAAACCGCGCGTGTTGACTAGCTTTGTCCGCAACCGCTTGTTGGACGAAGTTTACTTGCCACTGATTGGCGACAATCTTGCCAAACAAATGGGATCGGCGGGCGCCGACAAGCGAACCGATCGAATGGGATTGTTGCTGTTGATCTCGCCACCGGGTTACGGCAAGACGACGTTAATGGAATACGTCGCCAACCGGCTCGGTATCGTGTTCATGAAAATCAATGGACCGGCAATTGGCCACGCTGTCACTTCGCTGGATCCCGCCGAAGCGCCCAATGCCGCAGCTCGCGAAGAGGTCCAGCGGCTGAATTTGGCGCTCGAGATGGGAGACAACGTGATGCTGTATTTAGATGATATCCAGCATACGCATCCCGAATTTTTGCAAAAGTTCATTTCGCTTTGTGATGCCACTCGAAAAATTGAAGGCGTTCGCAATGGCAAAACTCGTACCTATGATCTTCGCGGCCGACGCGTTGCCGTGGTGATGGCGGGCAACCCGTATACCGAGAGCGGCGAACGGTTCCAGATTCCGGATATGCTTTCCAACCGCGCCGATGTGTACAACTTGGGCGAAATCATCGGCGATTCGGCTGACGCATTCGAGATGAGCTATTTGGAAAACTGTTTGACCAGCAATCGTACGCTGGCTCCGCTGTCGACGGTTCCGGTCGAAGATTCACGTGCGATCATTCGTGCCGCCGAGCGAGATTCGATCGAAGGCATCGAGCTAGAAAGCAATTTGTCGATGGATCAAGTCCGCGAGATGTTCGAGGTGATGCGCAAATTGTTGCGAGTTCGCGATGTCGTGCTGAAGGTCAATCGTGCCTACATTCGCAGTGCTGCCCAAGCTGATTCCTATCGAACCGAGCCTCCGTTCAAATTACAAGGTAGCTATCGAAACATGAATCGCATCGCCGAGCGAGTGGCGGGAGTTATGAATGAGAAGGAATTGCAAACGCTGATTATCAGCAATTACGAACAGGACGCGCAAACGTTGACCACCGACAACGAAGCCAACGTGCTGAAGTTCAAAGAATTGATGGGGATTTTGACGACCGAAGAGAAAGAGCGTTGGGATTCGATCAAGTACGCGTTCGTCGAAAGCGTTCGCATGCAGGGCATGGATAGCGAAGACCAAGTCGGCCAATTGATGCGTCAGCTCGGTGCGATGCGAGACGGGCTGGAATCGATTCGCCAAGTCATCTCGCGTGCAATTGCGGTGGGCAGTGATGGAGCCGAAGAGAGAATGGATGCGCGAATCGATTCTCTACGTCAAAGTGTGATCGCGTCGGCGTCTCAGCTTTCCGAAACGCTGCATGCGACCAGCAAGAATTTGGAGCGAATCAGCGAGCATCAGGCAGCGTCGCAGCCAGACCAAAAAGTTTTAGTACAGCACAAGGTGCCCCGAGTGTTAGTGGATCTCGTCAAAGGCCAGTTCCATTTGATGCAAGAATGGCTGCGTCCGATTCTGACCGAGTCGCTCGAAACCGGCCGCGACCTGGAGGCACTGAAAACTCAACTCGAAGCGATGCTGAAAAACTATCAGCAAATGGAATCGGTGATGGAACCGGGCAAGCAAAACCTGACCCCACCGCAGTAGGCTGCCAAACTTGCATTGGCAGAGGTGGCGGAAACGAGTTTGTGTATACTGAGCAGCTAGGCAGGAGTCTTTCCGTAGATTAGCCGCTTGGGCGCTCGCCACGGTTCCGACATTCAACCGGGGCCAGCGCCCAAGTAGCTAACGGGATTTCTCAATGATTCCTGCCTGCCTGCTTAGCGTTGTTGTTCGCATCAACATCTGCTCCTTCCTACTCCCCTCAATACACGCTTCCCATGCCATTTTTCTCATTGCATCATTGCGTTTTTGCATTTCTAACGCTGGCAATCTTTATTCACCCCAGTTCACTCCGGGCGGATACGTCGGACCGACCGAACATCATCTATATTCTCTCGGATGACATGGGGTTTTCGGATATCGGTTGTTATGGCGGCGAAATCAAAACCCCCAACCTTGACTCGTTAGCAGAACACGGCGTTCGCTTCACTCAGTTCTACAACACCGCGCGTTGCTGTCCAACGCGGGCGAGTTTGCTTAGCGGTTTGTATCCTCATCAAGCCGGTGTTGGCCATATGATGGACGACCGAGGCTATGAGGGTTACCGCGGTGAACTGAATCGAAACTGCGTGACCATTCCCGAAGCACTCAAAGAGGCGGGCTATCGTTCGTACATGTCAGGCAAGTGGCATGTCACCAAAGCAATCAATCCCAAGACGGATGCTGATAAAGCAAATTGGCCGCGGCAACGTGGATTTGATCGCTTCTACGGCACGATCCACGGCGCGGGCAGCTTCTTTGATCCCAACACGCTGACGCGGGACAACGAATTTATCTCGCCATATGCAGATCCTGAATATGGCAAAGAAGACTGGCCCGGCGAAACTTACTACTACACCGACGCAATTGCCGATCATGCGGCTCGGTTTGTCCGCGATCATCATTATCAAACCGGTGACCAGCCCTTTTTTATGTACGTGGCTTTTACTGCCGCGCATTGGCCGATGCACGCGCTGGACAAAGACATTGCAAAATACAAAGGAACGTACGATGCGGGCTACGATGCGATTCGAGATGCTCGTTACAAACGAATGATCGAACTCGGGTTGATCGACGCCAACAGTACCGTCAACTGGCCGATCCCCGATGCTTGGAAAGAAACCAAGTTTTGGGAATGGGACAAACGAAATATGGAAGTCTATGCCGCGATGATCGATTCGATGGATCAAGGCATCGGACGGATTGTTCAATCGCTGAAAGACACCGGGCAATTCGAGAACACGCTGATCTGTTTTCTGCAGGATAACGGCGGCTGTGCCGAAGGATACGGCCGCGGTGGTGTGGGGGGCGATCGGGCGGACAAGCCGACGTTGGCGGTGTTGCCTGCGGACTATCTACAGCCCGACATGACACCCAAACAGTCACGCGATGGGTTTGTGATGCGAACGGGCAAAGGGTCGATGGCGGGACCTGCGGATACGGCGATCGGTTACGGACGCGGTTGGGCCACAGTATCCAATACGCCCTTTCGTGAATACAAACACTGGACCCACGAAGGCGGCATCTCAACACCCTTGATCGTGCATTGGCCTGCAAAGATCAAACGACACGGGGAACTGGAAACGACTCCGGGACATTTGATCGACTTGATGGCGACCGCCGTGGATGTGTCCGGAGCGAACTATCCCACCACCTATCACGATGGCAATAAAATCAAGCCTATGGAAGGAAAGAGCTTGGTTGCCTTGTTTGCTAAGGATGCAAGCACCCGCGATGAGTTTGATCGCGAGGCGATCTACTGGGAACACGAAGGGAATCGTGCCGTTCGCGTGGGCGATTTCAAATTGGTGGCAAAGGGAGTGAAAGGCGAGTGGGAACTTTACAACATCGCCAACGACCGCAGCGAACAACGGGATTTGAGTACCGAGATGCCTGAAACCGTCGAAAAACTCGCTGCCATGTGGCAAGCCTACGCCGAGCGTGCGAATGTATTGCCGCTGAAACCAGGGAACAACAAACACAACGAAAACGCGTCAATGAATTTGAAACAAACTCGTTTCAAACTCAACAGCGGCGACAAACTCGATCGGACCGAGGCCCCTTATTTGAAGAACAGGGCGTTTACAGTCACCGCCGACATCGATGCCCAAGGAGACGGTGTGATCGTGTCTCAAGGCGGATCCTCGCTGGGTTGGTCGTTGTATCTGAAAAACGGAAAACTCTGTTTTGGATGGACCAAAAATGGCAAGCGAATGATCACGACATCCGATGCCAACGTCACCGGCGAGCTGCAAGTGACCGCGATTGTCAGTAAGTCAGGAACGGTTCGGCTGAAGATTGGCGAGCAACAAGTCGCCGAGTCCAAGATAGACGGGCTGCTGGGCGAACAGCCCCTCGACGGATTACAGGTAGGCCAAGACGACAATGGTGCGGTGGGGCCGTACGCGGTTCCCTTTCCACTCGCAGGTACCGTGAAGCAAGTCGTCATTGAATTGGTAAAATAGCTGGAAGCTGTTGTTCTCGGTATTATGTTTGCTGGAAATCTCGCAGCGGGGTATTCTAGATAACGCGGGGTATTCTAGATAACGCTGCTGAAGTATCTGCCGCTCCATTTTTGTCCAGGGTTGATTCACTGATATGCCAACTCGCCTCCCAAAAACGCAAACGCAATCCAGTCTGCCGACGCAGACTCCATCGCGTCGTGGATTCTTAAAGGGTGGGGGGATGATGTTGGCAGGCGGTGCGATCGCTGGCGCCGAACTTGGTGTGGCTCGTGCTGCCCACGCCTTCGGTAGTGATGCGATCCGGATCGGGTTGGTCGGGTGTGGCAAACGGGGAACCGAAGCGACGCTCGATGCGCTAAGCACTCATGGCGGCGAAGTTAAGTTGGTCGCGATGGCCGACGTGTTTGAAAACAATTTGCAATCAGCCTACCGATCAATCAAGGGAAAACATGCCTCGCGAGTCGATCTGGAGGATCGCCGCTTTGTCGGACTCGATGCCTACAAGAACGTAATGGCCAGCGACGCGGACGTTGTGATCTTGGCTACGCCGCCTGGATTTCGTCCGCTGCATTTCGATGCGGCAGTCCAGGCGGGCAAACATGTGTTTATGGAAAAGCCGGTGGCGACCGATGCTGTGGGAGTTCGCCGTGTGCTGGCGACCAATCAAATTGCCATCGAAAAAGGGTTGTCGGTTGCAGTGGGATTGCAGCGGCGTCACGAAGTTCGCTACCGCCAATGTGTTCAGCGGATCCAGGACGGTGCGATTGGCGAGATCGTTTTTGCTCGGGCTTATTGGAACGGATCTGGAGTGTGGGTGCGACCGCGGTCCGCAGAGCAAACCGAACTCGAATATCAGCTTCGCAATTGGTACTACTTCAATTGGCTCAGCGGTGATCATATCGTGGAACAACACGTTCACAATTTGGACGTGATCAATTGGTTAATGGGATCGCATCCGATCGAGGCTCAAGGCCAAGGCGGTCGCCAGCTGCGTGATGGGATCGACCACGGACAAATTTTTGACCACCACATGGTCGAATACAGCTATGCCAGCGGTACACGGATGTTGAGCCAATGTCGGCACATGCAAGGTTGCCGGACCACGATCGGCGAATTTGTGCACGGCACTCAGGGGTCGGCGGATATCGCCAACGCGATCTTGCGTGATTCGCGAGGCAACATGATTTGGCAAAGCGATGTGACTACGCGACGCGGTCAAAACGGTTACTCGCAGCAGCATGCCGATTGGTTCGCGGCACTTCGCCGTGGTGAAACGTTAAGCGAAGGCGAATATGGTGCGCACAGCACGATGACCGCGATCATGGGGCGGATGGCGACCTACAGCGGCAAAGTCGTTCGCTGGGACGATGCCATCAACAGCAACATTGAATTGGCGGATACCTCGGCAATGCATTCACTCGCTGATGCCGCGCCCGTGACTCCCGATGCGGATGGCCGCTATCCCGTCCCGGTGCCGGGCAGCAAGACCCGAATCGTCTAGCGTCCTTTCTGTCTGCCGCTCTTGATTCTACCCCCCCTGGTTTGCTAATCCTGGTGGTTGCCGACCCCGACGGAGCCAGGATGTCGCTGAGATTACGTAAAAACGTGCTTTCGCCTGCCATTGCCCTGATTTGGGCGTTGGCCACATCGGGGGTGCACTCGCAAGAGCTGACGCCAAGTTTCGCGGGCGTCCCTGCATTCGCAGACGAATTCGAATATGCTCCGTCGCCGATGATCGAAACGGTTGACCCCGCGTTCTTTGCCTTGCGTGAAACAGAGGTTCCACGATTTCGCAAAAGCTTCTATCAGGGAGCAGAACTGCTTGGCGGTTACTTGCTTGACACCGGAAATGCGGCGGGCGGGTTGGACATCACGTTCGAAGAGGTACGCGCTGGTTTCGCCGTGCCGCTGGGCAGTTTAGAGCACATCCTCGTGCTTCGCCCTTACTTTCGTGCCGATCATTTGAATGGACCCGAGACGGTCGATTTGCCCGGCACACTCTACAACACCGGGGTCACCTTCTTTAACCGTAAGCAATGGTCGAGCGTGTTTTCGACAACGCTTGTCGTCACGCCATCGATCCGCAGCGACTTTACAACGGACGAAAACGCACTGCGATTGTTTGGGTTGGGGTTGGTCAATTGGCAGTGCCGACCCGATTTGAGTTTATCGTTCGGAGCCGTCTACTTGGACCGCACCGACTTGCCACTATTGCCCGCGTTGGGGGCAACGTGGACTCCCACACCGCAGTGGAAAATCGATGCGATGCTGCCGCGTCCGAGGATCGCCCGTCGGCTTTCGAAAGACGGCGGCAATTCGGAATCATGGGCCTATCTTGGCGGTACTCTGGGCGGGAACACTTGGGCTGTCACTCGCGACAGTGGTAGGCCGGACGAATTAACACTCAGCGACCTGCGGTTGTTGGTCGGTTACGAGTGGGTGCAAGCTGGAAATCGAGGTTTCTTCGTCGAGTCGGGATACGCATGGAATCGTTCGATTGAATTCGAAAGCAGCGGCAGTGAGATTGATCTCGACGATGCACTGTTTGTCGAAGCCAGCGTCAAATTTTGATCTCGGGATCAACGTCGGTGTCGGTTTCGAGCGATGCATTCGCGGTGTCGTCGGACTTGACGGCGTCGTCGCTTTGCAGGGTGTCGCTTTGTAGGTCAGTCGATTCATCCCTATGTTCTTCGGCAGTCTCATCGGCGACCTTCGCAGCTTTTCTTGCTTCGCGACGTGCCATATGTTCGGCCGCCATCTCTTCGATCGACTGCACGTGATCGGGTTCAGGCTTGCCAAACTTCTTTTCGTACAACGACTCGATGAACTGTGGCAGGGGCACCTTCCATGGCTTGTGTTCGGTGTTGGCGAGTCGATCGAAGCGTTTGGGGGACATCCCCAATTCCCGCGCCATTTGGACTTGAGCGTGTGACAATCGATATTTCTTGCGAGCGTCGATCCAAGGCAAGAATTTGTGAGGAATGCGGGTGTTTTTCTTTTTCTTCTTGCTCATTATCAGCTTTAAGTACGTCGTCCATTAGTCAATTCGCTCGCCAGCGTGGGGAGGGTGTTGGGCGAGCCAATCCCAGATTGTATCAAGATCTGGCAAATGTTCGACGTCGTTTTGCAAAGAAGTTTCGCCACGAATGGCGGGACATCCACCTCGCGGTGCTACTAACACGGCGAGGGAATGTCGACAGGCGGGGGGGAATCTTGCGAGCGGTAGCGTCGAGGGTTCTAGCGTGATTCCGCCGGCAGCGTTGTGCTGGCCGCAACGGTGGAACCGGCCAACAGCCACTGGATCCCGACTCCGACTTGGTTGTAGGGCACCGAGATGTTGACCGTCACCGGCTGCATCTCGGCGGTGATTTCCGCCTTGGTCGCCGGAACATATTGGATGCTGTGTCCCGAGATACCTGCTTCGGCCAGTGACAGATTGATCATGTCATTTGCCTGTTGCTGCGTCTTGTCGCTGAGGGAGTAGATCCGGCATCCATTCAGAGACGCTTCTTGCAGCGAGTGCTGGACGGCCAACGCGCGAGAAACTTCGACCGACACCAGGATCATCAGCAGCACGGGTGGCAAGACGACGGCAAATTCCACCGCCGCGATCCCACGTGTTTTTTGTTTTCCCGCCGAACGCGGTTTGCAGTGGCGACGAGAAATCGATTTTGATTTTATCAATAACATGATGAACCTATTGCACTAAGACGGTACGGTTGATCGCGCCAACGATGTTGCGGTAAGCCTGTTTCAGCGTGCTGGTCAGTTCGCTTCCGCTGCCGGTCGCCGCAAAATGTTTGCCGCCGGTTGCGTTTGCAATCGCCGTCATCAGTGCGACATCCGCGTCATCCCCCAGGCTAATCGTGTGAATTTGGATGCCGAGGCTTTCGGCATAGTTCGCCATCGAAATTGCGTACTCGTCGGGGTCGTCTTCGGGTTTGTTGGCATTGCCGTCACTCATCACCACCATCAACAACTTGACTTCGTTTTTGTTGCTGTCGTGTTTGCGATGATTGCTGTACAGGTAATGGGCTCCATCGCGGACGGCGGCACCGATCGGAGTTCCGCCACCGTACTTGTTCGACGTCAACGAACTGCTTGACAAAATATCATTCTTCAAAGTTGTGAAATCGTCTGTCATCTGAGATTCGAGGATGCCTACCCAATCAGAGTCCGTGTCATACGGATCGGGAAACAAACTAGGCGGCGTGGCGGTATACATGACTCCGGTATGACCCTCGTCCTCGGGATCG
>NZ_ANOG01000782.1 GCF_000346295.1 Rhodopirellula maiorica SM1 | reverse complement strand
GCAACGCTCGCTTGCGTTGTTTGTGGTTGTGCCGCCAAATTTTTTCCATCGCTAGCTTTCGCGTCCGCTGGCTTTGGATCCGTTGGTTCAGCGGGCTCTTCGGTTTCGCGATTGCTAGCGAGGAGATCCGGTGACGGAGGAATTGGATCCCGTGTGTTCTCGTCCGTGGACGGAACCATGCGATTGTCGGTAACCCGGACCGCGTAACTGATCTCGCTTCCTTCAAGCAAATTCAACTCTTTCAAATTGAGCTGCGTTTTTCCCATCACGTGCTTCTGCATCTTCTGCTCGCCGAGTGGAATCGGTTTGACGGCGACCACTTTCGGGTTTCCATCGGCGTCTTTCTGTGTTTCGTCATAGACGACCAATTCGGCGGTTGCGATCCCGTGATCATCGTGAGCTTCGAATTCGATCTCGATCGTTTCATCGACCGCAACGGCCATCTCATCGGTGGGGCTGATCACGCGAGCGACGGGAGCTTTGTCCGCGATAACGTCAATCCGACAGAACGTTTTACGTTGGTTCGTTAAACCACCAGGGCTTTGTAACACCGGACGCAGCACGACATCGTCGATCAGTTGCATGTGAAATCGGTACCATCCATCGGCATCCGCAACCAAATCTTGTACTGATTCATCCACGTCTTGCCCCTGCGAATCGGCATCGCGGACCGATTGCTTGGGTGCGGAGAGCGAAATCGAAAGACGTTGCAGAGGTTCGAGCGGCTTGATCGCCAAGTCGAGTGTGCTGCCCTGAACCACCTTGATGCGTCGCGGGATCAGGTCACGGTGCACACTGGGGCGATTGGCGTACTCGGGGTATTCGATCGTGAATAATAACTCGGAGATTTCGGGGTAGTCGATCGCCTGCACTTGATGCCAATCCGTTTGTGCATCACCCGAGCGAATACGGTAGCTCAACGATTCGTCGACTCGGATCGGGTGCGAAAACTGATCCGCCATTTCCTGGTCTGGTCGCAGACGATGGGTTTGTTCGTGCCCCTCGCTATCTCGCAGCGTCAGTATTGCTGTCGATCGCCTTAAACCATTCTGCTTTGTAACCAGCTGGATGGTTTCGCTGCGAGGCACTCGCAGGTCACCGGTCGCGCTGGTCAATTGCGTCGCGGTGATGTTGGACGTGGGAACCCAAAAACGATGTAACAAGATTGACATTTGTCGCGGGCTAATCGCAATCATGCCGACAAGGATGATGCCAATCACTCCCGCCATAACCAATGTCTGGCGAAGTGGAACGGGCGACGCAATCGTATGGGGTCGCACGATTCGCTCCATCGCGATCGCTTCGCTAGTAACCTGTGCCGCCATCGCCTTGGCGGTCGCCGAATCACCGGTTTGGTCTCGCCTCGACAAACTTGTGACCGTTGACCAACGCTCTTCTAATTGCGGGATACCAACGTCGACGGCACTCGCAGCGTGATGCCACCCCAGCGACCGACGAATCGGCTTGATCGCAATCGCTATGACTGTGATCACCGTCGCAATCAATGTCCCCGACGTCAGCAGGAGTCGCACCAGCGGATCGATGAACGGAAACAACCAATCCAGTGTCATTGATAGGATCATTAACGAAACCAACACGCACCATCCTATCGAAAGGGCGTGAATGGTCGCGAAGATTGCGTGTCGCCATCGTACCGATCTTAGTTTGACCGTCATGGCGGAGGGTAACGGATGCGTTGAAATTGAAGCTGACACGATTACGAAAGCCCTCTCCACTTACGAACAATCCATTCGATTTGCAAACATCCAAACACTAACCATAGATACCGCCAACGCAGCCACAAAGGTTGGCGCTGTACACGGTGGGTGACGACAGGATCCAAATTGGTCAGTTCGATGATTTCGCGAACGGCGGTGGGCGGCAGTACCTGACCTCCGGTTAATTCGGCGACTTGTCCCGCCAGCACGCGATTGCACCTCGTATCGACAAGCTCGCTTGGCAAATCAGCCTGTATTGTGAATGTGGCGGACGCAATTTCAGACAACGACTCAGCTGCATCGATTTCCGCAAGTGAATCAACCAAGCTGCCACCCGGCTGGGCCTGATAGACACCCGGTGGCAACGAGCGAAGTTCGGCCCGATAGTGACCGGGACGATCCGCGTCTGCCACTAGCGGAACCATTCGCTCATCCTGACCCGAGATCAGCCGCAGATGCAGTACATCGGTTGCATCGCTATCCTCGACGACGGGATTTCCTTCGGCATCAAGTAATTCGACTTCGACATCCACGCTCTGGTTGGTTTCATAGAGCGTTTTGCCAGTGCGAATCCGTACCGAACGGTTACCCGCGGACAGATCGGACGCAATCGCCCAACGCATCAATTGTCCCCAGAATCGATAGTGCAATTGATCCCCGCGCAAAAAACGCAAACGGTACGTATCCGGGCCGGCCAAATAGACCGCACGGCCTCGGCCCACTGGTTGCCAACACAAGAACGTCGAATCGGACAGCTCCGCATCACTGGGACTAGGACCGAGGTCGCGTGGCGCGGCTGCGATCAAACTGCGAGCCGTTGGCAGCGGTGCCCGCCATCGCGAGACTTTATGCAGCGGTGAAAATCGATTAACAAAATCCCATGCATCGCGAGTCGCCGAGTCGGTTTCACCGATCATCAGCGCCACGTGGGATCGTCCCTGCTCAGTCACACGGAAGGAATATTCGCGGTGGGGGGCGTCGGCGTTATCGGTGGGGCGAACCGGGATTGCAGCAGCAAGCGGATGGTCCTGATAAGCTGCGGGCATCGCGGAATCGCCCGCAATCATGATCAAAGTGCCACCGCGAGTTCGCAAGTACTGCAGCAACGACTCTTGCGACTGCGCCGGAAAATGGTCTGTCCGAATGTCGCCCAAAATCACCACGTCGTATTGATCCCAGTCGTCAACGGTGATCGGGAACGTTTTCGTTTCTTCACGACGACCAGTCGCGATGACACGAGGGTGGTACAGCAATTCGTCGACTTCGACCTTGTCATCGCGGCGAAACAATTGTGCCAGGTAGCGATATTCCCAGCGTGGATGCTCATCTGCGAGTAGGACTTTAATATCACTCCGCGTCACGTTGATCTCAACTTCGCTGAAATTGTTTTCCAACGTCATTTCGCCATCCAACGGATCCACGGCGATCTGAAAAGTTGCCGTCCCAATCTCGGCGACACGTTGGTCAAAGCGTATGCGGTGGCTCGCGGAATCCGAGTCGATCAGCACATTTCGGAAATCGATCATTTGTCCGTCCTGCATCAGTTGCACGACGCATGTCTCTCCCAAGCACTGGTACGCTTCCAATTGGGCCTCGATGACCACGGCGTCGTTTCGCATTGCAACACTCGGAGCACTGGTCGAAAGCAAATCGATATCCCGCAGCCGTGACGGGTTGCCAATTGGGACGACGTAAACCGGTGAACTTTCCATCTGTGTCGCAATTTCCGTCGGCTTACGGTCGCCAGCGTGATTGTGGGCGACGTCCGACAGTACAAACGTTGCCGCGATCGGTTGATCTTGCCGCATGCGGTCCACATGACGCAGCCCAGAGGACAAGTCAGTCACCTTTGCCAGATCATCGCGATCCGCCAATTCGCTTAAAAACATCTTCGCTTCGTTGTCACTGGATAAATCCCGTGGCGCGTCACCAAAGAAACTCCAGCGAACGTCAGCGATCTCTGTGATCGAATCCAAACTCGAATGGCCAAGCTGGTTTAAAAACGAGGCGACACGCTCGCCGCGGGCTCGGTTGTGAAACGTGGCTGAGGCGACCGTACCACTGTCCCGCAGCGCAGACGCATTCTTGGACAATTGCTCGGCGAGCTCGATCGAAACTCGGCGCGCAATTGCGGTTCGTCCCACCAGATCGGTAAGCCCCTCTCGCCAACCGGCTTCGGTCGGAGTGCGATCGCGATGCAGTGTTTCAGCAAGTTCAGCCAACGCGTCGCACTCGGGGCTTTCGAGCAGCGTCGACAAGCGAGAAAGCAACGGGGTGATTGTGTCCGAATCCAGCACGTTGGCGGGTGTTCCAACATCACGAACTTGATCTAAATGCATCCTCGATCGCGTGATCGCCTTGCTGGCCAATCCAACATGTTCTGTCACCAGACGATCGCCGCCATGTTTTTCGAGTTCGCTGATCGCAGCGGACAATTCGCGATGTGCAATGCCAAGTGCTGCGATCGTCCGGTCAGCAAGTGCGACAGTTTCGATGAGCGGCGAGTCCGAGTGTGCTGCGTTATCAGATACCGCCCATCGTAAATCGTCCGCCGTTCCAACCGGATCCACTGTCGCCATGCTGGCACTGACGTCCGATAAAATCACCACCGCTTTTTTGGTTGATGTCGATTCTTCTAGAACGCTTGTAGGTGCGAGCAACATCCAAAGGACCGCGGCTACCGCGAACACACGAAGCACGAAGAACGACGACGTGGTCTTCATGCCGAGTATGCGACGTTCGCGAAACAAGGCCCATAACATCACTGCGCCGCAAAGCAGCGTTATTAAGACAATCAGTGGCAGATTGAACGGGTGTTCCAGCGCTATGTATTGCTGGGTCGTGGTTTCGGTGGCTCCCATCGCTCAGTTCACCTCCGAGGGGATTGCGTCAACGAGGGAACGGCGGCCCCGCAGGTTCGTTTGTTCTGAAACCGTTTCGCCAACCGTCACACCCAACGTGGGTGCATCCATTTCGGAGAACTCAGGGATCCCCGCGACACCAAATCGTTCGCGAGCCAGAATGCCGGAGAGGACTAATTCGCCCGTGATCAGCAGAATTAACCCAATCAGTAGGTAGGGCCACAATGGATCGGATTGCGTCGACGCCGTTGCGGACAATCGTTCGACCGACGGGGTGGCGGTGGTCGAAGCCGTGATCTGTTGAACCGCATCGGAGCTGAGGGGTTCCAAATTTGATTCACTGGCGTCTCGCAACACTTGAAAAGGAATCGCTTGATCCGCGAGCCCAATTTCCAGTTCGTATTCACCCGGCAACCGAGTGCGGCTTGAGCGAAATTCGAAGCCATCGTCACGTTGATTGGCGGTCAACTCGATTGCGTCCCCGTGTGGTGTTCTCAATATCGCGGTCGCTGCGACCTGATCGGATTGCTCTGACGCCTCGGAATACGGTGTCCGCATCACGATGGGCTCACCGGGTTGAAGGTTGAACTGTGTCGCACGCGGCTGCGCCAAATAGTCAATCCAATCACGCACCATCACCACGAACGACTGGGTGCGTGCGAGATCACTCCATTGCAGACGTAGTGGAACCGCCTGAACGATCACTCGGCCCCGACCGACAAAATTTTCTGCCGCCAATGGCTGCCCGTTGCTAAGGTTTAGCAGGACCGATAGCGATTTGCTATTCTCGCTGGTGACGAATTGGAAACGGCGCCGGATCACCGCGTCCGCTAAGTCGAGTTGTTTGTCATCGGCCAATTGGCGTGTCGCCGAGTGGGTGCTGCGAAACGGATCGATTCGTGTGCGGCGGGTTTCCGTCGGATCGTCATTGGAAGGATCCGCGGCGTCGTCGGAGTGATCCTCGTCGACGATACGGTCGACCCTCAGGGGCGACAACCCGCTGGCGTCGGCAAACAGCGAGTGATTGAAGGAATCGACGTCCGTTCGAGGGCCAAGTCCAATCCACAGGCCGCCTCCATCGGAGACAAATTCGGTGAGTATCGCAACGACGTCATCGTCCAATCGTGTCAAGTTGGGAATCACAACGACACGTTGTTGGGAAAGATCCATCGTCGCTAATTCCGCGGGCGAAACGAGCGTCGGCACATAGATCGAATTGTCACTCAGCGGGACACCATCAATCCACCCCAACGCCGCCTGGACAAAGTAGGAATCCTGCTGCATCTCGGCGAGTTCGAAGGCGTTTTCGACGATGACCACCGGGACACGGTCGACCACTTCGACCACCGTATTGAAATGATTATCTGCGATCAAGTCGTCCGAGTGCTCCAGCTGACAACTGACACGGTACGTCCCTGGTGTCGTAAACGTGTGTTCCCAATTCACCTCCAGTGACTGCTGTGCGTCAATGGAGTCAATTGATTGCTGATCTTGTTCGATGCCGTTGACTTTCCAGTGAAGCGGAGC
>NZ_ANOG01000781.1 GCF_000346295.1 Rhodopirellula maiorica SM1 | reverse complement strand
GTTGAATTGATACATCGAATTCGCAGCTCACCAACCACCGGGAAACCGTCGATCATCGTGGTCGCCGACGCTGACGCCCGTTTTGCGGCTGCCGATGCAATCGAAAACGGAGCGGATGACTATTTGGAAAAACCAGCGGATGAGCGATTGTTGCATGCGAGAATCCGTTCGAGTCTGCGTCAAATCGATGCCCGGTTAGCAGAACTGAGCAAATTCTTGCCTCGCAATATTTTGAATCAGGTGCTCTGTGACAAAAATTTGCTCGATAAACCGTGCCCTGCTGATGTTTCGGTGATGGTGTGCGATGTCCGCGGGTTCAGCCGCACCAGCGAACGTGTCGGCCCCGTGCAAACGATCACTTGGATCAGCGACGTGATGAACGAACTTAGCCGGATTGTGTTGGACCATGGGGGAACCATTGTCGATTACGTCGGCGACGAGATCATGGCTATGTGGGGAGCTCCGATTGCCTCGCCACAACATGCGGTCGAAGCCTGTGAGTGCGCGATCGCCATTCAGAAAGCGGTGGGCGAGCTGAGCGAAAAATGGCGGTCCACTGTGGGTGGCGACACACGGATGGGCATCGGGATCAACAGTGGCTTAGCCGTGGTCGGCAACACCGGGTCCACCCATCGAATTAAATATGGACCGCTTGGTGACACCGTCAACTTGGCCAGCCGCGTGCAGGGAGCGACAAAGTATCTGCGGAGTTCGATTTTGATGACGCAGAGCACCGCTAGCCGGGTGGATGCCAAGCTGCGGGGGCGAAGAGTTTGCAGTGTTCGTGTTCACAATATTCGCGAACCCGTGCAGCTGTACGAGCTCGGTCATTGTGGAAAACAGGACTTGAGTGCCGGCTGCGCCGCGTATGAGTTGGCGTTGTCGGCGTTTGAGAGCGAGAAACACGCCGAAGCGCAAGACATCCTGGCCGAATTGCTGCTGGAACAACCGCAGGATGGACCCGCGAAATTGCTGATGTTGCGAGTAATCCAATCCCAGCTCGGGGGTGCGTTTGACCCCGTCTGGACACTTCCGGACGGTTAAAAGTGACATCGATGTCGATGTTTGCTGGTATACCCGACAAACAGTTTGACCGCCCAAAACACACTTTCGATTGTTTCTCTCTTGGGAAACCTCTTTTGTCGCCGCACGCTCGCGGCAGCCGATCGATCGTTTTCGCAGCGACTTTCGAGAAAGTTTGGCCCCAAGGGGGGGCATTCAACGCATGTCTTGATGCCACCGGAACTTGGCACGCAACAAACCGCTGCCGTCCGGTCTTATCGGCAAGTTATCGAACAAGAGAGCAAAATTGAAATTTCCCCCTCGTTACGAGTGCACCTTCGTCCTGGATGACGTCGCGGCAGCCGCATTGATCGATTCGGCATCCCGCCGGATGGATCCGCCGATCTCTAGCGACGTCAGCGATCTGTATTACGACAGCGAAACATGGCGTCGTCCGACCAAAACGAAGGCCATCGATAAAGAAGTTTTCCGCGTGCGGCGTATCGATCACGCCTGGGACGTGTTCCTCGAGCAACAGCGGCGAGACAAGCAGACGACCAAACTGCGGCGGACCATCGCCCCATCGAGCGAACTACGACAACTCGAGTTGGATGGCGTCAACAAGACGTGGGAAGGAAAATGGTTCCACAAAAATATCGTCAAACATGGGTTGCAGCGAAGTCTGCAAATTCAATTTGACCGGATCGCGTTCAACGCGAATTCGATCGAGGGGCCACTTCGATTGACCCTGGACCGAAATGTCCACTGCCGAGCCTTTTCAGACTCGGTCGATCCCGTCCGTACACCCTCCACACCGATCGCAATGCACTTGGTGCGGATGAAATTTTTTGTTTCGCTTCCTGCCATTTTTAAATCGCTGATTTATGAGTACACGTTGCTGCCTCAACCGACGTCGATGTATAGGGAGTGTGTTTTGCGTTATCCAGTGGATCAATGTGCGGCGATGTTCCAGTCGCTGAGCACCTCGGATGCGATGTTAGCCGAACCTGTGGCCACGGATGAGGTGGCAACATGCCAATTTGGTTGACCGATGCCGTTGGCACGCCGACGGAAAGCAGCGCACTGCAAATGACCGTTCGCTTGGTCATCGCGTTTTTGTGCGGCTGCGTGATCGCAGCAATCTATCGTTGGGTGCGACCGAGCGAAAAGATCATGCCGACGTTCCCAGCGACGCTGGTGCTGTTGGCGATCCTGTGTGCGATGTTGCCGTTGGTCATTGGGCAAAACGTTGCCTGGGCCTTTGGATTGGTGGGCGCGTTGTCGATCGTTCGATTTCGAACGGTGGTCGAAGACACCCACGATATCACCTTTGTCATCTTTGCCGTGTTGGTGGGGATGGCAGTCGGTGCGGATCAATTGGTTGTCGCCATCGTGGGTATGGCGGTGACCGGAATCGCGGCGTTTTTGGTGCGACCTCGTCAAACCGGCACAGGCGGGTTTGCCGGAGACGCCCGCTTGTCCATCCGAATTGGAATCGGACGCGATCCCGAAAAACTGCTGGGAAGCATTTTTGACCGTTTGCTTAGTAAGGCTGAACTGACGTCCGGTGGAACCAGCAAACAAGGTGCGTCACTGGATCTGAATTATCGCGTTCGTTTGAAACCCGATGCCAAGCCCACTGAGCTAATCAACCAATTGAATCTGATCGAAGGCGTGCAAAGCGTCGATCTGCGACAAGGCCGATAAACCTCTTCAAAAGTCTAGGAAAACAACCCTATGAAACGACGACATGTCTCAGTTTGTTTAGTCGCGGGCACCGCGTTGGTGCTAGGCGCTATCGCATACGCCCAACCTCCAGGCACTCTTGACTTCGGTCTGGGTGGGGCCGCCGGTGGACGAGAAGCTGGTATGCGAGATGGCGGCATGCGAGGACCTGGCGGCCCCGGCGGCATGAATCGCGAAGAACGCAAATTGTTAGACCAGTTTGATCAAGATCAGAACGGATGGCTCGACCAATCCGAGCGAACGGTCGCGCGCAAAAGCATCCAGCAGGAAAACGCATTGGCTGCGAACCGTCAGGATGCGGGGGATGGCGGTCGTCGGCGAGGCCGCCCTGACGGTGGTGGGCCTGACGCAAGTGGGCGCGACATAGGGGGGGGCGGCGGAATGCGAGGGCCCGGCGGAATGCGGGGGCCCGGTGGTATGCGAGGCCATGCCACCTCGCCGGGCACGCCTGGACCGGCGGTCGCGCCTGCGGATGTTGCCAACTATCCCGACAAACCGCTGTATGACACCACAGTCCTGCGTACCGTGTTCTTGGACTTTGACAACGAAGACTGGGAACAGGAGCTCGAAGATTTTCACGGAACCGATGTTGATGTCGCTGCTCAGATGCAAGTCGATGGGAAAGTCTATCCCAATGTTGGCGTCCATTTCCGTGGGATGTCGTCCTATGGGCATGTGTCTCGCGGCAGCAAACGTCCATTTAACGTTTCGCTAGACATGGCGGACGAGGATCAGCGGATCTATGGATACAAGACGTTGAACCTACTGAATTGCCATGGCGACCCGTCGATGATGAGTTCGGTGGTCTATTCACATATCGCTCGCCAATATATCCCCACGCCCAAAGCGAACTTTGTGCACGTGGTGATCAATGGCGAAAGTTGGGGGGTGTACGTCAGCGTGCAACAGTTCGACAAACTGTTCCTTCAGGAAAACTTCGGGGCGTCCAAGGGCACACGCTGGAAGGTCAGCGGGAACCCGAATGCCGACGGCGGATTGCGTTACCTTGGCACGGACCTTGACGAATACAAATCCCGATACGAGATGAAATCCAACGATGGCAAAAAGGCTTGGAAGGCTCTTGTTGAACTGTGCCAAACGCTGAATGAAACACCGCTAGAGGAACTAGAATCGGCGCTGGATCCGATTCTTGAT
>NZ_ANOG01000780.1 GCF_000346295.1 Rhodopirellula maiorica SM1 | reverse complement strand
CGAGATCCACCCGTTGCCGGTGACACCGTTTGATGAGAACGCCTTCGATGCTCGCAAAGGCGGCGAAACATGGCGAAAAGTCGGCCTGTTTCAGCCTGGATTGGCGGGGTTAGAGGGCGACACACTGTTCCTGGATCTGGATGTCGTTTTAACCGGCCCGCTGGACGACTTTTTTGCGTTTCAGCCAGGGCGGTTCTGTGTGATTCATGATTGGCTGGAGAAACGTCGTGCTTGGATCCCCGGACGCGATGGCAAAGTAGGCAACACGTCGGTCTTTCGCTTTCATCCCGAACGTCACACGCGAGTCTACCAGCACTTTTGTGATCATCAGGCCGAGGTGCTTCAGACGTTCCGTATCGAACAGCAATACGTAAGCCGAACGCTATTGGATGATCTGGCGTTCTGGCCCGAACAATGGGTGTGCAGCTTCAAACGCAGTTGCCGTCCCCTGTTCCCGTTGAATTTGATTCGTGAACCGTATCAGCCATCGGAAATGCGTGTATTGGCGTTCCACGGGTACCCGTTGCCGGATCAAGCGATTGCGGGCTATCAAGCAGGCGTGTTCAAGTCGACACTGCCGGCAACCTGGTTAAACGACCACTGGAAAGACGCCGCCTAGGTGTGGATTACTTTTCGCGAAACTCGCGAACGGCATGTTCAATTAGCCTGAATTTTAGAATGCTTCGTTTAACCGTTAGCCGATAGGCGTACGCTAACCGATGCGAGTACACCTTCGGCTGAACTGTTAAACGATTAAATCAGTTGATGTCACAAAACAAACTTAGCTCCGTCCATTTTATTGGCGGAGCTAAATCGTATTCGGTCTATCGTTAAGCCGGCTCAATCGAAACGCTTGGTGAGTTTCGCGGCGGATAGCAAGGACGAGGCTTATTAGCCTTCGACGTTGATGCCCATGCTGCGAGCGGTGCCTTGGATCATCAGAGCGGCTTGCTCGATGCTGCGGGCATTCAAGTCGGCCATTTTCTTCTGCGCGATCTCTTCGCACTGGGCGGCGGTCACGGTGCCAACCTTGTCGCGGTTAGGAACGCCACTGCCTTTGGCGATACCAGCGGCCGCTTTGAGCAGCGACGCTGCTGGAGGGCTTTTGGTGATGAACTCAAAACTGCGATCGTTGTATACCGTGACAACCACAGGAATCGGAGTGCCAGCGTACTCTTTGGTTCGGTCGTTGAAAGCTTGGACGAATTGACCAAGGTTCACACCAAATTTACCGAGCGAGGTACCGACAGGAGGAGCGGGGGTAGCTTGACCGCCAGGAACTTGGAATTTCGCGACCCCGGTTACTTGTTTAGCCATTTTTCAGTGATCAGTTAAG
>NZ_ANOG01000779.1 GCF_000346295.1 Rhodopirellula maiorica SM1 | reverse complement strand
CGGAACGTCGCATCAAGAAACTCGCTCAATCCTGCGAAGGTCGTTCCAATTGCAAGACCAAGAATCCCTCCAATCGCAAGAACCAGAGGCAGACGAGGCCAGCAAGGTTCTTTGTTGATTTCAGGATGGGATAGTAGGTCGGTTGAGAAACCCGCATAGGATCCCGCCAAGTTGATTTCATGAAGTCGGCGAATCACTTCATCGTAACGCGACTGTGCTCGATTCAATTTCGCTTTCAGTGCAGTTCCGGTCATGAAATCGGCCTCAATGCTCTTGGCCAGCAACAGCTCCGTCTCGGCGTCAGCGGTCAATATTTCCTTGCGTTTTTCACGCTCCGCAATATCGTTGCGAAGCAGCAAGACATAGGTCTTGAGCATTTCGCTTGGATCGAGTTTCTTGGTCGCCAGGACTGCTGCCTCAGGAGCATTGGTCTTGATGAACTGCTGGATCACCTCGATCTCTTGGCGTGTCGCTGCGACCAACGGATGGCCTGGACCAAAATCCTCGGCAAGCGTGCGTTCTTTCTGCAGCAGTTCCAGCAGGATGGTGTACTGGGCTTTGGCAACCTCCTGGCGCGCTGGCTGCTCTGCTTGGAATGCTTCGGATTGCACTTCGCCACGTGTCATGTCAAGAAACAGCTTTAATCGCTCGACTTCTTTGTGGCTTAGCAGCGCGAGGTGGGCGTTATCGCCAATTTCATTGACGTCTTCTTCCTCGAGAAATTTCTCAATGACTTCCAATCGCGAAGAGGATTCGGCGAGTTCGGAACGAACGAGGTTTAGTTCTGCTTCGAGGTCTGCCAAACGGTCACGATGCACGTCACGGACACGGTCGCCTTCGAGCAACACAGGTACGGACTTGACGAATTCGCGATATTCTCGATCGGCATTGTCTAGTTCTTGTTCATGTTCCTTCTGAGCTGTTTCGATCAGCGTGATCGCCTCTTTGGTCTTGTTTTGGCCATGCGACTCGACATAGTCGCGATAGCTCTCAAAGATTGCCGTCAATACCGTGGCAGCGACAGCGGGATCAGGGTCACGAAAGGTCGCCCGCAGCACCATTGCATCGCGAGCGGAGCCTTCACCCCCTCGCTGAACATCAAGATTCTCAAGAATGTAATCAACCGCCGAAAGCTCGTTTTCGGCTGCCTTTTGGAAAGACGCGAACTGTCCCAAATTCTCTCTTTCAACGGCAGCGTGAAGATTGTGGCGGCTCTTCAGCAATTGCATATGCGTTGCGAGTTGGTCCTCTTGGATCGAATCACCCGTCGCTGATGCGGTGGACGACGTTCCGCTTGTCGCCAATTCGGAGTTCCGTTGTCCGACCAGAATCTCGATATTGGATTCATACAGAGGTTCGGTCGCAAAAAAGTGATCAGCGCGAGCGTTCCTCCGACCATGATCCCAACGAGCAAGTGGGGCCAACGTCGAAACAGGGTCCCCATCAAATCGACCTCGATTTGGGGGAGATGGGAATTTAGCTTCCGCTGTTGAGTGGGACGTCATCAACTCGCCTGTTTGTGATTGTGTAAACGCTAAAGGGATTCGACTGAGAGTCATCGGCAGAAAAAAACGCTTCCCCTCTAAATTCGGACAGCCTAGGTATCGACTCGTAGGCATTGCCTTAAAATTCAGTTCGTCTGCCTTGTGACGCGCAATCGCTCTCTGCCATATCTAGGGCTTGTGCGGATAACAACGCGGCGGGGGGTGTGCGTTCAGCCAGACAGTGATGTCCGTTGCACGCAAGATGGTGCAAAAGGCTGACGCAAAAGACGAAGATTCGGATCTTGACGGCACCACGCTGTAAATCTTGTTGCTGATGCAGCAATCGCACAAAGAGGATTGCGCTACGTTCTTAGATCGATTCGTCACGAAACTTAGGGCGAGTTTCGCTACGAATTGCATCAATCGGAGTGTTCAGATCCGTGGCTCTCGCTAGAGATTGGATGCTTTGATCTTTTGTTCGATCTCGTCTTTGAGTCTCTTTTGAATCGCATCGATCAAGTCACCGAATTGACGGTTTGACGGGTCCGAAGCCTTGCCGAGCGAGGCCTGCTTTAACGCCTCTGCTAGCTGGCCGGTCTCGATCAGTGTCTGGGTGTAACGCAGTCGATAGTCCGAGTTCAGTCCATCGCTGCGGACAGCTCGTTGCCAATAGTTGCCAGAGATCTCGTGTTGATCAATGGTTTCGTGCAATTGAGCACAAAGCGAATATATCTCGGCGTCCGATAGCGATGAGTCTTGCTCGATCCGTTTACAACCAAAATCACAAAGTGCCGCCAAGAAATCGTCGCTGGCACCCACTCGTTTGCTACGTCGCAAGATCGTCAGGGCCACCTCCGAGCGTCGTGATGGCACGAGTTGTTCTGCGATTTCTTGCGGGGTGAGAATGGTTTCTGCACGCATCATGATCGCTTCGAGAAAGTCGTCTTTTAGCAATAATGCGCCGTTCCACTGTTGAATCAAGGTCTCTTTGTCACGCTGGTAATATGCTAGGAACCCATTGGCAAATTGTATCGATCGACTGCTTTTCGAAAGCGGAACCAATATATCAAGCCATCGCCTTTCCTCCGTCTTCATCAAGGGTGCGAAGAATGCTGATGTGAGGTAAACCTGAGGATTAAGTGGATTGCGGGCGATCGATTGCTTCAGGTCACTGGCAATGTTGACGAGCTGATTGACGAGGTCGGGGTTGGAAGTGATTTGATCAACAATCTCGTTCGAGGCGTCGGATGGCAGCATGTGTAACGCATGGTAGAACGTCTCGGGGTAAGTCGCTTGCCAATCGATAGAGTGACCTTGTTGCTTGCCATGTTCCACCAAAGCAAGCCGGAAGTTTACCGTTCGCCAAACGGCGCGGCGGTGATACAAATCCGCACGCTGAGGATTGATCCGAATCGCTTCGTCCAACAGGGATTCATTTCGAGACACTTCCTCGACAGTAGGTTGGTAATCGACGATAAGTGTATCGGTTTCTTCAATCACAGAATCACAAATCGCTTCTTGACGAAGAACGACAAATGCGAAAAACACAATCCCTAGCATCGGCACGAACCAAGTCATCGGGTAGCAGAAAAACGAAGTGGCATTTGCAAGCCTTCCCGTAAATGCCAAACGCGACTTGTCCCCGTGGTGCGATTGCAGTACCGCCGGTTTGTTGGTGACGGTGAGAGGATTCTCGCCTCGTTTCTTGTGATGCTGGCGTTGCGAGACGTCTTGTTGAACGCCACTGATGCTGCCGGCCAACAGGGCGTGGGAAAAAAGGACGCCAGGTATCAAAATGACAAAATCAACAGTGCTTTGAATTGCAACGGATAACAGAGCAATCAGGCCTGCGATTCCCCAACCGCGTCGATCAAACGAAGCACCTCTTCGCGCCAATTGATAGGTATGCCGAAGCAGCAGGAGGATGCTTACCACGGCGATGGAAATTCCTGGCAAACCATACTCGACCAGCGTCTCCAGGAATTGCTGGTGGGCCTCACGGAACCACTCGCTGGTATTTTCAACCTGCTGGTCCAAATGTGCGTAACCATAAGTTCCAGCTCCACTTCCCACAGGGAAATACTCGGCGGCGCTGCGCCAAGCTTCTTGCCAATGAACCCAGCGTCCGTCCGCCGACAATGAATCCCGGTCCATGCGGCCCGTTTCGGATTGTAACGTGGGATGCAACTTGCCGGCGATAATTGCACTGAGCGAAATCAGACACAACACACTCGCGAGTATCGCGTAGCTGCGAACTGGAAGCTTCAACGGGATGAGTAGAGGGACCAACAGCAAAGCTAAACCTGTCGCAGCAAGTGCGCCGCGCGAGGCGGAGATCAACAAGGCCGATGTCAATAACGAAATCAGTAGCACGAGCACAACAATACGAGGCCGTGTCCACAGCGGCGACGAGTTGTAGAAGCTCTGACTGCGAGAACCTCGACTTGTTGAGAACGAGTTTGTTGAACTTCGTTTTCCCGGCTGACGTCGCCCGCTGGATTGGTCGTTATGTTTCATCAATGCCACCCACAGCATCCCAATTGCCGTGCCCAAACCGGGGATCACCGCCGCGGCTCCGGCATTCTTGTAGATGAACGTTGCAAACGGAAGGATAACTTCCTCTCGTGTTATGCCAAGCAACAGTTCAGTCGTTCCTGAGGCTCGTTGCAGAATTGCCCAAAAGCCCAGAAAGACTGCGTTGAAAACGAGGGTCCATGCCAAGAGTTTTCGACTATGGCGTCCCGGGAAAAGGACGGTCGAGAGCATAAACAAAGCTAGTGCAATCGCATGCACCGCAAGCCTCTTTCGCGTTGCGGCAGGAATAACACTTAACGTCAACGGCCGCTGCGAGGTGGTGGGGGCAGCTGGATTGTTGGAATTGGTCGTTTCTCCGTCGAGGAGTTTTGGGCCGTGTTCATCGGTAAAGCTTGTTAGTTCGGCGATCGCGACGTCCGCGAACTGCTCTGTTTCATCTAATAATGCCGGGGAAACAACCGAAACCAACGAACTTGGAATGGGCACGCATTGGAACGCCGTGAACGTCAGCCATGACGATCCCAGCACCAGGATGAGCATCGCGGCGGTAGTGATCGGCTCGAGCAATTTTCTCGAAATGATCGTCAATACGATGGCCATCAAGACCAATACCGAAACGTGCTGGATGGTGATTGCATCGGTTCCGCCAAACCGCCAACACGTGTACACCAGAGCCACCAGCGTCAATGCGCGAGCGAGATGAAGCGGGATACGCGCTCGATCCAATGACGCTGGCGAATTAGATTGTCTCGCTTGCAGGCTGTCTCGGGACGATCTCGATCGGGTCGTCCGCATCGGTTGGATTGTGTCGGATGCGGATTGGCGGTGTGATGAATCCGGTCGTACCGATGCCGCACGCGGCAACGACGTCGAGGCAGAAACTCGCTGAGGTTGCACCGGGATCTTTGGCGATTCAGCGGGTTGATCCGTAGGCAGCGGGTCCGGGGACGGGTTCGCATCCATTGCGGGGTATCTATCGGTTCAAGTTTCGAGTCTCGCGGACGTGCGAAAGTGCCTTGTCAGCGGTGCCCTGTCAGCGGCAATTGACAAAAAAATCGCCCGAGTTTGCGGGAGACCTTTCCCGCTTCTGTATCGGCCAATGTACGAGTAAACCCGAAATCGGAACACAGCAAACGTTAAACTAGGGATAACGAAAAAAGCCCGCACGGATCAAACCGTGCGGGCTTTTTGTTGGTTTATGCGTCAAATTGACGTTCTACGTTCGAGCCTACAGTCCCGAAGGCGATGCGGGAGGACCGGGTTCGTCGTCGTCTGTGGCCAAGGGGATCGAGATCGCGGCTGCGATTCCGCCGGCTGCGAGCAGGCCAAAGCCGCCGCCACCACCGCCACCGCCACCAGCTCCACCACCGCCGCCGCCGTGGTGTCCACCAAAGAGACCGCCAGAGTGGTGTCCGCCACCTCCGATGTTGACTAGTCCACCGTCAGCAAATCCACCATCGATGAAGCCACCATCGATAAATCCGCCGTCGATCGGGGGACCAACAATGTCTCCGACGGGATAGAGAGCTAGCAATTCGTCGCTGCACTTCAAGTTGCGGCGAATTTCAAATAATTCGTCGCGAACCGCCAACAGGTCC
The DNA here is from genome assembly GCF_000346295.1 of Rhodopirellula maiorica SM1. Classification (GTDB taxonomy): domain Bacteria; phylum Planctomycetota; class Planctomycetia; order Pirellulales; family Pirellulaceae; genus Novipirellula; species Novipirellula maiorica. The sequence continues at coordinate 1,277 of NZ_ANOG01000779.1, read as the reverse complement.
GCTTCGTTGTTCGTGCCGGCGTCCAAAAGACGGTCAACGGCAACGATCGCTTCGTTGACGCGAATCAGCTTTTGTTCGCAGGTGTTCTCTTCGTTGGCGACGAATTCATTCAATTCGCTCACCATTTGTCCTACGTCCAGCGATCCTTCTGCTGCAACCATTTCAGCCTCAGCCGCCATGAACGCATGGGCAGGAGCTGTCACGGCACCGCACAGCAAGGCAGCCGCCGAAAGTGTGAAAATCCTCGTGAAACGCATCGTAAAAGCCCTAATTATTAAGTTGTTCGATTCCATGGGTTCGCAAATTTGGATCGCCTGACGCCCCCCGGCTCGATCTCTGCAATTTTTTATCTTCATCAGAGTTTATCTGCAGATAACAAATAGACAATGAAAAAAATTGCCTATATTGCAAAAACCACCCAGGTTACCTGTCCGGTAAAGTCATGTAGGGCTGGTTTGTAAGGGTTGTAGCGGCATTTCTTTCCGGTGCCTGCCCACGCTCTTGACCTGCTCCGTTATCGCTTCGCTTTCTGCGTCCGACACCGCACCGCTGGTGGTTTGCGAACTCCATGCGAGCCAGCCGAACTGAATCAGCGTGTCGGAATTCGCGTCAAAACGGGAACGACCTGAATCGATTCCCCTGTAAAATGTTGTGTTGAGTGGTTTTGGCAATTACCTAGAATGCAGTCGTAGACCGATGGCTAAACTAGCAAACCTGCGGTTCGCGTCCTCTGTGTCCCTTTTCCACATCCTGTCCGTATCCATTTTTGCGGTTCGATAACCCAAATGTCACATAAATCTTCAGCTCCACCGACCTCATCGGCCCCCCTGGATAGCTCACGCGAAGCGGTAATGGCTCGCTTGAAATCGACGCTATTGCAGGAAAAAAAGGAACTCGAAGTCGACAAGATCTTCCGTGCCCTGGTCAAACTCGAAGGGTCGGACTTGCATCTAAAAACCGGGCAACCGCCGATGGTGCGGGTCCGTGGCGAATTGAAGCCACTGAATCGACCGCCGATCGAAAACGAAGAGATGGTCGATCTGTTGATGCCGATGATGGACGACCGAAACCTGCTGATCTTTGAACAGGAGGGCGGTGCTGACTTTTCGTATCAGTGCGAAGTCGATGGCGTTCGATGGCGTTTTCGTATCAATATGCTCAAGGCGCTCGGCAGCAGTCGGTTTGGTGGCGCGGCGAATCAGCAACTGGATTCCCGACTTCAAAGGCCTGTTTCTACCCGAATCGGTTGAGCAGCTCTGTCACTTTGAACAAGGTAT
>NZ_ANOG01000778.1 GCF_000346295.1 Rhodopirellula maiorica SM1 | reverse complement strand
AGTTACTGCCGGTTGCGGGTACCAGCGGCACTGTCACGGTCGATATGCAAGTCATTCGACCGGGTGGCGATTCGGATAATATGCCGACGATGACGCTCGGCCGCGGACAAACCTTTGTCACCTGGAGTTCACCCCAGTTGGCTGTCCAGGCGGGCGCTCCATCGCTGGCCAGTTTTGACGTTCCTTACGAAGTCGTCGCGAACGTCTCCAACCCAGGCGACCAGCCTGTGAATAATGTCCGCGTTTCGGTCGAGTTCCCTCCGGGGACTCGCGCCGTCAGCGCGGACTCATTCGCCCAAGTCTTGCCCAATGGTGTGCTTTGGGAAATCGGTACGATCCCCGCCATGACCGAATTGGATTTGTTTATGAACGTGACGTCGCAGTCGCCTGTTCAGCTGACCATCCAAGCACGTGGCGACGGAGGACTGTTTTCAGAAGACACCGTTCGCGTCGATGTGTTCCGGCCTTCGCTTTCGCTAACCGCGCAAGCCGAGAAGGATCGCTACGAGGCGGGTGAAGAAGTCACGTTTAATATTGATGTGAAAAACACCGGCGATCGTCCATTGACCAATGTCAACTTGAAGGCGTTTGGGGATCCGAACATGCTGCATCCCGAGCGAAACACTCGTGAACTCGGCAACGCGTTGACCGACGGACCATTGCAACCCGGCGAGACATGGCCTACGACCATTACATTCATCCCGACCGCGTCAGGACGACGATGCGTCAATTTTGAAGCCACTGCCGACGGCGGACAACGTGCCGTCAGCGAAGCTTGCGTGACCGTAATCAATCCGATTCCCGACGCCCCCGCGTTGACGCTTTCGATTGAAAGTCGCGATCGGGTTGCGACCGGTGACGAGTTTGTGATTCGCACCTACGTTAACAATTCGGGTCAAACGCCGATTCGTGATATCCAGGTGATGTTGCAGTACGATCCACAGTTACAGTTGCTACAGGCCACCGAAGGAGCTTCGCAGCCGCGGCCGGCCGAAAACCTCGTTCAATGGGAAATCCCCGTTGTGAATCCGGGTCAACGTGTACCATTGGAAGGCCAATTCCGTGCGATGGCGACCAACCCACAATCTCTCGCACGCGTTCAAGCGGTGGCTCGCGACGGAACATCCGCCAATGGCGAACATGTTTTCTCAATCGTCGCGGGGGCACCTCCGGCGTCGCCACCCACAGGAACCGCGCCACCGTTATTGCCACCCGCAACGACGCCGCCACGGATCCCAGGTGGTCCAGGCGAATTGCCGGCAACGCCTGATACGGGGCCTGTGGCTCCGGCATTACCCTCAGGGCCAGCGAAATCGGATCGAGTTCAAGTCGAGATCTTCGGTCGTGATAATCCGGTCCGTGTCGGTCAGCCGATTCGTTACACGTTGCGTGTCACGAACGATTCGGATCAAGTCGACGGCGAAGTCAGTGTGCGGTTCAATTTGCCGCCAGGTGTGGCGGTCGAACGGATTACACAGCGTCGAAGTCCGACCGGAGGTGAATTCGATGTCAAAGCCGGAGCGATCTACTTGGCCGATATCCGGTCGATGCGTCCTAACGAAACGGTCGAGTACGATATCGTCATGAGTAGCAATCAACCGCAAACGTTCGAGTTGAATGTGGAATCGGTGAGCCGGCGCGGCCCCGGCGGCGTCGACAGCGTGCAAACCGAAGTGATTCCCTAACACGTAGCATAGGCTTCCAGCCTGTGTGGTCCCTCGCTCCGTCCGTCCCTCGCTCGGCCTTCCTCGGGCTTCTCTCCCAGTCAAGCGATTTCTTGCAAACGATCAAAGATTGACTGACGGCGATGCACGGTTGTTGGGTTCATGCCGTCTTGGTGCAGTGGCAACGTCTAGAGCACGTTGTGCAAGTTGCACGCGTTTGTCCTGGTACGCGGACGCCACATTCTTTCTTCGACTTTCTCGCGTCACGCGACGATGAATACAACTAGCACGGCAGACCTCCTCGGGTCTTCTTGCAGCATCCCGAGACCACCCTCCTCGGTTCGTTGTTTTAGACAGCGAAAAAAATGTCGGCGAGACAATGAACGCCGACGCGTACCAGTCCTGAAGTGAAACACGATTGCGGTGCCCTCCCTTTATCGCAGCGTGTTTCTTGGTCCGCGTCGGCGTTCCTATGGCCAAGCGGTTTTGTATCTCCCATTCCAATGCGCCAAGCATCCAACCCTTCCCGGAGGCACCATGGCCAAAAAAGACACTTTCCGCGTCGTAGCACGCGGTCGCGACGGTTCGTTGTTGATCCATGATTATCCAACGAGTGATCCGCTTCTAAAGATGCACGTTCAAATCGGAACGGATGATTGCAGTACCGATTTGGAATTGCGCGGGATGCCGGTCTTTCGCGGGCTGATTGGTCCGATGCCCGAAGGCAAAACGATCGTGCGCTACGAGACGCCTGACGTCTTCGAGGCGATGACCAAAGAATGGGCCAGCGCCAAACCGCGGCGTCGAACTCGGCGTTCGGCCAAAGAGATCGCCGCCGCCGCAGCCGCGTCGTAAAACGTCCGGACCGATGTGCACGTAGTGGAACTCGCCAGAATTCCCGTGTCTGCCGGACCGATGTTCGCGTAGTGGAATTCGCCAGAATTCCCGCATTTGCGCCGCAAGCACCAGGAACTCTGGCGAGTCCCACTACGAACGTCGATGGCATTCGCCTGAGGGTTCATAATCGCTGCACGCTATTTTCGCGGAGCGAAAAGCGACTATGACGATGCCCGACGGGCGGCCTTTAATACGCCGCCCGTCACGCTGTCTTTGCTTTTGATAATCTCCGCCGGCGTTCCCGTTGCCACGACGCGTCCGCCGGCGCTGGCGGCGCCGGGGCCGAGGTCGATGATGTAGTCCGCCGCTTGCATCAACATCGCGTTGTGCTCGACGACGACCAACGAATGACCGTCGGCGATCAAGGCGTCAAAGCAATCGACCAGCCGTACAATGTCGGCAAAGTGTAAGCCGGTTGTCGGTTCGTCCAAGATGAACAGCGTTCGTCGACGTGAGGCCGAAGCAAGAAACGCGGCCAGTTTTAATCGCTGGCCTTCGCCACTGGAGAGCGTCGGCCCGGGTTGACCGAGTTTGATGTAGTCCAGTCCGACGTCGATCAAACGTTGCAGTCGCGTCTGCGCCTTTGCTTCGCCACGGAAGAACGAGACCGCTTCACGCACACTCATCTCTAACACGTCGGCGATCGTGCGATCGCGATAGCGAACTTTCAAAATGTCGTCGCGATACCGTGATCCTTGACAGCTAGGACACCGCATCGTCACGTCCGCCAAAAACTGCATGTCGATTTGCAGCACGCCGGCACCTTCGCATTCCGGACACTGCCCTTTGTCACTATTAAAACTAAAGTGACCCGCGACTAGATTTCGCGTCCGTGCGTCGACGGTGTCGGCAAAAACTTTGCGGATCGCATCAAACGCTTTGACGTAGGTCACCGGGCAGCTACGAGCACTTTTGCTGATCGGAGATTGGTCAATCAGCATGCACTCATCAATCTGGCCAAGCCCTGTGATCGATTGAAACGGTAATGCCGGTGTCGAATCAGATGCTTTGCGAGTCCGGATCGCACCGTAGAGCGTGTCTTGAACCAGCGAACTTTTGCCGCTGCCCGAAACACCGGTCACCAAACACAACACGCCGAGTGGAAAATCGACATCGACATTTTGCAGGTTATGGCCGCTTGCTCCCTTCAGCGAAATGGTACCTCGTGGCGCGCGAACTTCGCGGTCTCGCAATGTCCATCCACGCTCGCCCGTCAAAAATTGCCCCGTCAAGCTGTCCTTCGCCGCCAATAGCTTTTTCGTGCTTCCTTGAAACATCACTTTGCCGCCGGACTTACCGGCAGTCGGTCCAATTTCGAGCACTTCGTCGGCCGTGCGGATCATCGTCTCGTCATGTTCGACCACGATCACGGTGTTGCCGCGATCACGCAATCCCAGAATCGCGCCGACCAGTGTATCCACATCCGCCGGGTGCAGTCCCGCAGTTGGTTCGTCCAGCACATACAGCATGTTGACCAGACTGCTGCCCAGCGCCGCGGTCAACGCAACTCGCTGCGTCTCGCCACCCGAAAGCGTTCGCAGAGTACGGTCGAGTTGCAGATAACCAAGCCCGACAGTTTGCAGGTAACCGATGCGATCGCGGATTTGCGACAACGGTTCGGCCGCGATTTTGGCTTCGCGTTTTTCTAGCTTTACACTCGCGAAGAACGCATCCGCTTCGTCCGCCTGCATCGACAACACGTCGGCGACGTTCTTGTCACCGACATAATAGGACAATGCGAGCGGATTAAAACGTTTTCCGTCACAAGTGGGGCAGAGATGGTAGCTGCGATACCGTGATGCAAAAATGCGAACGTGCATCTTGTATTTCTTGCGGTCCAACCAGGCAAAAAATCCATCGAGTCCGCCAAAGTTGCGATCGGGAACGCCACCGATGATCCATTTCAGATGCTTTTTCTTTAGCTTCGAAAACGGCACGTCAACCGGGATGTCGTAATCCGGGGCGAGTTCCAGCAGTTCTGTTAATTCATGGTTGTAGGACGGCGTATTCCAGGGCGCGATCGCTCCTTCGGCAAGCGACAGCGACTTGTCAGGCACGACCAAGTCCATATCGACATCGACGACGTCGCCAAACCCTTCGCAAGTCGGGCACGCGCCCAACGGATTGTTGAAATTGAACAACCGCGGTACCGGATCGGGATAATCGATATCACATGCATCACAGCGTCGATCCCGGCTGATCGTTCGCCGCAACCAAGATCGCGAGTCAATTTCGACGACGTTCGCGGACGCATTGATATCGGGTGTCGAGGCTTCACTGGCTTCGGAAAAGATGACCGCACGTCCATGTCCTTCGCCCATCGCGTTTTCCAGCGACTCGGTCAATCGCGTCAATTCAGTATCGGCCGAAACGCGGTCGACGATCACAAAGCACTCAATGCCTTTTTTGCCAACCTTTTTGGCGAGTGCCAATCGGTCGGAATCCGAAAGATGGAACGTTTGCTCGCCGACAACCAATCGCAAGTAACCGTCTTGTTGTAACCCGTGCAAAATTTCGCTGGCGGCTTGGCGGTCGGGCAGCCAAACGGGAAACGTGATCATTGCCCGCGAACGATCAGCCGATTGCAGCATCTCTTCGGCAACCACGGCCGGATCATCGCTGCGAACGGGATTGCCACAGTTGTGACAGATCAGCGTTGCCGCTTTGGCAAACAGCAGTCGCAAGTGGTCCGCGATCTCGGTCGTCGTTCCGACGGTGCTGCGATTGGTTTTCGATCCGCCAGCGCGGGTGACCGCAATCGCCGGAGGGATTCCGTCAATCGAGTCGCAATCGGGCTTGTCCAAGCGAGCCAAAAATTGGCGAGTGTACGCCGAGAAGCTTTCGATATAGCAGCGTTGTCCCTCGGCATACAACGTGTCGATGGCCAACGAGGTTTTACCGCTGCCCGATACGCCACAAAACGCGACCAGTTTCCCGCGAGGAATATCGACGTCGACGTTTTGTAAGTTGTGAACGCGACAACCGCGAACTGAGATGAAATCCGTGCTCAAAATGTTTTTCCGTAGGAAGTGCGAGCGGACCGCGATCGTTCGATTGGGATCCTTGAAACGACACGGCATGCTGTTGCAAACGAATCGCCCTTATTCATCGCTATGTGCGTGTTTCCAGCCGTCAAGTTTGTACCGAGTTGGCGAATGCTCGCGTACCCCGTACGATGTTGCCTGACGATTACCCTGTATTTGCGAGAGCTACTGATGAGTGTTAATCCAATCGATTTGCAAGAGTACGGAATCCATGTTTCGGACGTGATTCGCAACGCGACGCCAGCTCGATTGTACGAATACGCAATTATCGATGAACACGCCGCGATTTCCGCCTCCGGAGCCCTCGCGACTCGTAGCGGTGACAAGACCGGGCGGAGTCCCAAAGACAAACGAATCGTCGACGAACCCGAAAGCACTGACGATATATGGTGGGGCGATGTCAATATCCGGTTAACCGACCGCTCGTTTGCGATCAATCGGCAACGGGCAATCGACTACCTGAATACACGCTCGCGAATCTTCGTATTTGATGGATTCGCAGGCTGGGACCCGGACCACCAATTAAAGATTCGCGTGATTGCCGAAAGTGCGTACCATGCCCTGTTTATGCATAACATGCTGATCCGCCCCACCGCCGAACAACTGCAAACGTTTGGCGAACCCGACATCACCATTTTTAATGCCGGTTCGTTCCCCGCCAACCCCTACACCGCGCAAATGACCAGCACGACGAGTGTTGACTTGTCGTTCAAACACGGTGAGTTCGTGATTCTGGGTACCCAGTACGCGGGCGAAATGAAAAAGGGCGTGTTCACCGTGATGAACTATTTGATGCCCAAGAAAGACGTGCTCAGCATGCACTGCAGTGCGAACGAATCGGCCGAAGGCAGCGTGTCGCTATTCTTTGGGCTTTCCGGCACCGGCAAGACGACGCTGTCGACCGATCCCCACCGACGGCTGATCGGCGACGACGAGCATTGTTGGACCAGTACGGGGGTATTCAATATCGAAGGTGGCTGCTATGCGAAAGTCATCCATTTGAGCGAAGAGAGCGAACCGGAAATCTATCAAGCGATCCGTTACGGCAGTGTGCTTGAGAACGTCGTGTTCGACGAAACCACGCATGTGGTCAATTACGACGATGCCTCGATTACCGAAAATACTCGCGTCGCTTACCCGATCGACTATATCGAAAACGCAAAGATTCCTTGCGTCGGGGGCCATCCCGAGAACATTATCTTTTTGACGTGCGATGCCTTTGGTGTGCTGCCACCGGTGGCGAAATTAACGCCTGAACAAGCGATGTATCATTTCATCAGCGGGTACACTGCGAAAGTGGCCGGCACCGAAATGAACGTCAATGAACCGACCGCGACCTTCAGTGCTTGTTTCGGAGCGGCGTTCTTGGTGTGGCATCCGGCGAAATATGCCGAGTTGCTCGCGGACCGCATTCGTCAACACGGCAGCAACGTTTGGTTGGTCAACACCGGATGGGGTGGCGGTCCCTACGGCGTAGGCAAACGGATGAGCATCAAGCATACGCGTGGGATCATCGACGCGATTCATGACGGGACGCTCGCGAACGCACCCACACGCACCGATCCAGTGTTCCGTTTCGAAGTTCCCGAAACATGCGGCGAATTACCGAGCGAAGTGCTGTGGCCGGCGGACGCCTGGGCCGATGCCGATGCGTATCAGAGCAGTGCGCGACGTTTGGCCGACTTGTTCCACGACAACTTCAAAAAGTTCGAATCAGGTGCAAGCGAAGCGATTCGCGGCGCAGGGCCCGCCGCAACCTGAATGGCCAATCATCGCGAGCTTGACCGCATCGAATAATCCGTTCGGGCGGAGGTGGGAGAGATTACAATAGGTCGGTTACGGACCGACGTCACTCACCAGGATTGACCGCAATGAAGCCCAAAAAGAAGAAAGCGATCTGTAAATGGGATCGTAGCGAAATCGAGGATTTGCTGCCCCTGCTGCTGGCCGAAGCGCATTCGGCGAAATATGTGTGCAAGAAATGCGGACGAACCGCCGCCGAAAAAGCCTACCTCTGCAAACCCGTCGCTGACAAAGAAATCAAGTGAGTGTTTTTGTACGTCAACTAGGACATACGTCACTATTGACGTACGTCGTCAATAGTGCGAGTGGAGTTCATTCATTTGAATCAGTGTTGCGTGCCTCTTTTTCGAATCGTGCGACGCCCGCCGCATCACGGACAACCTCGGCACGAGCAACCTTGATTGCCACCTCGCGATTTAACAGTTTGTCGAACGCAAGATAGACGACGCCGTAGCCGCCTCGTCCAATTTCCCGCAGCAAATTGTATCGGGGGATCCTGGGAACCGCATCATTGAGCACTCCCCCATCGTCTGCGACGGGTTCCAGGTTGCTCGATAGACCTGTTTCAGAAGGATCGCCACCAGTGGAAGAAGTGGATGTCTTGGTCGTGTCGTCGTTCGAAGATTGTCCAGACGTTTTTTCTTCAGCCCGACTCGCTTGATGATTTGGCTAAGAGGACGAGTCGGTCATGATGTCTACAAAACGGGGCTGTCAACGCAAGCCGGATTAAAATGCAAATCGAAAATCCAGTGGCATCCACAATGCGAATCCGCCAATCCGAATTTGCATTGAACGTGGGCGTCTTACCGATATTGTTCGTGGCACGCGTCACAGCTTTGGGTGACGGCACCAACCAGTGGTCCGATCTCGTAGGTCTTGGATTCCATTGCAGTCGCGACCGCTGTGGCTGCCTTGGACATGTTGTTGCTGAGCATCGCGTATTCGTCGTCCTCGGCGTCATCCAATCCTTCGAGTGTCAAGACTTTCCCAACCATCGCCAGCAGTTGTGCGTCGCGTCGGATTGCCTCGGCGTTTTCTTCGGTTGATTTCTTGTCGCGACTCGCCTGTTTCAGTTGGTCCTTCAGCAGTTCCGCGTACTCCATCAACGGCGATCGATCGACAATCATTGACCAGTCGTTTTCGGGCTCGGCGTCGCGATTGGCCAATCCGCTACCGGCGACTAGGTCTTGCAAGTCAGCCTTTCGCAATTTTGCTTCGTTATAGACTTGAGCCGAGCCGGCTTTGCAATTGAACGCGGTTCGAGCAATCAAGTCACGAGCCGCCGCCGCTTGGTCTTTCCAACGTACGTCGCCGGAGTACTCGTTGATGATTGCGAACAACGTTGCCAACACCGAAAGATCCAATCGGGCGTCTTGGTAACCGCCTCCTTTGAACGATCCTGGGGTGGAAACGACTTCGTCATAGTGAAGCTTGAGTCGTTTGATTTCATCCTCTAACGACGTCGGAGCGATCAGCTTGGCCCAGTCTCCATCGCCACCGGAGCTCTCCTGATTCGCATCCGCATCGGTTGACGCCACAGCGGCCATCGCGGCAGCAGAGGATGCTTTGCGAATCGTCGCCAGCGTCGGGCGGTTGTCGCGGAACGCTTCGTCAAGCGAATCAAAGAAAACGCCGCGAGTATCACCTTCGCTAAACGTCGGTTTCGGTGCCCTTCGTTCTTGTCCGTCGGTCACGGCCGAAAGCGACAAAACGACAATGGTTAACAGGGGGATGCGAATAGGCATTGCTGCGAGCATGGATGAGGTTCACTCGATTGAGAAACGACCACTAATGACGTTTTGTATTGTAGCAGAAGCATTTGCAAAGTCCGAGCCCGGCGTCCACCGCCCGCCGCGTGCATCCCGCCGCGCGCAGCAGCGACTACTCGCTGCTCTGCAAAGGCGTCGATCGCTGATCGAAATGATCAATCACCCCGTATACTTCGCGGTTCAATTCCTGCATCCGATCCAATAGCGGCGAATAAGTCTGATAGTGACTGTCGAGGATTCCTTTGTTCGAATTCAGGTTCGACGGATCTTTGGTGGTGTCGGTGGGATCGTTGTCTTGGTACTTAAACCAATGCCATCCGACACAAATTTTTGATTCCATTAAATCGAGACAAAAGTTTTGATAAAACAACCCCCGGTCGGCTTGTGTGGGCACGCACCATCCTGCACCGCTTTCGTTGCTTAGACCAGCCGCATCCATTCCTTTGGCATAGTATTCAGTGACGATTAACGGCTTTCCCACCTCTGCGGCAATCGCACTGGCTTTGCCCGCGGGTGACCATTGCCCATAGAGGTTGTAACAGAACGCATCCACATACTTGCCGACGACGTCGAGTGACGCGTTTCTTGAATACAGTCTTGGTCCGAGTAGCATGTGGTTGGGATCGACACGCTTGATCGCTCTGGCCACCGTGCCGACATACTTTTCCATGACCCGTTCATCGAATTCATCGCGATCCGAGGCCGTCAAATCTTTTGCGGTAGCATCGGGGCCATGTTGTTCTTTCAAGAAGGAAACTGCGGCCAGGTATCCAGGGTCGTCCGGATCCAGACGCAGATAGCGATCGATCATATCCGGTTTTAACGGTAGCTCGTTATCGAAGAAATGGCCGAGCAGATTCGGATCCTCTTTGTACCTAGCGATTCGCTCGCACGCATGTTTGCTGCAAAAATCTTCCCATCCGGGATGAAAGACGAGGATACAGTCTTCTGGATATTTAGCATGCCCGGAACCACGACGAGTTCGCCCTTTGCTAAACGTGGTCATGAAGTTCCAGTTGACGCAGTACGAAAAACTATCACTGTGGTCTTGAATCAATTCATCGTTCGTCCAAGCTCCGGTGCCAGTAAAGCCGTGTTCCCGCAGTAGCGTCACCGTCTGCTTCGCCCAATCGGCTTTACTTTGGAATTTGTCTGCAAAGGCTTTCCGCTGAGCTGGGCCGGTTCCGATGCCCACCGAGACGACCCCGCGGTTAATGTGACGATACCCATCGGGATCGACGATCCACCAACGCCCATCCTTTTGCAGCGTATAGAAGAAACCAGTGCTCGGCTCTCGCTGGTCCATGCGGCTGCCGTACTTGTTGAGTTCGGGCGCAGAAGCTTGGTAGTTTTCCAGCGTATCGATCGTCCGCGTGGGACGATCTTTCCAACGGTGCTGTGGTTTCGCTTTCGCTTTGACGATGATCGTTTGCTCACCCGAAAGCAGCGGCGACATTAACACCAACGAAGTGGCTACGAAAACAGTTCGGAATGGAATCATCAGAAAACGATTGACCTCGAAAATGAAATGAAACCAACAGCCGACGGGGCCAACGACGAAGGAGATCTTTCAATAGAATAGCCGCTGGCGGGCTGTTGATTTAATGAAGTTTTCTATGGCAAGGGATGGCTGATGGGCTACCTCGTCCGTCATTAGCGTATTCGACGTACTAGGAAGTCCATCGTACGACTAAACAACAGCCTGGTAGCGCCCAAACGCAACGCTGCGAAGCATTTTACCTATTAAGAACGCAAGTAATTGTAGCGAAAGTCGCATAGACTTTCGGCCACGCGAGTAAACCAAAACGCTCTGCGAGTTTCGCTACAAAAAAATACTTCACAGCGTTGGCCCAAGCGGCTAACGGGATTTCACCCTATGATTCCTAACTAACAGCTTATAAATCTGCTGTGGACGTTGTGTTGTCATTGAAGTGATTCCAACATTGTATATTCAAAATGAAATATGCGGGCGCAAAAGAGGTGGGCCACTGTCCATCGCAAAGCAACCGAAAAGAATCGGAGCTATGAAAAATAGATGGTGGTAGATGCACTTGTCAAATGTTTCGTTCATACTATCGATCGACATCCTCACCGACGCTTCCATTTTCTCCACCAAGCTTCACCTGTCCATGTGAACCCATGACACTTTTCAACGATGAAATTCACCGTGTTGCAAACGATCGACCTCGACTCTTTGTGGCACGCCTTCTAGGGGTGACTCTTGTCTTGGCAGGTGGCGTTTCGTGTTGGAACACTGCTGGCGTACGAGCCGATGAACCTGAATCGAAAGCGGTGAAGTCCGAGGTCGCTGCCAATCAACCACCCAATGTTTTGTTCATCGCAGTGGACGACCTGAATGATTGGGTGGGATGTCTGGGCGGAAATCCCGACGCCCAAACACCCAATATGGACGACTTCGCTAAACGCAGCGTGTTGTTTCGAAACGCTCACTGCCAAGTCGCCCTTTGTAACGCCTCACGTACCTCGGTGCTGACCGGGATGTATGCATCCACGACCGGGATTTATGGAAACAGTTTGAAGCGTGCGGGAGAGGCTTATCGTTCGGCAAAGCAAATGCCGGCTTGGTTTCGCGAGAATGGTTACCGCACGATGTGCATGGGCAAAATCTATCATAATGACCATGGCAAAAAAGCCTATTGGGATACCGTCGGGCCAAAGACGCTGCGATGGGGACCTGAGCCGCCCAATGGCCGGCAATTTGCCCAACGATTTGGCGATCGGGCCAAGGACACATTGGCGTGGGCGGCGCTTGACGTCGAGCCAGGCGAAATGCCCGACGAACAAATCGCAGCTTGGACGAAGACACAATTGGACCAACAGTACGAGAAACCCTTCTTTCTAGCGATCGGATTCTACAAGCCTCACACCCCGATGACCGCGCCGAAACGTTATTTCGATCAGTTCGATCGTGAAAAGCTGACGATGCCCGTGGTCCTTGAAAACGATTTAGACGATGTTCCCGAGATCGGACGACGATGGGTGCTCGACCGCGATGATTTGATCGCCGATGACGCAGTCGACCAATATAGCCCAACCTATCGACGCGAATTGGTGCATGCGTATCACGCTTGCGTCGCGTTGACCGACGATTGCATCGGTCAGGTTCTGACACATCTCCGCGGCAGCCGCTATGCCAACAACACGATTGTGGTACTTTGGTCGGATCATGGCTGGCATCTCGGCGAAAAACATCACTGGCGAAAATGGATGCCATGGGAAGAGTCGACGCGTAGCTTTCTAGCCGTTCATGTGCCTGGCGTGTCCGCCGATGGAAACACGTGCGACCGTGCGGTTGGATTGATCGATATCTTCCCAACCCTCGCGGACGTTTGCCAGCTGGAGCCGCCCGCTCAACTTCAAGGCCAAAGTTTTCGTCGACTGTTGATCAACCCCGATGACGCGTGGAATCGACCTGCTTTGACGTCAACGACCGCAGGCAACCACACCGTCCGATCGGAAAGATGGCGTTACATTCGCTATCGCGACGGATCCGAAGAACTTTATGACCACAGCAAAGATCCCAACGAGTGGAGCAACCTGGCGAATCAGCCGGAATTAAACGAGGTCAAAGCCACGCACGCTCAATGGATCGACACATTAACCGAAGGTGAAGTCATCCAATGAACCATCACACACCTTGGCGCCAAATCGATCGCGTCGTGTTGCTATGGATGGGGCTGTTGTCCCTCGCCATGGCAAGCCAAGCAAAAGCCGATGCTGCAAGGCAGTTCGACGAGGCAACATTACCGAACATGATCATGCTGATGAGCGACGATCAAGGTTGGGGGGATGTTGGGTTCAACGGCAACGACGACATTCATACGCCGAACCTTGATGCGATGGCAGCCGATGGCGTGCGGATGGACCGTTTTTATGCCGCCGCGCCGCTGTGCTCGCCTACTCGCGGCAGTTGCTTGACGGGACGCTATCCCTTTCGCTTTGGGATTCTCGCCGCACACACCGGCGGGATGCGAGTGGGCGAGACGACAATCCCGGAATTGCTGAAAAAGAAGGGCTATCGAAGCGGCTTTTTTGGGAAATGGCATATCGGCTGGGTCAAACCCGATGACGTCAGTTCGCGTGGATTTTACTCGCCGCCGTCACACCACGGGTATGATCACTATTTTGCCACCACAAGCGCGGTGCCGACTTGGAATCCGACAGTAACACCGGAGGGGTGGAGCCGTTGGGGGAACGAGGAAGGAAAACCGTGGAAAGGGGGAGTGCCCTACGTCCAAAACGGAAGCGACGTCGCTGAAAATATGACGGGCGATGATAGCCGCATCATCATGGACCGAGTGATCCCGTTTATCGAATCCACTCAAGACCAACCCTTCCTAGCCACCGTTTGGTTTCATGCCCCACACGAACCGGTGGTTGCGGGCGAGGAATACAAGAAACGCTACAAGAAATTTGGTAGCTCGCGGCAAAATTACTACGGCTGTATTACGGCAATGGACGAGCAGATTGGACGCTTGCGTGCCAAGCTGCGTGAGTTGGGTATTGAAAAACGGACGCTGGTTTTGTTCTGTAGCGACAATGGTCCCGCTGATGGTTTGGCCAAAAAGGGAGTGGCCTCGGCAGGCCCGTTTCATGGACACAAACACACGATGTACGAAGGCGGGTTGTTGGTTCCGGCGTGTGCCGAATGGCCAGGCGTGATCCCTGCCGGCACGGCGACCGATGTGCGTTGTTCGACCGTTGACTTTCTGCCAACGATTGCAAATGCATGTCAGGTCGAGTCGGCAATCAAATCCTCGCTGCCAATCGACGGGATCAATCTGATGCCGCTTTTGACGGGACAGGTGAAATCGCAGCAGCGAGAACTGTTCTTTGGTTATCGCCGGTTGCAAGGGGGGATTGATGGCAAGGCGATCATTTCAGGGAATTGGAAGTTGCTGCAAGAAGCCAAGAAAGGCGGCAAGGTTCGCTTGTACGATCTCAGCCAAGATCCCTACGAAGAAAACGATCTCGCAGCAACGTCCCCGGAACGCTTGTCCGCGCTCAGTCAAAAGCTAGCGGAAATCGAAGCAAGTTGTCAGCGTAGTCGCGATGGCGCCGACTATCGTTACTGAGTAGGTATGAAGAAGCGAAGTCCCAGTTGCCGCTTAGTCCAACGCTGTGAAGCATTTTTTCGTAGCGAAACTCGCAGAGAGTTTCGGTTTTACTCGCATGGCCGAAGCGGCTAACCAACTGAAAGAACCGTGGCTCGCAGGCTGTTGATTTCGTCGTACGATGGACTTCCAAGTCCGTCGAATACACCAATGACGGACGAGGTAGCAACAGCCGGCTAACGCCAAAACGGCTAATCAACCGAAAGAACCGTGGCTAGCGCCAAAGCGGCTAACAAGCCGAACGTGACCGCAGCGCAACTTTGGGGACGGTAATGGCATCAACTCACGTCCCTTGGGATGGCAGCATGTTTGTTTGGCAAAATAATTTCTAGGCTCGAGGTGCTTTGGCTTGAATCATTTTGCCAATTTTAAGATCATGTCGCCTCTTTCGGGCTTTGGAATCGTGCATGTATTCGCATCTACCGGCCCCACGCCCGATGCCATCTACTTTCGTAGTGGGACTCCCCAGAGTTCCTGGTGTTTCAATAGCAAAGATGGGAATTCTGGCGAATCCCACTACTGGACCATCCTCCAATGGCTACCAAATTAGATGGCATTGGGTTCCGGCTTGCAGAAGCAACCGGAGCCAGACTTTCCGAACTTATAAATCGAAGGTTCCGAGCGAGCAACGACTATCCGACTCGGCGGCCGAACACCCACCATTCGGTCGCCAGGATTGCTAACGCACCGACCAATAGCCACCGCCAATACTCTCGCCGTTTCTCAACTCCGCCGACTTTGCCTTCGACCGATTCGTAGCCAAGCTCGATGCTTTCGGCTGCCGTGATCGTACTCTCACTGCGGTTAAACAGGTTGATTGAAAACATATCGACGATGCGTTCGTCTGATTTCACGCGGTAATTGCCTGGCGAATCGGTTTCGACGATCTCGGTTACTCCCGATGGGCCGACCGGAATCGATGTCGGTTTGTCACCCAAACGCTGCACGTCGACGTTGCTGATTGCGCTTTCGACTCGCAGCCGCACCGTGTCACCAGGCGTGTACGAGGGGGCTCCGCTGACTTCGGCTGCGCCCGCTAGATAACGCAGCACATTCAAAATAAACACAGGCCACGATCGTTCTGCGTACCAATTGGTATTGGTCTGCGTCGCACCGTCGGCATCGCTGCTGATCAATTCAAATCCTAACACCAGATCTTGGTAACCATCACGCGGTGCGATTGTCAGCATGGGGCCAATGTCGGCACCGAGCAACTCGGTGCTGCCCGCCGGTCCCTCAACGGATCGCCCTTGGAAGATCAGCAACGAAAACAATTCGAGATACCGCATCAAGGGATGAGTTCGGTCCATGTCGATCAGCGCGACACTGGACATTTCACTACCCCATTTCCATGCCTCGCTGGTGGTGCCATCGGTATTGGCCACCTGGTTGCTTGGCAACGCGCCGATAAAAAACGTGTTCGTGCGTGGCATCGTCTCAGGCGAACATCGGTCGTAGATGATTAAGTCATCGTTGCCCGATTCGGCTCGCTGTTCGTAGGATTCGGTTGCCATGTATTCAGGCGGCACGAATTCGGATTGGCAGATTTTGCCAGCTTTGGAGGTCGACAGTGCAATTTCAAGAGGCGAGTTTCCTGGCGTGATAACCAATACCGACACGTTACGCATTGGCGTCAATGCGGCATAAGCGACATTGTCGACCGCGAGGTCGTCGTTAATGTCCAACGCCAACTTCAGCGAGATCGCTTCTTCGCTTTCTATCGAGAACGACAGCCCGGCTTGTTCGCCCACCGGCAAGTCGACGCTCGATGCATCAAGCAGTTCGTCGTCCAGTGTTAATGTGGCCGTCGCCGATGCTTGTTCGGTCCCCAAGTTTACAACCGTGGCAAAGATCTGAACTTGCTCGGGTTTTTCGACGTTTCGTTCTGCAGAAAACGCCGTGATCGCCAAATTGGTCACGTTGTCCGTGCCGATGGGGATGTAGGTCGGGGCCAAGTTTCCCAGATCGAATTCGGTCACGGTTTGAAATCCACCGTCGCTGTACAGCAACAAATCCGCGGGCAATGCGTCAGCAACTTGCACGTCGTTCACATCACCTGCTTGGCTGGTTCGTCGTGGGTTCGCTAATCCGTCAGCCGCTTTGAGCGCGCCGAGCACATCGGTCGGGCGATTGGTCACCTCGGCACGCGACAGTGCGTCACGCAATCGATTGCGGTCCGACGTGAACGATTGTAATACCTCGGCGCGATCGCTGAACGAAACCAGCATTGCCGTTTCGCTGTCGGACATCGCCTCGATTCGCTCGGACACCAATCGCTTGGCCCTTTCGAAACGGTTAGCGTCATCATCGACGTCGGTCGTCTGCATACTGGCCGACGTGTCAATCAAGAACACCAAACGGCCTTGGCTGGATGTTTCGCCGCGAAGGCCTGGACGCAGCATGGCCAATGCCGCCAACGCCACGATCAATAGTTGCAAAAACAGCAGGATGCTACGGCGAAGTCGTTGCAGCAAACTGTTGACGTGTAGATCCTCGATCGTTTTCTTCCACAGAAACGTGCTGGGAACCTCGACCGGTTCTCGCCGCAATTTCAAAAAATACAGCAGGATGATGCCGATCGGGATCAGCGAAAACAGCGCCCAGTGCAGTGGCGTCAGCGTTGAAATCCAACTCATCGCACCACCCCTCGTTCACGCAAATAACGAGTCACGATTGTTTCGACCGGTGTGTCAGTACGAACGGGAATGTAGATGATCGATCGCTTTGAACAAAAGTGTTTGGCGGAATTCATAAACGCTTGCACGGTTTCTTTGTATTTATTCAGCACATGAGCATTGATCGTGATCTCGGCTTCGTCGCGGTCTTCGACGTCGATTAGTTTGCGGTCGCCTCGCAGTGGCGGATCGATTTCTTCGGGCGACAGAATGTGCATCACGAACACGTCCATCCGGCGTCCGATCAACATCCGCAGCGCCGATTCGTAACCCTCTTTGTCCATCAAATCCGTCAATAACACGGCGACGCCGGTTCCGGTCGCCCGCAACGCAAATTCTTTGAC
The DNA here is from genome assembly GCF_000346295.1 of Rhodopirellula maiorica SM1. Classification (GTDB taxonomy): domain Bacteria; phylum Planctomycetota; class Planctomycetia; order Pirellulales; family Pirellulaceae; genus Novipirellula; species Novipirellula maiorica. The sequence goes on along the minus strand of NZ_ANOG01000778.1, from coordinate 2,215 downwards.
GCCGTCGTGCAGCGATACGTTGTGACCACTTTGCACCGAATCGAGATACGCCAGCATTTTCCATAAACTGGCGCGGCCGCGAAGCACGGGAGCGCGGCGGCCTTCGGGACCCAACACCGACACACTGACGCGATCGGCGCGACACAACCCGACGTAGCCGAGCGCCGCAGCCATCTGTTTCGCGACGCGAAGTTTGGTGGGGTCGCCAAAGTTCATCGATTCGCTGGCGTCAATCAACGAAAAAAAGTGAAGGTCTTCTTCCTCGAGAAACAGTTTTAAAAACAACTGGTCCAATCGCGCGTACAGATTCCAATCGATCAGCCGCAAATCGTCTCCGGCAACGTAGTGGCGAAAATCGGCGAACTCGACGCTTTCTCCTTTACGTCGGCTGCGACGTTCGCCTTTCATGCGTCCTCGAAAGACTTTGCGGGAAACAAGTTCCAAACGTTCGAGTCGCCCAAGTAACTCAGGGCTTAACAGTGGATCCGTTGCGGTCGCTGGCATGGATGATCATCGTGAGCGGTGAAGTGCGTTTTTCGTGTTTCTCTTTATACACGAAGCCGTCTGCGAGCGGTGACGCGGCGGTTTCCACTTTTGCACCAAGCCGAGCGATTTTGGGACGCGGTTTTTCCCCCGTCACCGCAGTAACCATGTGAGTGAATGCTCGACTCCAGTCGCTGGCTCACTCCGCCCCGGGTGTTGCCGTCGGCAGTGGCTCGGATGTCGGCACGGGCTCTGCCGTCGGGATGGGGGCGAACGGGCTCGTTGAAGGTGTGGGAATATTCCGGGCGATGAAAAACAGGACCAACACGGTCATCATGATCGACATGATCCGCAGAGTGGACCGTGGATCGAAATTGGGGCGTCGGTTTTGCCGGACGATATAGATCACCAGCAAGGGACCGCCCAGGATCAGCAACGCATTGTTTCGCACCGCCAGCAGGACGTCGCCCCGCAGCAGAGCCAAAACCGCTCGTGTCGCTCCGCACCCAGGGCAATGAATCCCCGTGACCTGATAAAATTGGCACTTTGGGAACCAGGAATCATGATTCGGCTGGATTGCCTGCAGCAACACGATTCCGGTGGCGGCACAGACCACCAAGATGGCGACGATTGCAATTAGCAACAGCGGTTTGGAATTTCGATTTTCGTTCATTTCGCGATCAGTTTACCAGAAACTTCACAAAAACCGCAGCAACGTGGCCAAACACTAGGCATCGTGCCACCGGATCGAGCACGAAGATTTCTCAACACGAACATTTCCCAACCGGCTTGTTTGATTCGCGACGACTTGCGACCATGTGTGCCGGCGACGGGTCGGAAAAGCCATCTGGCATTTTCGTGACTCCGCGGTGGGGCAGTAGCTTCAGCTATCGAAATCTCCTTAAAAACCCATCTAAAAACTCCTATTTACCCATGTCTGAATCGACAAACGCTCACGCGGACGACGCTTTTGATGAGCCTTGTGCCATCGTGTTGGCTGCGGGCAAGGGAACTCGAATGAAGAGTGACCTGCCAAAAGTTCTTTGCCCGGTGGTCGGCCGCGCGATGATTCACTTCGTGCTCGATGCACTCGAAAAGGCCGGCATTAAACGACAAATTATTGTCGTGGGCTACGAGGCCGACGCGGTCAAGAAAGAGCTCGCTAGCCGCGGTGGCAAGATCGAATTCGCCTACCAAGATGAGCAGCTGGGCACGGGACATGCCGTCCAAATTTGCCGCCCTGCACTCGAAAAACAGACAGGGCCGACGATTGTCGTCGCAGGCGATTCGCCACTGATTCAATCGACCAGCTTGAAAAAATGTCTCGATCATTTTCGCCAAACCAAGCCCGCATTGTTGCTTGGAACGCTCGAAAAAGAAAATCCCGAAGGCTTGGGACGGATCGTGCGTGATGAGGCGGGCGAGTTTATCGGCATTGTCGAGCACAAGGACGCCAGCGAGACGCAGCGAAAAATTACCGAAGTCAACATGAGTACGTATTTGTTCAATACGCCCGACTTGTTGGATGCGTTGTCAAAACTGAGTAACGAAAACGCGCAAGGCGAATACTATCTGACCGACACCGCCAAATTGCTTCGCGAAGCGGGGCGGCCTGTCGAAGCGATTGCGGTTCTGCAGCCTTGCGAATCGCTTTCGATCAACAATACCGATGAACTGAAACTAGTCGACGAAACGATGCGATCGATGGGGTATGCATAAGCTGACATGCGTG
>NZ_ANOG01000777.1 GCF_000346295.1 Rhodopirellula maiorica SM1 | reverse complement strand
AGAAAGTGGTTGCCGCCACTCAACTTAAAAGCCGCACAACCGCTTTGTCTGGGGCCAGGTAACTTCGAGATTAGTCGGAAGAAAAACACAGCCCTCATGAAACTTGATCCGTCACTTCGATCGCTTGTCCTGCGGGCCACGTCCGCGATTGACGTGGGAGACGCCTCGCTAATTCAGTCACTGTGGAGCGGCTATGGAAAAATCCTTCGCGTCCCGCTCACCTTCGATGTGGTTGATCCGACGAACCCCGCATCGGTCATCGTCAAACATGTCTCGCCTCCATGCGAGCAGCAAGATTCACCGGGGAACTCACATCCTCGTGGCTGGAATACCGACAGGTCGCACCAGCGAAAAGTTCGCTCCTACGAGGTCGAGGCGACTTGGTATCGCGAGTTCAGTGATCGCTGTGATCCTACCTGCCGCGTCCCTGCGGGCTTACTGGTCGAATCGATCGAGGGCAACTGGGGCTTTGTGCTCGAAGATTTAGACGCCTCTGGGTTTGCCTCGCGGAAATCGCACCTCGATCGCGACGGTGTGTTCGTCGTGTTGGCTTGGTTAGCGAACTTTCACGCGACGTTTCTCGGCGAACCGCTGTCGGGGCTTTGGCCTGTGGGGACGTATTGGCATTTGGCAACTCGCCACGATGAATATCAAGTGATGCAGCCGGGGAAATTGAAAGAGGCCGCTGCGGCGATCGATGACCGTTTAAACGCCTGTCGTTTTCAGACTGCGGTCCATGGTGACGCCAAGGTCGCCAATTTCTGTTTCTCAGTCGACGGCACACGGACGGCCGCAGTTGATTTTCAATACGTCGGCCGTGGCTGTGGTATGAAGGATGTCGCCTACTTTCTCAGTAGCTGCGTGTCCGAAGTCGAGTGTGAGCGTAATGAATCGGTCTATCTTGATTTCTATTTTCAAGCCTTGCGTCAATCGCTCGCGTCTCGAAACAGCACGATCGATGGTGATGCACTCGAAGCCGAGTGGCGTGCGATGTATCCGTTTGCTTGGGCCGACTTCACGCGTTTCTTACTCGGCTGGTGCCCCGGTCATCACAAACTGAATCGTTACAGCCGACGCATCACCGAGCAAGTTCTGGCGGAGTGTATCTGAAGAATGACGATTCCCGGCTGTCGTTGGCCGCTTGCATCGCATCGTTGGAAAATTGCCTGTACTGCGGATCATCCGTTAAACTCAGTGGAGAGCAATGTCGTGTTGCGATAACACGGTCCGTGCGTGCGAATTGCCAACCATCAGGTGCAACGATGCGAAAGAACGAAGTGCTCGCAGCCATTCGGCGACGATACCGTGATCGCGAACCTTTGAACGTGTCCGCGGTCAAACGCGAGGATCCTGAATTGGTCGCCGCCGTGTACGCGGTAACCCCGTACTGGGGCTGGAAACAGGCGCTTGCGGACGCGGGTTTGTCCTACAAATCGATTCGAATCGAGATTCGTGACACGGTCCAGTGCCTGTTATGCGGGAAATCGTTTCGCTCGTTGTTCGGGCACTTGCGAATCCATGAAACCGACGTCGCAGACTACCGTACCCAATTTCCAAACGCCGAAATCGTATCTGAGTCGATGCGTCATGACGCTATGGAGCGTCATGGCGAGATGTCGGCCGCTTGGCTACCGCACTGGGAACCCTGTTACACGGCCGAGTACGTACTGGACCGTGTGAAAGCGTATGCCGATTGCGGCATGTGGATGGAATTGACAACGATTGAGAGGGTGGATGCTTCGTTGCTTCGCATGATCCGAAGTTATTTGGACGAGACCAGTTGGGATGATGCCTTGCGAATAATCGGTTTAGATCCGGTTGTCTATCGGGGATGTCACCGACCGGATGATTTTTCGTTGGCCGACTTGCAGTCGTTTCTGGAACAACGCCGCCGGGCCGGCCTGCTCAGCACTCCGTCGGCGCTGTTTGCAACCTATGATGATCGCCATCGTCGTCCGCGAGTGTTTGTTTGGGCGATGCAGCGATATGGCAACTGGTCCGTGGCACTCGACGCTGCAGGCGTCGATCGATCCGACCCGCTGTTTGGTGGCGTTCGCTATCTGACAAAAGAAAGTGTGGTCGAGGATCTGCAGCGTTTGCAACATGAGTTGCCGGATATGTCCCACTGTACCGCCAATCTATTGCCCTACGGAATTCAGTTGACCAAAGCGGCATCTCGCTACTTTGGTAACTGGGACGCGGCCTTGGACGCCGCCGACATTCCCGTCGACATTCGTCATCGCAGCGTCACCTACGATTCGGCGGACGAGGTCGTTGCCGCGATCACCGAGCGGTTGACGAATGAATTCAGTGTCGCACCGTTGGATGTTTTTTTCGGTGCTCGCAGCGACATCCAATTGTGGAAAGCCGCGTTTCGGTTCTTTCCTAGCTGGCGTGCTGCCGTGGTCAAGTCAGGCGGCACGTCGGCTCAGGTCAAACAAGCGGCGCAGACGCCACTTGGAACCCGTGCCAAGGTGCTTCGCGAGCTTCGCAAACGTAGCAGCGACGTAAGCCGATTGGCGATCACAAGTTTGACTTCGGATGTTGCCGACAAACACCTTCATGCCATGGCATCTGGCTTTTTCGGTGATTGGCAATCTGCGGTGCGAGCGATTGGCGTCGACCCGAAATCGTATCATCAATGGAATTTGGATCCCCATCGCAAATACGTCGAAAAGGAATCAATCGTCAAGGAAATTCAGCGACGCCAGCGAGCAAGTGAACCGCTGCATACGCGTGGATTGACCGATGGCGAGCACGTTGACGTACCGCTGCTGTATGCGGCGCGTAAAGTGTTTGGCAATTGGGAGTCAGCGATTCGGGCTGCCGGTATCGATTACGACACGATCGTTCGTAAACGGCAAGACTATGACGCCTATCGTGATCGCGTGTATCGAAACTACATGTCGGCCGACCAAGTGATCAACGAGTTGAAGCGACGTCACGCCGAATCGATGCCGCTGCACGTGCGCGGAGTGACTCACAACACAAACCCCGAGTACCGCGATTATGCACTGTTCCGTGCTGCCAAAGAATACTTTGGGACATGGGAGGCGGCATTAACCGAAGCCGGTATCGACGTCGAATCGGTCCGCCCCGCATGGGTAACCAAACGTTCAGAGCGATTGCGTAAGAAACAGCAACGCCGCTAAAAAAGTGCGATGCTCCCTTTGCCGTCTTTTATTTCACCGCTGGCGTACAAGTACTAAGATTCGAGACGGATTACGGACCAGGGAGTACTTTTGGCAGTGCGACCTTGGCAATGTTTTGAAGCATGCCATCAGGGTATTCCAGCGTCTTCTTGACCGCCGTGTTCAACTCGCCATCCTTGCGAGGGTTTCGGGCAGCAATTAGTTGCAACGCCCTTTCCATCTCTAGGTACTTGCCAGATCGCAGACCGGACATGATCTGTCGTCGCTCTTCGCCTAGAATCGGTGCGTCTGGTTTGGCCTTTGCAGACGCGAGCAATTTCTCATGCACCTGTTTTCTCGTCGCCTCGAGTTGTCCAGCATGTAGGGCCTGAGCGTACAATAAAGTGAGTGTTTCTGCGGAAATCGACTTGGGTTGTTCTATCTCTTTGGGCACGAGTTGCAGACGCCCTCGCGGCACGGCAAAGGTCCGGCGTTGCCCACCAACTTCCTTGGTGTTGACGGTGCCATCGGGCAACTCCTCGACGACCGTGCCTGACCAGTAATTCCGGCTATCCTTCTTCCACAGAACGAGAAGATTTGCTGGCAGCTTCATTTCTTCGGTGACTGGCACAAGGTCCACGTCATTCGGACGCGGTTCTGCACCACTGAGGTCGTCAAGGCGATTAGAATCGTGTGTCGGTGAACCCGGTGGATGGGCTCGAGTCGAAGCTGAGCTGTGGGGTGATGCAAAATGAAAAGCGAATTGATCGTTGCGGGGAAAAAGGGAATGCCAAATTTGAAATTGATTTTGATTGCGTTACTGTTTGTCGGGCTCTTGCATTCGTCCGTGTGCGGCGAGGATTCGGTTGAGTTTGTAAACGGATCGACTTTGACCGGCAAAATGCTCGAAATTCGCAAGGAGGCACGCGAGTTTGATTTTTCCTCTACGTTTGGCCAGACCGCGGTGACGCGAACTTACCCGTACGCCAGCGTGCATGCGGTGACGTTTAACGGCAAGCGTTTCGTTTTGACACCCAAGCCAGCGATGTCGGCCAGTCAGACATCGAGCACCGGAGTAACACGAACTCCCGCTGAGCTGCGGCAGTACATTGAACAAGTCGGCAGCAATCCGCCCGATTGGCTCGACGCTACGAAGATGAACCACCCCACTTCGCTTGATCTCGATTGGCCACTGAAGGCGCCCGGGAAATGGGACGAGTCAAAGAATATCGGTCAATACATTTGGGGCCGCGTCAATCCAAACGTGTCACGGTGGAAACCAGGTATCAAGCTGGTCCATCATGTGATGCAGCGTCATCAGGGAAATTCGACGCTACTGAAACGTGACATGGAAAAACTCGGCGAGATGTACTTCACGCTACTGCAAGACTATCCACGCGCCGCCTACTGGTTGCAAAAGGCCAATGTGACTGCGACCACTCCGACCGGCATCCATCTCGCCGAATGCTATTGGCGTTTGGGGAATAAGCCGATGGCGATGAGGTTGCTCAAGGGCAGCCGCTTGCATATCAGTGCAATCAAGTTGCTGGGCGATATGGACGAAATCGAAAAGGCGATGGCGGTAACGGCCAGCTATGCCAACACAAACTTTTTCAACGAAGCCTTCCTGAACGCTGGCGATGCACTGCGGGGCGCCGGACGACTGGACGAGGCGATTGAATACTACCAGCGAGTGCTTGACATCAACAAAGCTCGCAATGCCGAGTATCTGAAGCGGTACCAAGCACGAGCCGCCGAGTCGATCGAGGCAATCAAGTTGTTTGACAAGGCCGACGTCAGCCGCGTTGCTGACGGCACCTACGCCGCGCACAGCACGGGGTACAACGGCCAGCTGGATGTCCAGGTCACCGTGGAAGACGGGAAAATCCAAGACGTTCGCGTGACCAAGCACAGTGAGAAACAGTTCTACTCGGCGCTAAGTGATACGACGTCGCAGATCATTCAGCTTCAAGGAATCCAAAATGTGGACGGCACCTCGGGAGCGACAATCACTTCGCAAGCGATCGTCAGTGCGACCGCTCGTGCGATGGCAAAAGGTGCGAAATAAATGTCACGCATCTCGACTCAAACCATTCGGGGCTCGATGGCAATCAAGCATGTGGTGGCGTTATTCTCGCTGACGTTCGGTTTTGCCCGATCGACAATGGGCATCGCACAAGAAGTGAGCCCCCTGTCGACTGCAACGGCGGAATCTGTAGCGCAGCTCGCCCCCACAAAATCGCATGGCAACGATCCGTTTCAAAGCGGCGATTTTCGCTGGCGTGTCAGCCCACCGCTAATTGCGGTCGATCCCGCACGGATGCCGGAATCATCACAACATCCTTGGCTGGCCATAAAAGATCCTTCGATTGTCCGGTACCAAGGACGTTGGCATCTGTTTTGTACGCTGCGAAAGGACAAGCAAGGCGACGGGCGTATTCGTATCGGCTATTTGTCGTTCGCCGATTGGGCGGATGCGAGCGGTGCCGATTGGAGTGCGCTGGATCTGACGATGGGCTATCACGGGGCACCTCAGATCTTTTATTTCACGCCGCACAAGAAATGGTACCTGGTCTATCAAGCCACCGACGAGACTCGTGATTTGAAGTACGGGCCTTGTTATTCCACGAACGACGACATTTCCAAACCCGCAAATTGGACTCGTCCCGAGCCGCTGTATGTTGTCAAAGAGGGGGCCAAGGCAGGTCTTGATTACTGGTTAATCTGTGACGATGAAAAGGCACACCTGTTCTTCACCACCCTGAATGGCCAGATGTGGCGAGCGGAAACAGCAATCGAAAATTTTCCTAACCACGGATGGAGCGATCCGCAAATCGTGTTGCAGGCGGATATCTTCGAGGCAAGTCACACCTACAAGCTAAAAGATCAGGACCGGTTTTTGACCATCGTTGAAGCCCAGGCTGGCAAGCGGCGTTACTTCAAAGCGTTCACTGCCGATGCGTTGGATGGACAGTGGGAACCCTTGGCGGCAAGTCGGGATCAACCGTTTGTCTCGCCCAAAAAAGTCGTCAATCAGAGCGAGTCGTGGGCGACGTCCTACAGTCACGGTGAACTGATTCGCGATGGATTCAATGAGAAGATGAGGATGGATCCGGCGGAGCTACGTTTGCTGTTTCAAGGTGCCAATGACGTGCAATATCGAAGCGGAGACTATGGCCAGATTCCTTGGCGATTAGGGCTTTTGGATCTGCAAGGATCCGCGAAATGAACCACTTGCGAAACTACCTGCTCGCCGCTGCTCTGACGCTACTTGCGGTTGCCTGCGTCGCGACTGCAGTAAGCGATCATCCATTTTACTCACAATGGTTCGGTGATCGATTCGCTCTGGCGATGACGGTCGGTGGAGTGCTGTTTGTGGCAGCCGTTTTGGTGCTGCTGACGACGTTGGACCGAGGCCGATCCTCGGCCGTGATCCGGCTGGATTGGTTCCTGCCGGTGCTCCGCCGAGTCAAGCCAGGGCAGTCTGCGTCTCATGCGGTTCTGGGGCGATTTCTGCGTCGCTGGTTGCCTGTTCGCTTTCAATCCGATCATTCGAAAAAGCGACGAGGCTTGATTCGAAAGTCGCTGCGAAAGCTCGGATTGTCGTGGTTGGCGACACCTGTGCGACGGATTGTCCAGTCCCTTTGTCTGGTCGTCTTTGTCCTGCTGTTTTTTTACGTTTGTTGGCCCTACAGCGCTCGCCCTCTGCCGCCTGCAGAAATCTCATCGGGTTGGACGCTCGATTCAGTCGATCAACAAAGCGGCGAGTTTGTCTTTACTCAGAATGGTACGAATTCGACTCCACAAACCGATTGGGGAATGCGACCTGGTACGACGCTTTTTGTCGTTGACCAACGCACTGCGGCCGATGCGACTGACAAACAATCGGCCGCTACCATTGGTGAGTTTGTAGTCACGCAGCGCGAGGGCACACAGGTCCACTTGACGCCGGAGGGCGAGGCCACTGTGGCAATGTTCGATGCATTCTTTGGCGGTTCTGGGGCTTTTGGGCTGGCCCAGCGTGATCCTCACGCGTGGCCATCGCACTATGCCGATCACCTCGATGACAAAGAGCTGGTCCCGGCGGAGAGTTTTTTGATGATCGATCCGCTGGTCAGTCTATCGACGGCGGTCGCTTCACGCAGTTGGATTGCATCGTTGGTTTCGGCCGCCGCGATCTTGATTGTTTGCATCCTCATTCCTCGTGGTTTTTGCGGCTATTTGTGCCCACTTGGGACCACGATTGATTTATTTGATTGGGCGGTCACTCGCCGGACGACACGGTTTAATGTTCCCGACGATGGATGGTGGGTTCACGTTAAATATTATCTATTGGCAGGTACGTTGATCGCCGCGGTGTTCGGCGTATTGGTGTCGGGGTTTGTTTCTGCGATCCCGGTAATCACGCGAGCAATGTTGTTTATCGGAGATCCGCTGCAAAGTGGTGTGACGCGTGGTTGGCATCTGGTTCCAAACATCGGCGTTGGCCATTTAGTATCAATCGGGTTGTTTATCGCGGTGTTGTCGCTGGGGTTTTTGCGTCCGCGGTTTTGGTGCAAGTACGTTTGTCCCAGCGGCGCGATCTTCTCGCTCGGCAATCTGTTTCGTGTGACCGAACGCAAAGTCGAATCGTCCTGTATACATTGCAACAAGTGTGTCGAGATTTGTCCGTTCGACGCGATCAAGCCCGACTTCACCACCCGAACCTCGGACTGCACGATGTGCCAATCCTGTGGCGGTGTTTGCCCCACGCACGCGATCAAGTTTGTCGAACGCTGGAACGTCGTCGAACTGAAGATCGAAGACGATCCGCCGACAAACGAAACGCCGCTCGGGCGTCGCGGTTTCCTGTCGCTCGCTGCCGGCAGCACGGCGGCCGCGGTCGGCGGAATCGGATTGGCCAGCGTCACAAAGGCTTGGGGAGCGAACCTTGACGATCCCGATTCACCACGTCTGGTGCGGCCGCCGGGAAGTGTCCCCGAGGTCGCGTTTCTGGAAATGTGCATTCGCTGTGGCGAGTGTTTCAAAGCGTGTCCCAACAATGTGCTGCAACCCGAGGGGTTCCAACAGGGATTAGAAGGACTTTGGACGCCGATGGTCGTGGCCGATTGGGCAGGCTGCGAATCGAGCTGTAACGCTTGCGGGCAAGTTTGTCCAACGGGTGCGATCCGTCCGCTGGTGATCGAAGAAAAGAAGGCCGCACGGATGGGATTGGCGGTCGTCAATGAATCGACTTGCCTGCCCTTTGCCGGCAGCGGTGCGTGCGATCTATGTGTCCAAGAATGTAACGCGGCTGGCTACCATGCGATCGAGTTTACGCAGGTCGGAACGGAGCTGGACGCAAGCGGCCAACCGGTCGAAGGCAGCGGCTATCTGGCACCGGTGGTCTTGGATGATAAGTGCGTCGGATGCGGTTTGTGCCAAACGCGATGCTACGCGATCAATGTCAAAGCTGAAGGACTGTTGGACCGATCGGCGATCATTGTCGAAGCCGGAGAGGGCAAAGAGGACCGGCTGCACAAAGGTTCGTACATCGCGCTGCGTGAACAACAGCAAGGTCGATCGTCGGCCACGACCGACAGCCACGTTGGGCTCCCGATAGAACCGACAATATCCGAGGATGTGGATATCGCGAACGAATCGCTCGAAGATCCGTTCGGAATTCAATCGACCGAAACCGATGCCGATCCCTTTGGATTATCCAATTGATTCGAGAGAGGGGGAAAACAGTGACATGGCGAGATCGATTCTGAAAGATTCCCCTTGCTGTTATTTTCCTCGCTTCTTGTTGCTGTCGATTTTATCGCACTAGAAGTTTTAAGTGCGAGTGCCTAGAATCGAACGCATGATCCGATTCGTTTCACTACTGCTGATTCCATTTTTCGTGCTGGGGCAAGCTCTGCCTCATTCGCACGCGGGGACCGGCGTTGCGGAACCTGAGGGGCATTCCCTTCGTCCACACGTGCATTTGCACTCGCACGATCATCATCACGGTGACGAAACTCATCACCACGATCATCATGCCGCTGAAGATGACCTCGCGACGGATGCTCAAGGCCTTTTGCCAGCGCCGGATCACGATTCGGACGCTTTCTATTTAGCAGCATCGGGACAATCGCTGACGCGGCACACCCAATCAATTGAGGTTGATGTTCACGTTGCCGATTGGGACGCTTTCTTGCTACCGTTCGCAGTGGATACGCGGTGTCACTATCGAATTAGTGTTCCGCCGGATCCGCATGCAACACTGCCGATCTATCTTCTTACGGCCTCGCTTCGGCTATAAGCAGCTAGGCAGGATGTTAGCCGCTTTGGCGCCAGCGGCCTGTTGATTTAGTCGAAATGCAAATCGCATTGGTGAGCCGAGGGCCGTAAGGCACCGGGTAATGCGTGGAACCCGGCGGTTGACGCGCAAGCGGCTCATTAAATCAACAAGCCGCTGACCACGGTTCCGACATTGGTGTATTCGACGGACTTGGAAGTCCATCGTACGACTAAAGCAACAGCCTGCTAACGCCCAAACGGCTAACGGGATTTCACCCAATGATTCCTGCCTACCTGCTTAGCACCCTCGTTACCCGACGCTTCGCCTCGACCGTTAATTGCATTGGGCATCAAGAGTTTCGGGGGACTTCGCTACGGGACGACGGTCTTGACGAGCTCCCGTGCTGAGCCCGAGCACTGGAACCAGAAAGCCGGAGTGTTTTGCCGCTCCTGTTTAGCAACCTAATCCTGTTTCACCGCTGCGACTAAGACTGCGCGGTGAGTGTTGACCGCTGAAAATCCGTTGAAAATGAACCACTCATGAAATCTTTCATCTCCTTTTTCAGAGCCGGGATCGGCCCCGCGATCATCATCGTTGCTGTTGCAGCAATCTGGTTCTTTCGAGGCAAATTGTTTGACAGCCACGAAGCGGTTGAAACGTCGGCGGCTAGCCAGACGAACAATTCGGCTGAGAAACAAACGGTGCTGGAGATCAGCGCCCAAGCAAGGAAGAATCTCGGGTTGGTGTCCAAGCCTGCACGGCCGCAAACGTACTGGCGATCGGTCACGATTCCTGGGGTGGTTGCCGATCGTCCCGGTGTATCAGACCGTGGTGTGACATCGCCCGCCGTTGGCATCGTCACAGCGATTCATGCATTTCCTGGGGACACCCTGCGTCCAGGCAACGCGTTATTTACGCTGCGGTTGTTTAGCGAGTACCTTCAGAACACGCAGACACAGTTGTTCAAGGCGAATCAAGAAACGAGCATCATTCAAGCCGAGATGGAACGGTTGGCGGGGGCCGCGTCGGTCGGAGCGGTATCGCAAGGTAAAATCATCGAGCTGCGAGCCAATCTGACTCGTCAACGAGCGATCATTCAATCTTCGCGGCAGGATCTACTAACCCGTGGCCTGCTGCCCGAGCAGATTGACCAAGTGCAACGGCAAGGTGAGTTTGTTTCGACAATCGAAGTCACAGCGCCGCCTCCGTTAACACAGCAATCTGAGGAAGGAAATCGTTCCAATAACGCGGTGCACCAAGCGAGTTTGGTCACCGATTCGGTTGCGGCCAACGACGTGGCTTATGAAGTCCAAGAGCTGAACGTCGAGATGGGCCAACAGGTCCAAGCGGGCCAACTGTTGGCCAAACTGTCGAATCATCAATCGCTGTATGTGATTGGTCACGCATTCAAACGTGAGGCATCGTTTTTAGAGCAGGCGGCAGCGGCGAATCGTGCGGTCCAAATCGAGTTTGCAGAAGACAACGCGGCAGATTGGCCCGTGATAGAGCAAACGTTCGTGATTCGACATCTCTCCAATACGATCGACCCTGAGAGCCGCACGTTCGACTTCTTCGTGCCGCTGTCGAATCAGTCGCATGCCTACGAGAAATCGGGGAACACGTTTCTGGTGTGGCGGTATCGACCCGGCCAACGAGCACGGATACGCGTTCCCGTCGAGCAATTTGAAAACGTCTTCGTCCTGCCCGCCGAAGCGGTGGTGCGAGAAGGCCCCGAGGCATACGTGTTTCGCCAAAACGGCGACCTCTTCAAACAGTTGCCCGTTCATGTGCTGCACGAAGATCGCCTATCAATCGTGATCGCCAATGACGGTAGCATTTTACCTGGAAGCTATTTAGCGCAGAGTTCCGCTGCTTCGCTCAATCGGGTGCTCAAGTCACAGTCGACCAGCGGAAAAGCACCCGGAGTGCATGTGCATGCTGACGGCACCGTCCATGCTGCGCATTGATTAATGATTGAAAGGAACCAGACATGAATGATTCGGAATTGAAGAAGAGGACGAAGCTGTTTGCGTTGCGAGTAATGAAGCTTGTTGGGGCTCTGCCGGAAAATGCAGTTGGGCGTCCGATCGGAAATCAGTTGATTCGGAGTGCGACATCCGTTGGGGCGAATTATCGAGCGGCGTGTCGCGGACGGTCGAAGGCCGAGTTCGTCTCAAAGCTTAGCATCGTCATCGAGGAAGCAGACGAATGTTGCTAGTGGCTCGAACTCATTATCGAAGGCGACCTTTTACCAAAGGAAAAAGTCGAAGCACTGCTCGACGAAGCGAATCAAATCACGGCAATCATGCTCGCATCCCGAAAAACAGCCAAAGGCGAGTAGTGATTCACTTCAATTCAATCTTCATTCTTCAATCGACGATCTTCAATGTTAGATTCAATCATCAAATTCTCGCTTCGCTACCGAATGCTGATTGTCGTGATCAGCTTGGCGGTGTTGGTGTATGGTTCGTACCTCGCCACGCAAATGTCGATCGACGTCTTTCCTGACCTCGACCGACCGCGTGTGGTCATCATTACCGAGGCACCGGGACTAGCGACCGAAGAAGTTGAAACGCTGGTGACCCAGCCCATTGAAATCGCATTGCTCGGTGCCAACGGCGTCCAGGCGGTTCGCAGCCAGTCGACCGCAGGTCTGAACGTCATCTATATCGAATTCGATTGGTCGACGGAAATCCGCGCCGCCCGTCAAACAGTGCAAGAGCGACTGACGACACTCGAAGGCATCTTGCCCGCCGGCATTCGGCCTCAAATGACTCCGCCGTCATCGATCATGGGACAAATCGTGGTCGCCGGAATCTATCGTCAGGATGGGCCCGGCGGCGGACGGCTAGCCCAGGTGGGCAATACCGAAATGATGGCCGAAGTGCTCGCGGGTGACGACAGCCCGCCGCGAATCCAAATTTGGCAGCCGGACAACCGCCACGATCTGTCGACCTGGTCGAAGCTCGAGCCGAAGAAAATCCAGTGGCATGATGAACCGGGCATCGGCCCGGAATCGCCATCGGTCCCCGTGGGATTCGCCACGATCGAAATCGATGGCAAAACATTTGAAGCAAACTTTTACAGCGAAGCCAAACAGCAGCTCGAGCTTCGCACCGTGGCCGATTGGATTGTCCGTCCACGGCTTTTGAAAGTCACTGGCGTCGCAGAAGTGTTCATGATGGGCGGCGACCGCAAGCAATATCAAATCTTGATCGATCCCACCGCACTTTTGGAATACGACGTCACCGTACAGGATGTTGCTGGGGCGCTGCGGGAAAGCAATATCAACACCAGCGGTGGGTTTGCCGTAACCGGAGAAACCGAGCGGCCGATTCGTGTGCTTGGTCGTTTAGGGCCGCAGTCGCGAGTGGTGATCGAAGACCTGAAAAAGATTCCTGTTGGCAATCATCCAAAACGCTCGATCTTACTTGAGCAGGTCGCGCGCGTCACCGAAGGGCCGCAATTCAAACGCGGCGACGGCAGCGTCGATGGTCGTCCAGGCATTGTCTTTACGATCGTCAAACAACCGCACATCGATACACGGAAACTGACCGACGATGTGGCACAGGCGTTCGCGGAAGTCGAAGCGTCGTTGCCGGCAGATATCGTTGTCAACAGCGAGCTGTTTCGGCTCAAGAACTTCATTGATCGCGGCATCTTCAATGTCGCCGAAGCACTCGTGATCGGCGCGGTGTTGGTGATCATCGTCCTGTTTTTGTTTTTGCTGAATTTCCGCACGACGTTTATCACGCTGACCGCGATCCCCTTGTCGTTGGTGCTCACGACGTTGGTGTTCCGTTTGATCGGAATGCTCAGCGGCAGCGAGCTATCCATCAACGTGATGACGCTTGGTGGGATCGCCGTGGCGATGGGGGAATTGGTCGACGATGCGATCGTCGATGTTGAAAACATCTTCCGGCGTTTGAAGCAAAACAACGCACGGGCGATCGAGAATCAAAAGCCATCAATTGTCATTGTCTATGAGGCGAGCAAAGAGATTCGTAGTTCGATCGTGTTCGGTACCGCCGTCGTGATCCTGTCGTTCATGCCGCTATTTGCCTTGTCAGGGGTCGAAGGCCGCCTGTTCACTCCGCTGGGGTTTGCCTACATCATTTCGATCCTTGCTTCGTTCGTAGTGTCGATGACCCTCACGCCCGTGCTGGCGTACTACTTGCTGCCAAAATCGGGTGCGACGCATCGCGAGGGCGACGGTTTCCTGCTTCGCGGTTTGAAAAGTCTCGTCACGCCGCTGATTCGGCTGAGCATGGCGATACCGACGACACTGCTGATCTTGACTTGGATCGCCGTCGCGGTTGCGGCTTGGCAAATGTCACAGATGGGCAAAAATTTCTTGCCTCCGTTTGACGAAGGAAGCATTCAGGTCAACGTCACGCTACCGCCCGGATCGTCGCTGAACGCTTCGAATCAAGTGTCCGGTTCAATCGATTCCGTTTTTCAATCGATGCAGAAAACCAAACAGAACCCCGACGGCGAGATCCTGCACTTTGTTCGCCGCACCGGACGCGCCGAGATGGACGAGCATGCTTCGCCGGTCAATTTCGGCGAATATATACTTAGCATGAATCCTGAATCGTCAGCCAAACGCGAGGAAATTCTCGCTCGGTTGCGAGCAAAGATCAGCGACGAGGCGCCAGGCGTGGACATCGAAGTCGAACAACCGCTCGCTCATCTGATCAGTCATATGATCTCGGGCGTTTACGCGCAGATCGCGATCAAAATTCACGGCGATGATCTCGATACTCTGCAACGGCTTGCTGAACAAGTGAAAGGGGCGATCGAGGATGTCCCCGGTATTACGCCACCCATCGTCGAACCGATTCAGGAGACGGCGGAATTGCATATTCGGCTCCGAGCGGATGACTTGGCTCTTTATGGATTGACGCGGCAATACGTCGCCGACGTGTTGCAAACGGCGTTGCAAGGCGAAGTGGTCTCGCAAGTCTTGGAAGGCCAACGTCGATTCGATTTGCTGGTGCGTCTCGAAGAACAGTTTCGTACCGACTATGCAAATCTGGACCGACTGCGTATTGATCTGCCGCATGTCGAAGGGGTGGCCGAACGTGGGCAGATCGAATTACGCGAGGTTGCCGACGTTGGCGAGGGCACCGGTCCCAATTCGGTGAACCGCGAAAACGCTCGCCGCCGAGTGGTGATCCGTTGTAACACCGAAGGACGCGATCTGTCCGGCGCGGTGGGCGAAATCAAGCAACGTGTTTCGGATCAAGTTCAATTGCCGGTCGGCTATTTTATCGAATATGGCGGCCAATTCGAAAGCCAGCAGCGGGCCACTCAAATGATCATCGTGCTGGCCGCGGTTTCGATCGTCGGCATGTTTGTGGTCTTGCTGATTCTGTTTCCCTCGGTGCGGATTGTGTTGCAAATCTTGAATGCCCTGCCGACCGCATTTATCGGCGGAGTGATGGCGTTGGTGATCACTCAGCAAAGTTTGACGGTGGCCAGTCTGGTTGGATTCATTTCGCTCGGTGGGATCGCCGTTCGAAATGGGATTTTGCTGGTCACACACTACTTTCACCTGATCAAAGAAGAGGGCGAGGTGTTCAGCCAAGCGATGATCGTTCGCGGCAGCCTGGAACGATTGGCTCCTGTGCTGATGACCGCGCTGACCGCTGGCATCGGACTGATTCCCTTGGTCCTAGGCGGGCAAGAACCTGGACGCGAAATACTTTATCCGGTCGCCACGGTGATCCTTGGCGGATTGACCACATCCACGTTTTGCGAGTTTTTGATTCACCCCGGATTGTTCTGGAAATTCAGCGGCAAAGATGCTGAAGCAATGATCCAGATGCAGTCGTCGTTGGATGATTTTTAGTTGCTCATAGAGATTGTTTTACGTTTCTGGTTTTTGATGATCGCCTTTCAGTCTCCGATCACAAATCAAAAATCGTCAATGAAAAAGGAAAGTTCCGATGAAAGTTTTAACATGGCTAACGCTTACGGTTTCTTTGTTGGGTTTTGTGGGCTGCACGAAAGATGACGCGTCGACATCACCGCCACCGGCCGAAACGGCTGATGACCACGGTCACGATCATGCCGAAGGTGAAACGCATGACCACAGTGTCGCCGGCCACGCTCACGGTCTTGGACCACACGATGGCGTGGTCGCCGATTGGGGCGGCGGAAAGTATCACGTTGAATTCACCGTCGATCACGACAAGACCGAAGCGACTGTGTATGTGTACGGTGGCGATGAAACAACGCCAGCGCCGATTGACGCCGAGTCGATCGAATTGAGCATCGTGGATCCCGAGATGGTGGTGACGCTCAACGCGGCTCCGCAAGACGATGACCCCGAAGGCAAAGCGTCACGTTTCATCGGGACTCATGAAAAGCTGGGCGTGGTCCAAGAGTACGAAGGTACGATGACGGGCGTGATCGACGGCACCCCGTACTCGGGCGATTTCAAAGAAGAAGCTCACGACCACTAGCGTACTTTCACTAGCTTACTTTGGTTTCGACACGGCCTTTGATTCCGTTAGTATCTGCCACCCTCCGCGGGTGACGACCGCGGCGATGGCGATGCCGATGATGAGGTCTGGGATTTGTGAACCGAGTAGCAGAACGAGCAAGCCAGAGATGATGACGCCAACGTTAGCGATGACGTCATTCGCCGAAAAAATGTAGGACGCTCGGAAGTTGATGTCGCCATGTTTATGCCGCGAGATGAGTTTTAGACAAATTGCGTTGGCGATCAACGCAACCATGCCCATTCCCATCATCGCGGCACCGATCGGTTCGCCTCCGCCGACAAATCGACGGACCACTTCGACCAACACGCTGATACCGAGGACGACTTGCAACACGCCGCTGGCGGTCGCGGCGCCGTGCCGGATCGATGAGGATCGACCAACCGCGTATAGACTAATCGCGTAGACGCTGGCGTCAGCCAACATATCGAGTGAATCGGCGATCAGGCCGGTCGAACTGGCCAGCAACCCAGCGGCGATCTCGGCGACAAACATCGCCGCATTGATCGCCAGCACTATCCGCAGTGTCTTTCGCTGCGATTCGCCATCGGCTTCCAATTCGCATCCACAGTCACTCATCGATTCGTGTTCAATCCGCCAATAGGCTTACTCGGAGCTGGAAGTAGGGTGATCTACGTTCTTGTTTCGTTTCATCATCTTACCTTCCATCATTTCATCCATTTTCTTTTTGCACATGGGACACATCTCTCCAGACTTTTCGTCATCCATGTTGGAGGACCGCATCATCGCGATTTCCATCATTGACATCGGTTTGTGAGGCGCATCTCCAAGTCTTGACTGCTGATCGGATGTAAGGACCTTCGTCGCCTTTCTCTGAGCCTCTTCGGCGATCGATTTCAGTTCCCGCTTCTGCTGCTCTGTCAACTTGAGTTCGTCCGCTCGTGCCATCAACAGCGGCGGGCTGTCAGCCGTCAGCTTGATCCCTTTCAGACCAGTCATCATGGGACACATTGACTTGGATGACATCGCTTTGTGGCTCTCGCCCGTTGTTTGTGCAAATGTTATCGACTGAACTGAAAAAGCAACGATCGAAGCAAGTGCTACTCCGACGGCGCCATAGGCAATGAGAGAGCGTGGTTTGTTGCGATAGCTTTTCATGGTGGATCACCTAAAGTGAAATAATGGAACAGGGTACTGCCCGACGCAGTACGAATCCGTAAAAGGCCGGCAACTTGCGTGCCATGACAAGCCACGCATTCGTGGTTGTATCGATTGGCCATGAACGAGGCACTGCAGCATTTGCGCCGCGAGAAGCATCGGCGGACGAAGGATTTGGTTGTCGAACCTGCAACGCAGCCCATTGATCCGGTGGAAGAAGACGAACACGCGACGGTCGTCCGGCAAGCACTCCAGACGATCGATCCAGAACTGCGAGCCATCTTCACTCTGAAGGAAGAAAGCGGATTGTCCTGCTGTGGGATCGCGGCTTAACCGAGCACGACGCGAATTGCGAAAGTTGATCGAAGGACGCTGGAAATAAAGAGGAAGAAAGTGGGAGACTAGGAGAGGGAGAGTTGACTTAGTGAGTTCACTTTTTTCAGCTACTCCGTGTCTCCCTCTCTCCCTCAATCCGGGCAGCCGACGGTACGGTCGATCCTGGCGATCGTTGTCGCCAGCGTGGCGTCGAATCGGGCGAGCTGGGTTTCGAGCATCAGCAGTTCACGGTAGGTTTCGATCAGGCTATAAAAATCGGTCCGTTTGCCTCGGTAATCGGCCACCGATAGTTGCAGCGTTTTTTCAGTGCGAGGGATGATCCGTTCTTCATACAATTGTCGCTGTTCGATCAGCGAGTCGGCTTGGGCCAGTAAACGCCGCAGTCGGCCGTACAGCGAGTCACGCTCGGCTTCCATGCGGTTGGCGGTGCTGTTGGTGCGATGCGCGGCTTCGCGAATTCCCGCGTTGATCTTGTCTCGCCAAATCGGCAGCGTCGTGCCGACGGTGAAGCTAAGGTTGTCGTGACCGTTGGCAACACCGCTGAGTACGTCGTCATCGTCGCTGAGGATCGATAAGTTCACGCCGACTTGTAGGTCTGGGTACTTTTGCAAACACGCCAACCGCTGGCGCTCTCGGTCGCGTTGAATCTCCCATGCCAAACCTTGCAGCTCAGGGCTGCACGCTTCCGCCGATGCGATCAATTGATCCAATTGCATAGGGGCATCGGAGATTCCCAAATCGTCGGCTGCTTCGGGAACCATTGAAACGGGTTGTTGCAACAACGCCGCGAGATCCGCTTGCGCCATTTGTTTTTGTTGAGTCAGCTGAATGCGTTGATCTTCGAGCCGGTCGGATTCCGATTCCGCTCGCAGCACGTCTTGTTGCGCCCCACCACTGCGATAGCGAGCCTCCGCCACTCTCGTCAAATCCTGGACCAAGCCTTTGGTTTCGTCGACGATTTGGATCGCTCGCGACGCGTACCACAGTTCGTAGTAGGCGATGCGTACCGATTCGGTGATCTCACGCTCGATGCGATCCACTTCGGCTTGAGCGATTTGTACCTCGCGACTGGCAATCGCTGCCTTGGCTCGCCGTTTCTCGGGCCACGGAACGCCTTGGGAGAGCGACATTTGATGTGCGACGCGGCCGCCCGCGGTTTGCAACGCCTGGTCATGGATCGGCCAGAACGTATTGTTCAGCATCGGGTCGGGCAGCGCCTTGGCTTGCGGGATCACGTTGGTCGCTGCGGCAACGCGATGTCGGGCGGCTTGGATTCTTGGGTGTCCTGCCAAAGCGATGCCGACGAAGTATTCGACCGGTTGGCCGCTCGTTGGCAAAGGCAACGCGTTTTCGGCATCGTTTGGGGGCGGCTCGTTCTGGTTACCCGCTTCGCATATCACGTCGTCTTCGTTATCAGATCCGTCTGCTTCATTCAGCAGGGTCAAATCCATCGCCGCAAATACAGTGGCATCGTCATAGCTGGCGGGGCGGATGGTGGTGTCCAAGTCATCATTTGGGACTTCATTGCCGACCATTTGGACTGCCGATGTTGTGTCGGAATCGGCCGAGATCGGTGACGGTGCTAGCTGAGCAATTTGTGCACGGTTTGCACTGCACCCCCCCGCGGAAGCGGTAAGGATTGCCAGCAGTAATAAACGCTTCTTTGGGATTTGTCGAAGATCGTGCATGTGATTTCCAGCGATGGAATGTGTCACTTTCTGGCGATTCACAGCTATAATGACACCATAAACCTTGCCCAATCCATAAATTCCACTTGAACCAATCGGGCAAATGAACGATACAATGCATATACCGGTCATGGGTATATTCTTCGGAGCGTTTCAGTAGTGATCTTCCGCCTAAGTCATATCGCCGTCATTCTTTCGCTGATCGTCGTAACGATGATCCAGCCGATGACGTTAGGTCTGGCCGGAATCGCTTGTGCTGAGAAATGCGATACGACGCTCACATGCCAGGGATGTGGGTGCTGCGAGGTCAGTACGGCGGATACGCCCTGTGGATGCTGTGCCGCCAAACCGAAGACCGCAAAGACCACGAGCACGCTAAAGGCCACCGGCGAGACTGCGGTCGCCTCGTCAAGTTGTTGTCATGATTCGTCATCCTCGGCGGTGAAGTCCGCTAACATCGATAGGATCACGGATCAAGCGAGCATCGAAAAAACGACCAAGTCCAGCAGAGTCTCTGCGTGCCTTTGTGGGGTGACGACACCGCCACTGAGCGAATCCACCCCGCGTCCGCCGCTGAACGAACTGCGGAACCTTGATGTTCTCAGTTACCTGGTTCGTGTTGTCGATGCCGAAGCGGTGTACTCCTCCGTTCATCCCGAAGCTGATGAATTCGGGATGCGTGTGCAAGCGGATCACTATTCTCAGCGCGTTCTCTGTATCTGGCGTCTCTAACGTCTGCGCTCGAGTTGCGTCTTCATAGCAGCTCTTTTCTTGTGTCATCTCCTGCGCACTTGAGTTTACGAATCTCACGCTAGGAAATGAATTTTTGCGTTGGTCGCTGCGCGATCCGTGCCCTTCATGCGTCTTCGCAAGAATGCGCTTGCTGCAAAGCCTATCAGGGAACTCAAAATGACCGCCCAACCAAAGTCTGACGACTCATCGCCGCCCAGCACGGCTCCACCCAGCACGGCTCCACCCAGCACAACACCGCCAAACACACCGCACCCGGCATCGCCTGGCGGTGGACGAGTTTGGTTGGTTCGAATCGCGGTCCAGGCGGCTGTCGTGCTGGCGGTCGCTGCGCTATTGCTGGTGATGATCGGGGTTGCCCAGCGGACGGGATGGATCACGCCGGATGGTTTTCTTGGGGCAAAGAAAAGTGATGCTTCACAGTCCGGTCAGGGCGATGCAAACAAACGTTACATCTGTCCGATGATGTGCACTCCGCCGTCAACCGAACCAGGACGCTGTCCCGTTTGCGCGATGGAATTGGTCGAGGCGGTTGGCGGTGGCGGCGGAGACGGAAAATCGGTCACGATCGAAGCGGCGGCTCGGCGTTTGGTCGGAATTCAAACGGCGACCTCGAAACTAGGCAGTCTGAACCGTGTGATTCGCACGATCGGTTCGATCGATTACGACGAAAGCAAACTGGCGACCATCTCGGCCTACGTCGATGGACGCCTCGAAGAAATGTACGCCAACTACGCAGGTGTCCGAGTCAACAAAGGAGACGACTTGGCGTTGATCTACAGCCCGCAGCTCTATTCGGCGCAAACCGAATTCATCTCCAGTATGGACGGCGGTTCGATCGGACGGTTCGCTGCTAGTGAGACGAATTTGAACGAAATGGCACGACAGAATCTCACGGAACTCGGAATGACTGAGACCCAAATTGAACAGCTTCGCAAGAGCCGGAAACCGCAATCACGTATCCGCATTAAGTCGCCGCAAACCGGCACCGTGATCGAAAAATCAGCGGTCGAAGGAGACTACGTCAAAACGGGACAAAAGATCTATCGCATTGCAGATTTGTCGTCGGTGTGGTTGATGTTGGATCTGTTTCCCGACGATGCGTCGGCGGTTCGCTTTGGCCAACAAGTCGAAGCGGAAATCCAATCGCGACCGGGCGAAGTGTTTACGGGCCGCGTGGCCTTTATCGATCCCATCGTCAACCCTCGGTCTCGGACCGTTCGCGTACGAGTGGAGATCCTGAACTTTGACCGTAAACTGCGGCCGGGCGACTACGCAACCGCGCGAATTACCGTTCCCACAGTCGCCACGGACCTCGTCTATGATCCTGCATTGGCAGGCAAATACATCAGCCCGATGCATCCGCAAGTGATCCGGGATGAATCCGGCGAGTGTCCGCTGTGTGGGATGGACTTGGTGCCAACATCGACATTGGGGTTCTCGCCGACGCCGTTGCCGCAGCAAAAAGTGGTGACGGTGCCTCGCGATGCTGTGCTATTAGCCGGCAGCAACAGTGTGCTGTACGTGGAAACGGAACCCGGCCGTTTTGAGATTCGGCGAGTCACCCTCGGTGCGATGAATCGGGACGAGGCGGTGATTGTCGAAGGGTTAGCGGCGGGCGAAACCGTGGCTACTGAAGGCAACTTCTTGATCGATTCGCAGATGCAACTTGCGGGCAATCCGTCACTGATGGATCCCAGTCGAGCGACACGTTTTGCACCGGGCCCGTTACAGCTGCCTGCCGTGGACCCGATCGTACTCGCGGGCGAAAGTGGCCAGTGGTTTGACCATGCTTATCAGGCCTACTTTGAGATTCAAAGTGCGTTGGCGGCTGACACGACTCCCTCACCCGTCTCGTTGAATTCATTGCACGAGAATCTGTCGCGTTTGGAACTCGCGGCCGATGTGCCTGATGGGGCGCAGAAAGAGTTGGCGGCGGCACGACGCAGTGCAGGACGCATGGATGGATCGATCGAGACTGCGCGGGAAGCGTTCCGAGGAGTCAGTCACGCGATGCTGCGTGCCGCGGCAGTCGCACGCGGTCCTGAAACCGCAAACTCACTGTCGCACTACTATTGTCCGATGGTGCCAGGTGACGGAGGCGATTGGATGCAGCCGGGCGGTGAATTGATGAACCCGTATTGGGGCAGCGAGATGCTGCACTGCGGGGAGTTGGT